>JADCJL010000044.1 GCA_020247055.1 Acidobacteriaceae bacterium | reverse complement strand
GGGCTGAGGGTTTCGAGCGCCAGAGAGACGGGAACGCCGGCGGCGGCGCGGGTTGGCGGGGCGGGGGCGGGGGTGGAGGGCGGGACGTGGACGAGGTAGAAGACGCTGACGGCGAACAGGAGGACGAAGGGGCTGAGAAAGAGGCCGGCGTAGAGGTGCAGGTTGCGGGTGGTGGTGTAAACGGGTTTGGGCATGGTGGGGTTTACGGGCGCACGCGGACCGGGCGGACGTAGATGGATTTGCGGCCGCTGGGGGGATTGAACCAGGAGTAGGTAATGAGAAAGCGATCGGGGCCGAGGGGGACCAGGGAGGTGTAGCCGCAGGAGTCGGCCTGGGGCTTGGCGGGGTCGGGGACGGGGACGAGGGTTTGGGGGGGAGTCCAGGTTTGGCCGCCGTCGCGGCTGAAGCGGAGGTCGACGCCGGGGCGGCCGGAGGAGAGGACGAGGATGCCGTTGGCGAGCTGGAGGAGGCGGGGGAGGACGCCGGTTTCGGTGAAGGGTTCCGGGGGGGACCAGGTTTGGCCGCCGTCGGTGGAGCGGGAGCGGTAGAGGGGGCCGACGCCGTGGCCGTCGGTGGAGCGAAGGACGGCGAGGAGGGAGCCGTCGGGGAGGAGTTCGAGGGCGGGTTCGGTGAAGCCGTCGCGGCGGCGGTCGGGTTCGTTGTAGAGGATGTGGCCGATTTTTTGCCAGGTGCGGCCGTCGTCGGTGGAGCGGTAGGAGGCGGCGGAGGTGTAGGGGACGGGGAGCTGGCTCGCGTGGTAGTAGGGATACGTCAGGGCGATGAGGGCGCCGTTGGGGAGGCGCTTCATATCGCCCCACCAGATTTGGGGGACGAGGCCGCCGGTGGAGTAGCGGAGGGCGTCGGGGTCGTCGAGGGTTTGGGATTGGGTGCGCCAAGCGCCGTTTTCGAAGCGCTCGAAGAAGATCTGGCGGAGGGCGGGAGGCATTTGCAGGAGGGGATAGAGCTGAAAGGGGGTGCCGTAGCTTTGGCGTTCGGCGACGGGGGGCGGGAGGGTGACAGAGGCCACGGGCGTGGCGGCGACGGTGGCGGTGCGGAGCCACTGGCCGGAGGGGGGGGCGAGGCCGTAGGGGATTTGGGCGGGGCGGGGGGGGTGGAGGGTCCAGGTGCGGCCGTGGTTGCGGGAGAGGAAGAGCTGGCGGGGTTGGCCGTAGGAGGCGGCGGAGTCGGGGGAGGTGTGGACGGAGAGGAGGAGGAGGCCGCGGGGGCCGGTTTCGAGGGTGGGAAACTGCCAGCGGCCCCAGCGTTTTTCACCGGGGGGACCCTGGGCGACGAGACGGGCGGGGCCGAGTTCGACGCGGAGGTCGCTGGCGGAGAGCGTGGCGGCGGCGAGCAGGGCCAGGAGAGAGCGCATGGGATGACAGTGTAGCAGCCGGGGGGGCGATTTTCGGGTACACTGGCGGGGAAGTTTCGACCGCAGCGAGGAAAAAGCAGATGGCTAACGAGAGGCAGAAAGGATTCGGGCGCCGGGAGATGATGCGGGGCGCGGCATTGTTCGGCGGGGGCGCGGCGGCGCTACCGGCGGCCGGGGCGCCCGCGGCGGCGGCGACGCCGGACGTCTACACGAAATTGGGCGTGGAGCCGTTCATCAACGCGACGGCGACGCTGACGATCAACGGGGGATCGCGGCTGCTGCCGGAGGTGATTGCGGCGATTGAGCAGGCGTCGCATTTCCACGTGAACATGGACGAGTTGATGGAGAAGGCCTCTGGGCGGCTGGCGGAGCTGTTGGGGGTGGAGTGGGGGATTGTGACGGCGGGGGCGGCGGCGGCGTTAACCCACGCGACGGCGGCGTGCATTGTGGGCAGCGACCCGGAGAAGATGCAGCAGTTGCCGGATTTGCGGGGGTTGAAGAACCAGGTGATTTTCCCGAAGGAGTCGCGGAATGTGTATGACCAGGCGACGCGGGCGCTGGGGGTGGAGGTGGTGGAGGTGAGTTCGGCGGCGGAGCTGGAGGCGGCGATTGGGCCGCGGACAGCGATGATTCAGATTCTGGGCCAGCATTTCGGGAAGGCGAAGTTTGGCTTGGAGCAGGTGGCGCCGGTGGCACAGAAGGCGGGGGTGCCGATTCTGGTGGACGCGGCGGCGGACTATCTGATTGTGCCGAATCCTTATTTGGCGCGGGGGGCGTCGCTGGTGGCGTACAGCGGGGGGAAGATTTTGCGGGGGCCGTCGACGGCGGGGCTGCTGATTGGAAGGAAGGACCTGGTGCGGGCGGCGTGGGCGAATTCGGCGCCGCACCATGCGATTGGGCGGGCGATGAAGGTGAGCAAGGAAGAGATTGTGGGGATGGTGACGGCGGTGGAGTCGTTCCTGCAGCGGCGGGATTTAAAGGCGGAGTATGCGGAGTGGGAGCGGTGGTACGGGGAGATCAGCGCGGCGGTGACGCAGACGGCGGGGGTGGCGACGAAGGTGAATCCGCCGGCGCAGGGCGGACCGTTTCCAACGCTGACGGTGAGCTGGGATGAGAAGCGGATTGGGTATACGGCGGGGGAGGTGGGGCGGATGCTGGCGACGGGGAAGCCGCGGATTATGACGCACGCGGCGGGGGAGGGATCTTCGTTTGTGATCCGGCCGGTGTCGCTGCGGCCGGGGGACCATTTGGCGATTGCGGCGCGCTTGGCGGAGATCTTCCGGGGGGCACCGGCGGGGAAGGAGAAGCGGGCGGCGGCGGCGCCGGCGGGGGATTTGACGGGGCGTTGGGAGGTGGAGGTACGGTACCAGACGGGGTCGGCGCGGCATAAGCTGTTTTTGCAGGCGCGGGGGAATACGGTGACCGGGACGCATATGGGGTGGGCGAACGAGGGGCGGTTGCGGGGCGGGATTGACGGGGCGGAGGTTTCGCTGCGGTCGACGCTGGCGGCGGGCGCGCAGGCGCTGCATTACCACTTTTCGGGCAAGCTGGCGGGGAATGAGATGGCGGGGAGCGTGGACCTGGGCGAGTACGGAAAGGCGACGTGGACGGCGACGCGGGCGGAGGAGAAGGCATGAGACTGGCGGCGGCGTTGGTAATTTGCGCGGGGATGCTGGGGGCGCAGCCGCGCTACGACCTGCTGATCCGGGGCGGGCATGTGCTGGACCCGGGGAACGGGATTAACGGGGTGATGGATGTGGCCGTGGCCGGCGGGAAGATTGCGCGGGTGGCGGCGGGAATTGCGCCGGGCGAGGCCAAGAAGGTGATTGAGGCCAAGGGGCTGTACGTGACGCCGGGGTTGATTGACCTGCATGCGCACGTGTTCGGCTATATGGGCTCGATCCGGCCGGATGATTCGGCGCTGCCGGCGGGGACGACGACGGTGGTGGACGCGGGAGGGTCGGGTTGGCGGACGTTTGAGGAGATGCTCGAGCGGGTGATCCGGCCGGCGAAGACGCGGGTGCTGGCGCTGATCAATATTGTGGGGCACGGGATGATTGGTCAGTCCTTTGAAGACAACGTGGAGGACATGGACCCGGCCAAGACGGCGGCGAAGATTGCCGAACGGCGGCCGTATATTGTGGGCATCAAGACGGCGCACTTTGGGGGTTATGGCTGGGCGGCGGTGGATGCGGCGGTGGCGGCGGGTAAGTTATCGAATACGCCGGTGATGGTGGATGATAAGATTCTCACGCTGACCGGGCGGACGAGTAAGGAGAAGTTACTCGAGCGGATGCGGCCGGGAGATATGCATACGCACGTGTTCAACGACCGGCAGTTAGAGATGCTGAACCGGGCGAACGGGAAGCTGCAGCCGTGGGTGATGGCGGCGCGGGAGCGGGGGGTGAAGTTTGATTTAGGGCACGGGGCGGGGAGCTTTTTGTGGCCGGTGGCGGCGAAGGCGCTCGAACAGGGGTTTTATCCGGACACGATTTCGACGGATCTGCATTCGTCGTCGATCATGCTGCCGGAGTCGGATATGCCGAATTGTATTTCGAAGCTGATGAGCTTGGGGATGCCGCTCGAGGAGGCGATGGTGCGGTCGACGGTGAATCCGGCCAAGGCGATTGGGTTGTATCCGGAGATTGGGACGCTGGGCGAGGGGCGGGTGGCCGATGTGGCGGTATTTACGCTGCGGGAGGGGTTGTTTGCGTTTAAGGACGCGTGGCATAACAAGCAGATGGGGAGTAAGCGGCTGGAGGCGGTGTTGACGGTGCGGGCGGGTGAGTTAGTTTATGACCGCGATGGGCGCGGGTTTCCGGAGTGGACAAAGGCCGGGGCTTACGAGGTGATTCCGTGAAGGTTTGGGGACGGTTGGCATTGGCGGCGGTGCTGGCGGGATGGCCGGCGGGGGCGCAGGAGGTTTTTGACCTGATTTTGAAGGGCGGGCGGGTGGTGGACCCGAAGAACGGGCGGGACGGGCGGATGGACATCGGCATCCGGAAGGGGCGGATCGGGAAGATTGCGGCGTCGATTCCGGCGGTGCAGGGGCGGAAGGTGGTGGATGTGGGCGACTACATCGTGACGCCGGGGCTGATTGATCTGAACGCGAATTTCGATATCCGGAGGGGAGCGAAAGGGGTGAACCCGGACCATAACGAGCTGCGGGCGTGCGTGACGACGGCGGTGGAGGGGGGGAACGTGGACGCGGCGACGTTTGCCGAGTTCAAGACGAAGGTGATTGACGACGTGAAGACGCGGGTGCTGGTGTTTTTGGCGGCGGATGGGAACGGGGAGGCGGTGGCGCGGCAGCATCCGGAGATTGTGGTGGGCTTCCGGGCGGGGGCGAACGGGGCGGAGAGCGCGGTGCGGGCGGCGGCGTTGACGAAGACGGTGGTGCTGGGTGAGGGGCCGGGGCTGCGGGCGGGGGATATTCAGACGGGGTTTTACCGGAGCGGGAGCCGGCCGGCGGCGGCGAAGGGGGTGGTGCAGGATTTGGGGCACGGGGCGGCGGGATTCTGGTTCCGGGTGGCGGCGCCGGCGGTGAAGCAGGGGCGGCTGCCGGATACTTTGTCCACGGGGCTGGACGCGGAGAGCGTGATGCTGCCGCGGGCGACGATGACGAACGTGATGACGAAGATGCTGGCGCTGGGGGCGCCGCTGAACGGGTTGATTGCGCGGGCGACGGTGAATCCGGCGCGGGCGCTGCGGCGACCGGAGTTGGGATCGCTGACCGAGGGCGGGGTGGCGGACGTGGCGGTGCTCGAGACGCGGGCAGGGTCGTTCGGCCTGCTGGACGCGGGGCACGCGCGGCTGACGGCGACGCGGGAGGTGCGGTGCGTGATGACGGTGCGCGCGGGGGCCGTGGTATGGGACTCCGAGGGGCTGAGCGTGCGGCACTGGATGGACGCCGGGCCGTACTCGAACTTCAAGTAATGAGTTAGTCGACGTAGGCGATGCAGTCGATCTGGAGGAGTTGGCCGGGTCGGCGGAAGCCGGTGGTGCCGAAGTAGGAGCGGGCGGGGCGGTCTTTGAGGAAGAATGTGTTGTAGACCTCGTTCATGGCGTCCCAGTTTTTTTCGGGGTCGACGAGGGAGACCTGGACTTTGAGGACGTTTTCGAGGGAGGAGCCGGCTTTGGCGAGGGACTCCTTCATGATGGTGAGGGCGTCGGCGGTTTGTTCGCGGATGTCGCCGGCTTGAGGGCGGCGTTCGGGGTACCAGCCGCCGATGCCGCTGAGGAAGAGGAGGTTGCCGGAGCGGATGGGTCCACCGGCGACCTGTTTTTTGGGGGACCAGGAGGATTTGGGTTGGGCGGAGAGGGCGGAGGCGCCGGCGGCGCCGAGGAGGAGGGCGCGGCGGGCTTGGGATTTGCTTTTGGGTTCCATGGGGAGAGGTTACCGCACGGTGGGGGGGAGGTGTTAGGCGCGGGCGGCGGCGCAGCTGCGGCGGAGGCGTTCGAGCACGGCGGCCACGTCCGGGTCGCGCCTGAAGAAGAGATGGGCGTGTTCGGCTTCGAAAGTGTTCAGCCCGCGGAACGGCGCTCGGGCGGGGCGGCGAGGATGGCGGCCGCGATCTGCTGGATGATGGCGCGGTCGGGGTTGCGCCAGTCGGGCAGACGGAGCGCCTGGTGCTGGCGGAGGAAGAGCGGGAGGTTCTGTTCGCTGCAGTTTTCGCCGAGTAGGAGCGGGAGGATGGCGTATTCGGAGTGCTCGGTGTTGCGGACGAGAGCGTAGCGGAGTTCGCGCTCCACCCAACGGCGGACGCCGGAGAGGCCGACGAGGACGAGGAAGTGGGTGGAGGCTTCGAGGGCCTGCTCCAGGCCGGGGATCCATTCCTGGCCGGGCTTGAGAGCGTCGAGTTCGAGGAAGACATCGAGGTCCGGCTGTCGCAGCGCCCGGGCCACGGCGCGGGCGGCATCGGCGTCCTGCGAGGCGTGGCTGAGAAAGACGGTGGGCATGGGCGGCGACCGGATTCCGGATCAGCGTAACCCGAAGGCGCGACGGAGGGCCGAAGGGAGAAAGAATGACCGTCCAAACCGATTAGGCGAGGCCTTGCACCCCTCGGTTTGTTTGCATATAATCATCGGGCTCGTGTCCTTGATTGGATGCGGGATTTGAGTTTGATCTTTGGAGGGAAATCCATGCAATTCTTTGCCAAGCTAGGAGTGGCCGCCGCGCTGTGCAGCGTCGCGGCCTTCGCGCAAATTGGCACTTCTACACTGACCGGCCGCGTCACCGATTCGACGGGCGCCCTGGTTCCTAACGTCAATGTAACGGTCGTGCAGCCGAGCACGAACTTCACGTCCACGACCACGACCAATGCGGAAGGTATCTTCCGTGTTCTTTCGCTCCAGCCGAGCATTTACCGCGTGACCTTTGAGTTATCCGGATTCAAGAAAGTAATCCGGGAGAGCGTGGAGCTCCGCACGGGTGACACCCTGGCGCTCGACACCGTCATGCAGGTCGGGCAGGTAACCGAGTCGGTGGAAGTGACCGGCGCGCTACCGGCGCTCGAAACCGAAACGTCCGCCACCGGCGCTGTGCTGGCCGGCGATGTGCTTTATGATTTGCCGCTCTACCAGCGCTTTGTCAATTCGACGATGAACCTGGTGCCGGGTATGACGACGGGCGGCTACGCTTACGGCGGCTCGCTGGGCGCCTACCACCTGGCCGGCCAGCGCGCCGGCGCCATCGGCATCTTTGAAGACGGCGTGAACGGCAACGACCAGCAGGGCGGTACGGAAACGACCAAGCCGATCCTGAACTCGGTGGCGGAGGTGAAAGTCATCACGACCCTGCCGCCGGCCGAATACGGCCACTCGGCGGGCGGCGTCATCAACGCAGTGAAGAAGACCGGCACCAACGAACTGCACATGATGGGTTCCTGGTACGGACGCACCCGGCGAATGCAGCACCGGTTGTTCTTTGACCGGACAAAGACTTCGCAGGCGACGGCGACGGCGCCGAACGGCGTGCCTTCGTTCTTCATGATGCCGGACGCTTCGATCTCCGGCCCGGTAGTGATTCCGAAGATCTATAACGGCAAGAACAAGACCTTCTTCTTCTTCGGGTTCCAGCGCCTGCACGAGAAGAAAGTGGCACAGGTGGACGCCTCGGTCCCCAGCCTCGATATGCGTCGCGGCGATTTCAACTTCCCCGGGGCGAATGCGATCTTCGATCCGGCGACGACGCGCCTCGTCAATGGCGTCTGGCAGCGCGACCCGTTTGCCGGCGGCGTGATCCCGCAGAGCCGGATCGACCCGGTGGCGCGAAAGGTGCTGGAATTCGACCCGTGGCAACTGCCCAACCGGGCCGGGAGCTTTATCTCGACCGGCGCGGCAGGCAACTACCTGGCGAACGAACTGGCGCAGGTGTATCTGAACGACTACAACTACCGCTTCGATCATCAGTTCAGCACGGCGCTCAAGGCCTACTTCTCGTGGACCGATAACAAGTACCTTCCCGGTCTGCTGCGGCCGTGGAACATCCGTCCGGACCGCGGCGAGTTTGACGGCTCGGCGGGCGGCACGGCGCCTTCGCGGAACCAAAATATGTCGATGGGCAAGACGTGGATCATCTCGCCGACGGTGGTGAACGATGCGCGCGTCGGTTACAACCGCCGCTGGGCGCAGCGGACTTCGCCCTCGTTCCAGAACGGCTGGGGCCAGAAGCTGGGCATTACCAACCTGAACTCCGACCTGATGCCGGCGTTTGGCAGCGGCGACCGGAACAATCCGTCTTCGATTTACGGTCTGACGGGCACGACCCCGACACAGACAGTAAACGAGACGATCTCGTTCCGCAACGACCTGTCGATCATTCGCGGCACGCACGCCTTCAAGACCGGCTACGAGATTCTGCGTTTCCGGTTGAACACGGCTACGCTGGCCACCCCGGTGCAGTTCAACTTTGCGAACTCGACCGTGGGCCTGCAGGCCAACGGGGCGCCGGTGCCGAACACGGGCAGCCCATTTGCGGGCTTTCTGACCGGCTATGTCACCTCGGCGACCTTCCTGACGGAGTTGACGAGCTGGCTGCCGCGGAGCAACATCCACAGCTTCTATTTCCAGGATGACTGGAAGATCACCCCAACCCTGACGGCCAACATTGGTCTGCGGTATTCGAACGAAAGCGCGTTTCAGACCAAGTATGGGCTGATGAGCCAGTTTGATCCGAACGCCAACGACCCGCTGACGGGCAACAAAGGGGCGGTGATTCATCCAAAGGGCACGCTGACCAACGGCGACCACAACAACTTCAACCCCCGGCTTGGCCTGGCGTGGCATCCGCTCGAAAAGTGGGTGTTCCGCGGTGGATTCGGCTTCTACACGGTAGACGTCAAGTTCCCGTCGGCTCGCGACCAGTACGACGAGTTCGTGGGAACGGCGGTGCAGGAAGCGCTTCCCGGCAACCCGACCCCGGTCTATCAGATTAGCCGTGGGACGGCGCCGAGTGCGCCGGTGGTGCTGCCCGATGGTTCGAGCCCGTTCCGTGGGACGAACTTCAGCGGCCGGAACGTTTCGATGTGGGATCCCAAGCTGCGGAACCCCTACGTGATGAACTGGAACTTCTCGATTCAAAACGAGATCGCCCGGGACTACACGATCGAACTCAGCTATCAGGGTTCGGGCGGGGTGGGGCTGATTGAACGCTGGGAGTTAAACACCTTCCCGGTGGATCTGTTTGCCAACGACCCCGTGCAGCGGGACCGGGTATTTGCGGCATCGCAGAACTTCCGGCCTTATCCGCACTTTGGCAACATTGCCATGCGTTCGAACTTCGGCCACTCGACGTTCCACTCCGGTACGGCGAAGCTTGAAAAGCGGATGTCGCGCGGCTTGTTCTTCTCGACGTTCTACACGTTCTCGAAGACGCTGGCGAGCGCCGATACCGATAACTCCGGCGGCGGCGTGGCGCCGATTCAGAACCGGAATCTGGAGAAAGCCCGGGCCGGTTACGACCGCAACCATCGCTACATTGCGACAGTGGACTACGATCTGCCGTTCGGCAAGGGGCAGCGGTGGATGTCGAGCAGCCGGATGGGCAACGCCATATTCGGCGGTTTGACCCTGTCGACGATTCAGACGATGGAGACCGGCAACCCGCTGAACTTCACGTTTGCCAACAGCCCGTTCAACTACTATCCGGGATTCGCCGGCAACCGCCGTCCGGACCTGGTTGGTAAGCCGGACTACGACTTCAGCAAGTGGAACAACGGCGGCGGCGACCGGTTTGTGACCAACAACCGGCCGGCGGTGATCGACATGAATGCGTTTGCCTATCCGGCGGCGTTTAAGGTCGGCAACGCCGGGCGGAATATTCTGACCGGTCCGAGCATGGCCTGGGCGCAGATCTCGGTGCAGAAGAACTTCATGATCAAAGAGAAGACGCGGGCGCAGATCCGTTGGGATATGCAGAACGCGTTCAAGACGTACAACTTCACCGGGCCGACGACGACCGTCGACTTCCGGAACCCGCAAACCTTCGGCAAGCTGACGGACGATCCGCGCACGGCATCGCTCGGCGGTCAGCCGTTGATGAACGTAACGATCATGTTGCAGTTCTAGTTTTCCTCAAGCGGAAAACCCCAGGACCCGCGGCTCTTCTCTGGAAGGGCCGCGGGTTTTTTCGTTTGCTTGGTAGCACGGGAAGTGTTACTCTACGGAGCTTTTGAGAGACGCGCACAACGGACTCGCTTCGGCCTGTGCGCTCTTTTTGAAATACGCGCACAACGGACTCGCTTCGGCCTGTGCGCTCTTTTTGAAATACGCGCACAT
>JADCJL010000043.1 GCA_020247055.1 Acidobacteriaceae bacterium | reverse complement strand
GGCATTACGGTCCAACTCCGGCACCGCCGGCTGGCCGTGAAGGGCCGGCGGGGCACCGCCAGCGAGGATCAGTACCGTGAAGACAAGGGGGCGCATGGCAACGAACTCGAGTTCCTCCTTAGGGCACCACGATGCGGGCGACGGCGGCGTTGTCGGCGTAGTCGGTGACGCGGACGGCGACGACGGTTTCCTTGCCGGCGACTTTGGTGACGGGGAGGGAGTAGCGGAGCTGCTTGGCGTCGTGGAGGCGGCTGACGGGTTCGACGATGGTCCAATCGCCGCCGTTGAGGGAGTACTCGGCCTGGTGGAGGATGGAGGAGTCATCGGTGGCAGTCCACGTGACGGCGCCGCTCTGCGCGCGGAGGTCGGTGATGCGGGGGACGCTGTTGTCGATCAGGAACCAGTCGCTTTCGAGCGCGTGGCGGAGGGCTTTGGCGGGGACGTTGGCGGGGGCGTCGGAGGCGGTAACGCGGAGCTGGTATTCGCCGTCGGGGAAGGCCTCGCCGTCCCAGGAGAGGCTCCGGGTGGTGACCTGGTCTTTGAGGAGTTTCCAGTCTTTTTCGCCGCGGCCGCGGATTTCGACGGTATAGGTGAGCTTGTCGCCGTTCGGGTCGGCGGCTTTCCAGCGGGCGCTTTGCGAGCCTTTCGAGTAGTTGAGGGTGGCGGGGCCGGGGTCGGCCGAAGGGGCGGAGGCGCTGGAGCCGGCCGAGGAGGACATGGCGGGGAGGGAGAGGGTGCTAGCCGGGGCGATGCCGGGGACGGTAACCGGGAAGCGGTAGTTGGCGGGGGTGATTTCGATCGCCTCGACGAGGGGTGCGACGTTGCGCGGGAGGTAGGCGAGTTCGACGTGGACGAGTTCGGCGGGGCCGGTGAGGGTCATGCGGTACTGGAGGAAGCGGGCGGCGGGGGAGGCGACGCGTTCGGCGAGGGGGGCCCAGGGGCTCCAGTTGCTTTGGGCGCGGTCGACGTTGCCGCTGCGGGTCTCCCACTTCGCCGCGCCGCCGTTGGCGATGACTTTGGGTTCGATGCGGCCCCATTCGCTGAAGACGCCGGCGTCCATGATTTCGCTTTCGAGGGTGCCATCCTTTTCCAATTCGGGTCCGATGGCGTAGACCTTGCCGATGTTGCCGGTGACGGCGAGGATGGGCCCTTTGGGCACGGCGAGGAGGGCGGTGACCTGGGTGGGGGCGAGGGTGAGGAGTTTGGTGGAGACGAGTTCGGAGTCGATGCGGTAGAGGCCGCCTTTGTTGCCGGTGCCGATGACGGGTTTGCCGTTGGTGTCCAAACAAATGCTGTAGATCACTTCGGCGGCGTCGGACCAGAGGCGGGTGGGGAAGCCATCGGGGGCGATGCGGAGGAGTTCGCTGCCGCCGGAGACGGAGCTGGGGGAGGGGGTCGGAGCCGGGGCGGGGGTCCGGGCGGTGACCGTGACGGTCATACCGCCGGGGGCGGCGGCGGGGGCGGGGGGCGGCAGCGGAACCGGGGGTGGAGCGGGGGCGGAGGCGGCCGATTTGTTGCCGACGCCGGCGGCGTAGATGGCGCCGTCGGGAGCGACGGCGAGCGCGGTGATTTCGCGTTTGGCGGACTGGTGGAGGACGAAGCCGCCGGCGGAGTTGACGCGGAGGATGAGGCCGCTGGGTTCGGTGCCGGCGATGAGGTCGCCGGCGGGGGTGACGGCGAGGGAGCGGATGTGTTCGTCGTCGGCTTTGAAGAAGACCTGGCCGGCGCCGGTAGGGGTCACTTTATGGATCTCGCCGCGGTCGCCGGTGCCGACGTAGAGATCGCCGGCGGGGGAGAAGGCGAGGGCCCAGATGTACTTCGCGCGGGGGTCGTAGAAGACGCTGGCTTTGCCATCGGCGGCGATGCGGTAGACCTTGCCGTCGGGGGAGGTGGCGACGAAGACCTGGTCGCGGGCGTCGATGGCGATGGCCTGGATCTGGAGGCCGGGCAGTTCGGCGGCGGCGCGGCCCTGGCCCTGGCTGTTGATGGCGAAGAGCTTGGCGGCGGTGCTGCCGGGGTTGCCGCCGCCGGTGTAGAGGGTACCTTTCGAGTCGCGGGCGGCGGCCCAGAGGTAGGAGACGGAGGGATCGAAGAGCTCTTTGACGGCGGGGGCGAGCGTGAGGCGGCCGTCGCTGCGGAGGGCGAGGCGTTTGAGCGTAGCCTTCTCATAATCACCGCGGGAGTTATTGACCCAGAACTGGGTTTCGACGCCCCGGGCAAGGGTCACCATCAGCGCCGCGGCGAGGCCGGCGCGCAAGGCAGGATGCAAAAGAGACATGGGTTATTTCACCGTCACGCGCAGCGAATGGCTGCCGCTGACCATATAGTCAAAGGGGATGGAAACTTCCGCCAGCGCGGTTTCCGGGGTAGCGAGGTAGGAGCGGGCGGAGCTGCGCCCGTTCTGCATCACGTTGAGGACGGAGGAGGGCAGATTGGGCATGGTTTTGTCGTCGACGAACATGGTAGGCCGGTTCTGGACGAGGGAGGCGTACAGACGGTTGTTGGGCCGCTCCTGGCGGATGAGGGAGACGATCTCGGGGACATCGAGGAAGCGGTTCATCTGTCCGGCGATGTTCTGCAGGCGGTTCAGGGTGTCGGCGTCGCTGAGGACGACGCGGTACTGGCCGCCGGCCATGTTTTTGGGGAGTTGGAGCTTGATTTCCCGTTCGAGGCGGCCGCCGCGGTAGGGGCGGAGATAGACCTTGACGGGGAGCACGGCGCCGGGTTCGATTTCGCTGTCGGGCAGCCAGGCGCTTTCGATGGTGGCGGTGCGGCGTTCGGGAATGAGATCGACGCTGACGTCGACGCGTTTGAGGTCGGGAACGGAGATCTGGTTGAGGAAGAGGCGGTTGAACTTGTCGCCCCACCAGCCGGCGAGTTGCATGGAGGCGGGGACGGGCGCTTCGCTGGGGGACTGCATGGTGGAGAGGTCGAGGCGCTGTCCGCCGCCGAGTTCGACGAGGCCTTTGAGGCGGTAGGTGGTGTCTTCGGCGAAATCGTTCATGCCGGAGATGGAGTTGAACAGGGTGACCATCATGAGATAGGGCGTCCACTTCTGCTGCACGAAGACATTGAAGTTGAGCACCTTGTTCTTGACGGCGCTGCCGCTTTCGCCCAGGGTATTGACCTTGACCGAGACGGGGATCATGCGGGACTCTTCGCCGAGGACGCCCATGATGCCGCTGTGGCGGTCCTGGCGGAGGGAGCCGACGATTTCGGTAGCGTTGGCGAACTTGTTGGGCTGGAAGGCGCTCGAGAGGACCATGAGCACTTCTCCCTTGCTCATCGGCATGCTGACGGGCCCGAGGTTAAAGAACGAGTGGCCGAAGCCGAGGACGCGCTGGCCATCGTTGTAGGTGACGGTGCCGAGGCCGGTCATGCTCATGTCGCCGCTGACGAGAACGCCGGCGATGGCTTCGCCGGGCTGGAGAGCCTTCTGCCAGCCGGGGGCCGGCTTCGAGGCGCGGAGCGCGGCCGAGGCGCCGCCCTGGACGGGGTTGAGGCCCATCTGGCGGAAGAGGGGCCCGAACTGGGTGAGGACTTCGGTGTGGAAGCCGCTGAGGGTGAGCGGGGTTTCGATGGGCACCATGTAGGGGGCGCTCATCACGTTCTGGTATTCGGGGGGGACGGCGAGTTGGGCGCGGGGGGAGGCGCCCTGGGGGACGCGGGCGTCGGCGGGGCGGGTCTGGTCGTAGTCGTTGATTTCGAGCATGAGCTCGATGGGGGTGATGCCGCAGATGGCATCGGGCGAGAAGACGCTGAGGCGGAGCGAGACGGCGCCCATCATCCGGCCGTCGACATAGACGGGGCTGCCGGACATGCCGCCGGCGACGTTGGTGCGTTGGGCGCGGCCGCCCATTTTGCCGATGATGATGTCCTGCTGGGGGCCCCAGGCGTTTTTCCAGACGCCGATGATTTCGATGGGGACGGGTTCGGGGTCGGAGCCTTCAAAGACGGTCCAGGCGGTAGCCTGCATGCCTTTTTTGACCTGGCCGATGGGCAGGATCTCGACGCGACCGGCGCGCGGCTTGGGCATCTCCGCGGCCGGGGCCAAGCTGGCGCCAGCGACCGTTGCGAGCAACTCTCGTCTTGTCATAATCCTTTAACCAGTGTAGACGCCGCGCGCCCTACATTTGACGGGTAAACTTGTTGCCGGAGAACAGGGCGAGATTGGCCATGTGGGGTCCGGCGACGGCAGCGGCGGCGATTTCGACGGTGCAGTTGGGATCCTGGCGGGTTTTGATGCAGTCGAAGAAGTTCTGGATGTGGGGTTCGATGGGGACGGGCGCCTGGGCCTGTTTGACGGGGGCGGCGTCGCGCTTCCAGGGTTCTTTGTAGACGGCGTAGCCGGAGTCGTCGAGCACCATGGTGGCTTCGTCGCCGAGGAAGGTGATGGACCAGCCGTTCTGGTAGGAGTTGGCGTAGTCGAGGGTCCAGGTGACGAGCATTTTGGGGAACTCGAAGATGGCGGAGAAGACGTCGGGATGTTCGGAGCCCTTCATTTTGGCGACGTAGCCGGAGGCCTGAGCGGCGAGGGGGGCGGACTGGCCGGTGAACCACTGGGTGACGTCCATGAGGTGGGTACCCTGGTCGGTCATGTTGCCGCCGGCGTAATCGAAGAAGTAGCGCCAGCTGCGGAAGCGCATGGGTTCGAGTTCGCGGACGGGGGCATTGCCGAGGAAGGCCCGCCAGTCGAGTTCGCCGGGCAGGGGGGTGTTGTTCAACTCCTTGGCGATGTTCCAGTGCCACTGGGGTTTGGCGAGGGTGACCTGTCCGAGGAGGCCGCCGTCCATGAGTCGTTTGGCTTCGATCAGGGCGGGGGCGCTGCGGCGCTGCATGCCGACCTGGACGACCTGTTTGGAGGCGCGGACGGCCTGGACCATGGTGCGGCTTTCGTCGAGAGACTTCGAGAGCGGCTTTTCGAGGTAGACGTCTTTTTTGGCGGCGAGGGCGGCTTCGAGCATGGGCCAGTGCTGGTGGTCGGGCGAGGCGATGACGACGCAATCCATTTTCTGGCCGAGCAGTTCGCGGTAGTTGGTGTAGCGGCGGGCTTCGGGGGAGAGGGCGGCGGCCTTGTCGAGATTGGGGGAGTAGACGTCGCAGAGGGCGACGCAGCGGGCGCCGAGGCGTTGGAAGCGTTCCTGCAGATAGCGGCCGCGGCCGCCGGTGGCGATGACGCCGAAGGTGATCTCGTGATTGGGGCTCTGCGCGGCGGCGGCGACGGATGCCGCGGCGCCCAGCCAAGCTCTGCGGGTAAACATACGAGTTACTCCTTTCGACAACATGATAGCCGAGGCTTCAGCGAGAGGCGGGGAACTCGATTTCGGTGCGGGTTCCTTCCCCCTCGCGGCTGTCGACCGCCATGCGGTAGTTATCGCCGTAGAGGACCTTCAGCCGTTCGTTGACATTACTGATGCCGATGCCGCTTTCAAAGAGCTGGGCGAGTTTCGATTCGGGTACGCCGACGCCGTTGTCTTCGACCTGCAGTTTCATGCGACCCTGCGCGCATTCGGCCGACAGACGGATGGTGCCGCCCTCGACCTTGCCGGCGAGTCCGTGCTTGATGCTGTTTTCGATGATCGGCTGGATGATCATGGCGGGGACAAGGTGATCGAGCGCGGCGGAGTCGACCTGGCGTTCGAAGCGGAGTTTGTCGCCGAAGCGGGTCATTTCGATGGAGAGATAGTCGTCGATGAAGGAGAGTTCGTTGCGGAGGGGCGTCAGGTTGTCGGTTTTGCGCATGAGGCGGCGGAGGATATTGGACAGCTTGACGATGACGGCGCGGGCCTGATCGGGGTTGGTGCGGATGAGGGAGTTGACGGTGTTGAGGGTGTTGAACAGGAAGTGGGGGTTGATCTGGCTTGTGAGGGCGTGGAGGCGGGCTTCGGTGACGAGGCGCTGCTGCTCCTGCAGGAGTCGTTCGGTGCGGATGGTGTTCCAGATTTTGAGCGGGAGGGCGACGGCGAAGACGGTGGTGGCGCCGATGAGGACGAGGGAGCCCCAGTCGGGGTCGGTCCAACTGGCGTAGATGGAGTAGAACAGGCGGTCTTCGACGATGTGGTCGATGCCCCAGCGGAGGAGTTCGGCGAACAGGATGGTGAGCAGGAAGAGGAGATGGAAGACGGTGACGCGGGTATCGTATTTGCGGCGGAAGAGGCGGGAGATGGTGAGGTCGAAGTAGGGGGAGAAGCTCCAGATGCTGTCGGGCAGGGGGGCGAGGTCGCGGAGGAGGCCGCCGAGGACACCGACGCCGGCAAACAGGAGCATGCTGAGATACTCGCCCGAGAGCATGGCGGGCAGAGAGATGAGGACGCCGGCGGTGAGGCCGGTGAAGTAGCCGCCGAGGACGCCGGCCAGCAGGGCGCCTTCGAGGCCGAGATCGACGGCGAGGTAGGCGTTTTCGGTGAGAACGCGGCCGGCGACGCCCGCGCCGAACAGCAGGGCGAGGATGGCCGCGAAGCGAAACTGCTGCTCCATGTTTCTCTCTTCACGCAGGAGCATGCGAACAAAGAGGCTCGAACGGCCGAGGATACTGGCCAGCGAGGCGGCGACCGCCAGCTTCATCAACAGTACTGCCAAATGTTGTTCGAGCATGAAACCCTATACTAAGAGTGTGTTCCGTTTGGAAAAAATTGCCGATGCCCGGTTTCCGACCCGCTTCGGCTCGTTCCGGATTTTCGGATTTGTCGGCCATTTCGCGGATCGCCGCGAAGAGGCCGTGGTACTGGTGATGGGGGACCTGGCCGGGGAGCCTCCCCTGGTCCGTATCCATTCCCAGTGTCTCACTGGCGATGTTTTCCATAGCCTGCGCTGCGATTGCCGCGATCAGCTGGAGATGGCGCTCCAGCAGATTGCCGCCGATGGCCGCGGCATTCTGCTCTATGAGCACCAGGAGGGCCGGGGCATCGGCATCATGAACAAGCTGCGGGCCTATGAGCTGCAGGACCAGGGCGCCGATACGATTGAGGCCAATGAGCAGCTGGGATTCGCGGCGGACCTTCGCAACTACGAGCTGCCGGTGGCGATTCTGCAGTATTTTGGGCTGAAAGCGGTGCGTTTCATGTCGAACAATCCGGAGAAGATCGCGGCGCTTGAGAGCGGAGGGATTACGGTGGCCGAGCGGGTGCCGATGGTGGCCGAACCTTTGGCGCAGCGCGACTTTTACCTCAAGACGAAGCGGGACCGGATGGGCCATCTGTTCGAGGAGGCGCTGTCTGAACCTCCCATAGCGTGAGGCGGACCAGGGCTTCGGCGGCGCTGGCGCCGCACATTTCGGGCTGGGGGCGAAGGTCCTGGCAGACGGCGGGCCGGTTGGGGAGGCCGAACAGGTCGCAGCGGTAGTCCGGGGTGAGGTGGGCGCAGGGGACGCCGGCCGGCTTGCCGCGGGGCATCTTCGGCAGGGGGCTCGAGATGGAGGGGGCGATGCAGCAGGCGCCGCAGCCCGGGCGGCAGTTCACGGCCGGTAGACCGCGCTGCACTGGTCCATCTCCCAGACCTCAACGCGAGAGATGCGGACGGGGGTTTCGGGCTGGAGGGCCGGGAGATCGGTGTTCAGGTCGTCGTGAATGAACTTGGCGACGTTCTCGGCCGAGGGGTTGATGACGTCGAAGGGCGGGACCTCGTTGAGGAACGTGTGGTCGAGGCGGCTGAGGACGCGGGCGACGGATTTTTTGAGTCCGATGAAGTCGATGAGCAGACCCATGGAATCGAGCCGGGGCCCTTCGATGGTGACGCGCATTTTCCAGTTGTGACCGTGGATGGGTTCGGTCTTGCCGTAGTAGTTGCGAAGGGCGTGGGCGGCGGGGAAGATAGCTTCTACATTCACTTCAAACAGGGATGTTTCAGGCACGGAAAAACTCCTCTACGTCTTCGATGCGGGTGGTGAACGCGTAGTCGGGCAGGCTGTCGAAGAAGATCTGGCCGTAGCGCTGACGCGTGATGCGATGGTCGAGCAGGGCGAGCACGCCGCGATCGGTGCGGCTGCGGATGAGGCGGCCGAAGCCCTGTTTGAGGGCGATGGCGGCCTGGGGGATCTGGTAGTCGCGGAAGGGGTCGCCGCCGGTTTTTTTGAGGGCGTCGGTGCGGGCGGAGACGACGGGGTCGGAGGGGACGGCGAAGGGGAGCTTGTCGATGATGACGCAGCTCAACTGTTCGCCCTGGACGTCGACGCCCTGCCAGAAGGAGGAGGTGGCGAACAGGACGCAGTTTTTCGTTTGGCGGAACTCTTCGAGCAGGGCGCTGCGGGGGCCGGTGCCTTGCAGGAGGGTGGGGTAGAGGATGTCGAAGGCGACGCGGTCGTGCAACTGCTTCATGGCCTGATAGCTGGTGCAGAGGACGAAGGCGCGGCCGCGGCTCAACTCGAGCAGGCGGATGATCTCTTCGGCGGCGCGGGGGAGGAAGTCGAGGCCGCGGGGGTCGGGCAGGTGCTGGGGGACGTAGAGCAGGGCCTGGGTGGGATAGGAGAACGGGCTGCCGACGACGAGCTGGCGGGCGTAGGCGATGCCGAGGCGCTGCTGGACGAAGTCAAAGCCGCCGGCGACGGCGAGGGTAGCGCTGGTCAGGGTCACCGAGGGCACCTTGTCAAAGAGCTTTTCGGTGAGCAGGCCGGAGACGTCGATGGGGGTGGCCTGGAGGTAGACGCCGCGGTTGCGGCGTTCGATCCAGTAGACGTAGTGCTGGGCGACGCCTTCGACCCAGCGGCGGAGGTTATCGGCGAGGGTTTGGACGCGGGCGGCGAGGGGGATGACTTCGCCGAGGTTTTCCTTGAGGAGCTGGAGCTGGATGTGAACGGACTCGAGGGCGCTGAGGACATCCTGGTAGGCATCGGCGTGGCGTTCGCGGAAGGCGGCGTGTTCACTGAAGCCGCGGCGGCCTTCGCCGGGGGGGAAGAGGGAGAAGAAGAAGTTGGCGACGTCTTCCATGCCTCCGAGGAGGCGGTCGAGTTCGACGCGGCCCATCTCTTTGCGTTTGCACAGGCCGGTGATGTCGCGACGGAGGTCGGCGAACTGGAGGTTGCTGACGGAGAGGCCGAAGTACTGGCCGGCGACGTCTTCGATTTCGTGGGCTTCGTCGAAGACGACGGCTTCGTATTCGGGGATGATGCTGCCGAATTCGCCGTCTTTGATGGCGAGGTCGGCGAAGAAGAGGTGATGGTTGACGATGATGATGTCGCTTTCGGCGGCGCGGCGCTGCATTTGGGTGACGAAGCAGCGGTCGAACTGGGGGCACTTCTGGCCGGTGCACAGATCGCGGCGGGCGTCGACTTTGGCCCAGGCGGAGCTCGATTCCGGGAGGGTCTTGATTTCGGAGCGGTCGCCGAATTCGGTGGTTTTCTCCCACTCGCGGATGATCTGGAAGTCGGCGACCTCTTCGAGGCCGGCGAGGACGGGTTCTTTTTCGGCGTCGTAGATGCGCTGGCGGCAGGCGTAGTTATTGCGGCCCTTCATGTAGCAGACGCGGAGTTCCTGTTCGAAGTGCTGCTGGAGGAAGGGGATGTCTTTGAGGTAGAGCTGTTCCTGGAGATTTTTGGTTCCGGTGGAGATGACGACGCGCTTGCCGGAGAGGATGGCGGGGACGAGGTAGGCGAGGGTTTTGCCGGTGCCGGTGCCGGCTTCGACGAGGAGGTGGCGGCGGTCGTGGAAGGCCTGTTCGACGGCTTCGGCCATCTCGAGCTGGCCGGCGCGGAACTCATAGTGGGGATGCCATTGGGAGAGGGTGCCGTGGCGCGCGAAGAACTTGCGCACCGAGACCGCTCCCGCTCTGGTCGTCTTGCCGCTCAAGCTTTCAGTGTATCGGCCAGGGCGGCGAACAGGGCGCGGTGGGGGGCGTGCGAGCCGACGAGGTCTTCCGGATGCCACTGGACGGCCAGGACGAAGCGGCGGCCGGGCATTTCAGCGGCTTCGATGATCTCGCCGCTGTGGGCGGTGACGACGAGGCCGTCGCCGAGCTGATCGAGGGCCTGGTGATGGCGCGAATTGACTTCGAAGGCGGATTGTCCGGTGATGTGGGCGAGGCGGGAGGTTGGTTGGGCGAGGACGGGGTGGAAGACGTCGCGATGGCCGTCGATGTGCTGGTGGAGGGTGCCGCCGCAGGCGACGTTGAGCAGCTGCATGCCGCGGCAGATGGCGAGGATGGGGAGGTCGCGTTCGAGGGCGGCCCAAGCGATGTCGAGTTCGTAGACGTCGCGGGGCGGGTCGAGGGGTCCGAGGCGGGGGTCGGGGGATTGGCCGTAGTGGGCGGGATCGATGTCGTTGCCGCCGGCGAGGAGGACGGCGTCATAGGCGTCGGCGCCGGGTTCGACGGGGGTAAGGCCGACGCTGCGCAGGGCGTCGAAGTAGGGCTGCATGCGCGGGGCGTACTGGGGGGTGTAGGTGAGGAGGACGCGCTTCATTTTTCGTCCGGGCCGATGATGCTGCTCACTTCGGCTTCGCGCACGCCGTAGACCTTTTTAACGACGCGGCAGATCTCCCGGCCCATTCGCTGAGGCTGTTCCCCGTCGGGTAATTCGACCACCACTTTGACGTAAATCTGCATCTCCCGCATACAGCCCATGATACTCTGGCGCTTATGCAGCGCCGACATTTTCTCGCCGCCGGAGCGCTGGCCTGCTCCGCCGCCGCCGCGCCCAAGTACTCGTATCGCCTCCGCTACGCCCCGCACGTGACGGACCGGGACGTCGACTACCACCGGCAGCTGGAGGTGTTTGCCGAGCAGGGTTTTCGGGCCTTTGAGTTTAACGCCCTGCCCAAACAGTCCGATGCCGCCATTACCGCGCTGGCAAAGACTAAGGAGCGCCTGGGTCTGGCCATGGGCGTGTTTGTGATCAACCGCGGGGGCTGGAAGCCGAGTGCGCTCGTCGACCGTAAGTTCCACGGCGATTTTCTGGCGGATGTGAAGCGCGCCGTGGAGATCCACAAGATTATCGGCAACGAGTGCGCGACGGCTACCTCGGGCCTCGCCGTCGATACGCTCAGCTACACGCAGCAGACGACCAACTGCATTGAGGCGCTGAAGCGGGCCGGGGAGATCGTCGAAAAGACGAAGATGGTGATTGTGCTGGAGCCGCTGAACGTGCGGGTCAACCACGCGGGCTATTTCGTGGTGATGTCCGACCACGGGGCCGAGATCATCGAGAACGTCAACCATCCGAACGTGAAGCTGCTGTTTGATATCTATCACCAGCAGATTTCTGAAGGCAATGTGATCAACCACCTGCGCAAGCACTGGGCGCGGATTGGCTACCTGCAGGCGGGCGATGTGCCGGGCCGGAAGGAGCCGGGTACGGGCGAAATCAACTATCAGAACGTGTTCAAGGCGGTTCACGAGCTCGGTTACCAGGGCATTATCGGCATGGAGCACGGGTGGACCAAGCCGGGCATCGCCGGGATGGTGGAAGGGTTTGCCCAGTACCAGAAGGCGGACGGCTGGACGTGATCTGTCCGCGCTGCGGGGTGCGCAAAGCGAGGCGCCGGTGTCCCGCGCTCGGGCTCGACATCTGCCCGCAGTGCTGCGGCGTGGAACGGGAGGAGCGCATCGCCTGTCCGCTGGAGTGCGCCCATTTGCGCGAGGCGCGGCAATATGAAAAATTTCTGCCGGTGACGGCGGCGGAGTCGCCGTATCCCGAGGTGGAGGTAACCGAGGCGTTTCTCGGGCGCCACCAGACGCAGCTGATTCTGTTGACCAACGCGCTGTTTGTGGCGGCCGCGACCGGGGAGTACGCGGACGCGGCGGTGCGGACGGCGCTGGTGGAGGTGATCGCCGGGCGGCCGGAGCACCCGGTGGCCGTGGCGTTTGCCGGGCGGCTGGGGGAGGTGCTGGGGGGATTGACGCCGGAGGCGCGGGAGCGATTCTGGAGCGGGGAGGCGGTGAAAAAGTTACAGGTTTTTCTGCTCCGGCTGGCGGTGGGGCGCGACAATGGGAGAAGCCGGGGGCGGGCGTTTGTCGCTTTTCTGGCGGACCATTTTGAACGCACGATGGGAGGGAGATGAACAACGTTGGATTGATCCTGTTTGGACACGGATCGCGGGTGGCGGAAGCCAATCAGTCCGTTATGGCCGTGACGGAGGCGCTGCGGGAGCGAGGCGGATACCGGCTGACGGCGACGGCGTTTCTTGAGCTGGCCGAGCCGGACCTGCCGGCGGCGGTGGCGGCGCTGGTGGCGCAGGGGGCGCGGCGGATCGTGGTGATTCCCTACTTTCTGACGCTGGGCATTCATTTGCGGCGGGATCTGCCGCGCATCGTCGAGGAGCTCGAAAGCATCCATCCGGGTGTAGAGATTCTGGTGACCGATCCGCTCGACGGCCATCCGGCGCTGCTGGAGATTGTGATGGCCCGGGCGGGGGCGGCCGTGGGGAGCTTATGAGAGCGGAGTTGATTGGCTGGCGCCAGATGGCGCCGGAGATCCGGCAGTTTGATTTTGCCGTGCCGGAGGTAGAGGAGCTGCGTTTTCTACCTGGCCAGTTTGTGTCGCTGACGGAGACGCTGCAGGACAAAAAAGTGACGCGCGCCTACTCCATTGCCAGCCGGCCGGGGGGCAACCGCTTTTCGATCTGTCTGAACCGGGTGGAGGGCGGGTTGTTTTCGCCGCATCTGTTTGCGCTCGAGCCGGGCGGGTCCGTGGAGATGAAGGGGCCGCTGGGGGTGTTCGTGTGGAAGCAGCAGCAGGCCGATTCCGTGCTGGTCGCGACAGGTACCGGGGTGGTGCCGTACCGGCCGATGCTGCTCGAAGCGCTGCAGAGCGGGGTGACCGCGCAGTTCACGCTGATCTACGGGACGCGACACGAAGAGAACCTGATCTACGGGGAGGAGTTCCGCGCTCTCGAGCAGCAGTATGCGAACTTTCGGTTTCTTCCAACGGTGACACGGCCTACGGAACGCTGGACGGGTGCGACGGGGCGAGTGCAGTCCCACGTGCGGGAGGCGATTGGCGACCGGCGGGACCTGCATCTGTACGCCTGTGGACTCAAGGAGATGGTCGACAGTGTCCGGGAGATTGGCAAGGAGTTGGGATTTGACCGCAAGCAGATTGTCTTTGAAAAATATGACTAGCGGCGGGAAATGGCCATGAAGCAACGGTTCGCCATCGCCGGAGCGGGAATTGCGACCGTCTTCCTGACCACGATCCTGATCGCCTTCCAGCTTATGC
This sequence comes from Acidobacteriaceae bacterium, assembly GCA_020247055.1. GTDB lineage: Bacteria > Acidobacteriota > Terriglobia > Bryobacterales > Bryobacteraceae. The sequence goes on along the minus strand of JADCJL010000043.1, from coordinate 74,340 downwards.
CCAAGCCGCTGAAGTCGACCGATTATCTGGTGATTGGGGCGGTGGCGACGTTCGTTTCGATGCTGGTGCTGTTTGTGCTGCTGCTGCAGACAGTGGGCAAGAAGGGGCCGAAAGCCTAGACGGACAGGACCCGGAGTTCAACGCGGGTGTAGATCTGCCCGCTCTGGGCGAGGTTGGCAAACGAGATGCCGGGGAGGGTGGCCGAGGCGGTGCCGGCGGCGACGCCCCAGCGGACGGCGTCGGCGAACGGTTTGCCGGATGCGGTAGCCCAGACGAAGGCGGCGGCGAGGGCGTCGCCCGCGCCGATGGGGCAAACGGCGTCGACGAGAGGGGGGACGGCCTCCACCAGTTGGTTCTCCGCCGCTCCCACCGCGCCGCGGCTGCCGAGCGACAGGACGACGTAGTCGGCCCCCATGGCGCGAATGCGGCGGGCGGCATCCTGAAAGTGCTGCCGGGTGATGAGGGCGCGGTTCAGGAGGCGTTCGGCCTCGGCCTGATTGGGAGCGACGGCGGTGGGACCGGCTTCGAGGCCGTGGAGCAGGGCGTCGCCATCGGTATCGAGCAGGGTGGCCACGCCCTGCTGCTTGGCTTCCCGGATGATGCGGGCGTAGAAATCGGGGGGCACGCCGGGCGGCAGGCTGCCGCAGATCATGAGCCAGGCGGCACCCGGCAAATTTTCGGCCACCGCTTTTTCAAACTTCGCCAGTTCGGTGGCGTGCAGATGCGGCCCGCGCTCATTGAGCTTCACGGCGAGGCCTTGTTTGTCGACGATGGTGAGATTGCCGCGGACGTTGTTTCTGATCTTGACGTACTCGACCGGGAAGCCTTCGCCGTGCAGCAGTTCGGCGAAGCGTTTGCCGTTCTTGCCGCCGATGGCCGTGATGGCTTTGGTGGGGGCGCCAAAGGCGGCGAGCACCATGGAAGCGTTGATGCCGCGGCCGCCCGGGGTTTCGTTGGTGGAGAGGATGTAAGCCCGGTCTTCGAACACCAGGCGATCGGCCTGGACGTTCTGGTCGACGGCCGGGTTCAGGGTGAGCGTGAGGATCAAACCCTTATTCTACGGTGTTAATCTGATGCATGGGCTCGCCATCGCTTCTGCTCCCCTACCTCGCGCTCGGGGCGGTGTGTATCTTTTGGGGCACGACGTACGTGGCTATTCGGATTGCGCTCGAGTCCTTTCCGCCGCTGGTGCTGATGGCGCTGCGGTTTCTGGTTTCGGGATCGATTCTGCTGGTTTGGGCGTGGTGGCGGGGTCTGGCGATGCCTCAGGGCCGGGCTCTCGTGCGGACCTGCGGCATTGGACTGCTGCTGCTGGGCGTGGCGAACACCTGCCTCACCTACAGCGAGACGCTGATACCGAGTGGTTTGGCCGCGCTGTTTCTGACGACGGCGCCGTTCTGGCTGGTGGGCCTGGAGGCGCTGATTCCGGGCGGCGATCGGTTGACGTGGCCGGTGACGGTGGGGCTGGCGATTGGGTTGTGCGGCACGGCGCTGCTCGTGACGCCGGGCACGGGAGCACTGGAGATTACGCCGGCGGTCTGGACCGGGTTTTTGATTCTGCAGATTGGCAGCTTCTGCTGGAACGCGGGTTCGATTTTGCAGCGGCGGTGGAAGACGGAGACGCACCCGATTCTGACGGGGGCGCTGCAGCAGATGGCGGTGGGGCTGGTGTGTCTGGGGCTGGTGGCGGCGATTCCGCAGCGGGCGGTGCATTGGAGCTGGGCGGGGGTGGCGGGGGTGGCGTGGCTGGTGACGTTCGGGTCGATTGTGGCCTACAGCGCCTACATCTACTCGCTTGAAACGCTGCCGATCTCACTCGTCTCGCTGTACACCTACATCAACCCGGTGGTGGCTGTGGCGCTGGGCTGGATGTTCTACAACGAACCGTTCGGGAGCAAAGAACTGGCGGCGATGGTGGTGATCTTTGTTGGCGTGGGGATCGTGAAGCGGTTCAGCCATTCTTCCTGAGGACCCGGGCGGCGAGGATACCGCCGAGCGAAGGGAGGATGGTGGTGACGCCGAACAGGACCACGATGACCAGCACCATCAGGAGCGCGAAGCTGGTGGGCTGCTTCATCACCTCGACCGCCTGCTCAACGCCGGGGTCGTTCGCGCCCGACTGGCGCATCTGTTCGGACCAGACGGTGATGAGGTCGCCGGTGGAGGAGATGGCCACCATGGCCATGGTCAACACGAGCAGCGTCAGAACGAAGGCGAAGATACCGGTGATCCAGCCGATGCGCGCCCCGTTTTTGAGCGACAGCGCCTGGCCGGTCCAGCGCTGGTAGAAGACCACGGAGGCAAAGCCGCCCGCGACAAGGATGACGACGCGCCACAGCAGGGCCGCGGCGAAAGGAAGCGGGAGCGTCGAAAAGAAGAAGATCAGCGAGGCGGTGAAGAGGGCGGCGCGGATCGCCTTGCCGTTGTGAAAATCGATGGGCAGCGGCCCGGCCGCGACCAGGGGCGGCGGCGGGGGCGGCGGTTCAATCAAGGAGTCATCGCGATCCATCGGTTCCGGCTGCTCATAAAGCGGACGGCCACACTTATGGCAAAACCGCGCGTCTTCCGGCAACTTTGCGCCGCAACTACAAAACTCTGGCACTGCTTTAGTTTCCGCCACAGCGGATCGGCGCCGCAACCGGCATGATACGGTGGAGAGCATGTCTTCTTTGAGCATTATGGTGATTTCGAATCCGGCCGCCCCGTATTTGCGCGGGCTCGACAGGCTGCCGGCCGGTACGGAAGTGGTGATTGGGAACACGCCGGAGGCCTTCGCCTCGCTGGGTGACCGGGCCGATGTCGTCCTTTACTGCATGAACGCCGGCGTGAAGCTGGAGGCGCTGTGGCAGCTGGCGCCCAACGCGCGCTGGCTGCATTCGATGGCGGCGGGCCTGGAGTCCACGCTATTCCCCGCCCTGGTGGAGAGCGAGATTCCGATGACGAACGCGCGGGGCGTTTTCAAGGAGTCGCTCGGCGAGTTTGGCATCGCCTCCATTCTTTATTTCGCCAAGGATCTGCGGCGGATGAACCGCAATCAGGAGGCGGGCCGCTGGGAGCAGTTTGACGTGGAGATGATCACGGGCAAGACGCTGGGGATTGTCGGCTACGGGGAGATTGGCCGGGCCACGGCGGTGCGGGCAAAGGCGCTGGGGCTGAAGATTCATGCCATTCGACGGCGGCCGGAGTTGTCGGGCAGTGACCCGGTGGTGGACCGCAGTTTCGCGATTGCCGACCGGGCGGAGATGCTGGCCGGCAGCGATTATGTGCTGGTGGCGGCGCCGTTGACGGAGGAGACGCGGGGCTTGATTGGCGCGTCCGAGTTGGCGGCGATGAAGTCTTCGGCGGTGCTGATCAACCTGGGCCGCGGGCCGGTGGTGGACGAGGCGGCGTTGATTGCGGCGCTGTCGTCGGGGCAGATCCGCGGCGCGGCGCTCGACGTCTTCGACGTGGAGCCGCTGCCGGCCGGGCATCCGTTCTGGACGCTTGAGAACGTGCTGTTGTCGCCCCACTGCGCCGACCACACGGCGACGTGGACGGATGAAGCCATTCAGTTTTTTGTCGATAACTGCCAGCGGTTTATCGAGGGCAAGCCGCTCGAGAATCTGGTGAACAAGAAAGCCGGCTACTAACGCCGGCGGCTGCGCCAGGCCCAGGAGAGCTTGTGCAGCTCCATGACAGCGACGATAGACGAGGTGGCCGCCAGCAGGACCAGCCAAGTGGTCAGGTCAACGGCCTCCGTCTTGATTATGCTGCGGCCGAACCCGGTATACATGGCCGCCCCGTGCACCGCCAAGGCGCAGGCGGTGCCGGCCAGCAGCAGGCGCGAACGCAGGGGAGAGATGAGGAAAGCGGACTTGGTCTCCGACCGGCTGTTGCCGATGTGGAAGTTTTCAAAAAGCACCAGCATCAGCAACAGGATGTTGCGGGCGCTATCGATCGGCCAGCCGTTGCGGAGCATCCAGGAGAAGGCAGACACCATGACGGTGGCCATGAAGACCGCGGAAAGCAAGGTTCTTTCGACCATCAGACGGTTGAAGACCGGCTCTTCCGGATCCCGCGGCCGTCGGCTGAGCACGTCGCCTTCATTGGGCTCAAAAGCGAGGGCGACGCCCTGGATGCCATTGGTGACCAGGTTCACCCAGAGGATCTGCACGGGTAAGAGCGGCATGGGCATTCCCATCACGACGGCCGCGCCGAGGGCCAGCAGTTCGGCCGCTCCGCAGGAGATGAGCAGGTAGATGACCTTCCGCACGTTGTCGTAGGCCACGCGGCCTTCCTCGATGCCGGCGACGATGCTGGCGAAATTGTCATCGCTCAGGACGATGTCGGAGGCGTCGCGGGCGACATCGGTGCCGGCCTTGCCCATGGCCACGCCGATATTGGCGGCGCGCAGGGCCGGGGCATCATTGACGCCATCGCCGGTGACGGCGACAAAGTGGCCGTTCTTTCGGGCCGCATTCACGAGTTCAAGCTTCTGCCGCGGCGTGACGCGGGCGAAGACGCGGGCGGTTTGCAGGAGGTTCCGCAGATAGACTTCGTCCCGGCCGTCGAGCATGCGTCCGGTGACCACCTGCTCCGGTTGGCTGGCCAGACCGAGATCACGGGAGATGGCGAGGGCGGTGACGGGATGGTCTCCGGTGATCATGCAGACGTCGATGCCGGCGCGATGGCAAGCCTGCACCGCTTCGCGGACGCCGCCGCGGAGCGGATCGATCATGCCGGCCAAGCCGAGAAACCGGAGGTTGGCGGGTTCGGCGGGGGTAGCGGAGGGGTCCGGTTCGGCGCTGGCTTCGCCTTCGGCGAAGGCCAGGACGCGGAGGCCATCGCCGGCCATCTGCTCGGCGGTGGCGAGGGGTGCGGCGGGCGGCTCGGCGCACATACCGAGGACGCGTTCCGGCGCGCCTTTGACGAAGACACGCACGGCGCCGTGATCGCGATGGTAGGTGGCGGCGTACTGCTGCTCCGGCTCGTAGGGGATCTGGTGGACCTGGGGGAGGGTTTCGAGGATCGTCGGACGGTGGGCGCCGAGTTTGATGCCCATCGAAAGCAGGGCCAAGTCGGTGGCGTCGCCCCGCCAGACCCAGGTTTGCTCGCGCTGGTGGAGGTCGCCTTCGTTGCAGAGAACGGCGGCGCGGGTGAGCGCGGCCAGCGCGGGAAGGCTCTGCGGATCGAGCGGTTCGCCTTCGTGGAGCACCTGCCCACTGGGGGCGAATCCTTCGCCGGTTACGGCGAGCTGCTCGCCGGAGGGGAGCGCAATGCGGCGGACGGTCAGTTCGTTTCGCGTGAGGGTGCCGGTTTTGTCGCTGGCAATCAGAGTGCAGCTGCCGAGGCCTTCGACCGCGGCGAGCCGGCGCACGATGACGCGGCGGCGGGCCATGCGCGTGGAGGCTACGGCAAGCGCTACGGTGAGCGCGGCGGGCAGCCCCTCCGGAATGGCCGCCACGGCGAGAGCGATGCCGAAAAAGAGCATCTCCCGGACCCCCAGGCTCCAGCCGAGGACGCCGATGGCGCCGATGAGCACCGCGGCGACCAGGACGACCACGGCGACGAGGTGGCTGAACCGCTCCATGCGGACGAGCAGGGGGGCGGCGCCGCCGGTGGTGCTCATCACGTCAAGAGCCAGCTGGCCGACGGCGGTAGCGGTGCCGGTGGCGATGACGATGCCTTGGCCGCGGCCGCGCACGACGATGGCGCCCGCGAAGGCCATGTTGTGGCGATCGCCGAGGGGCGCATCCGCCGCGCCCATCCACGCCGGATCTTTGCTGACGGCCAGCGATTCGCCGGTCAGTAGCGACTCGTCGATCTCGAGGCCGTGGGCTGCAAGCAGGCGGATATCCGCGGGTACGCGGTTGCCGGATTCAAGCCAGAGGATATCCCCGGGGACCAGCTCCGCGGCATCGATTTCGTGCACCTCATCGTTGCGGAGCACGGAGGCGCGGATCCGCAGCAGCTGCTGCAGGGCGCGGGTGCTTTGTTCGGCGCGCCACTCCTGGTAGCCGCCGATGCCGGCGTTGAGGAGAAGAACGAAGGCGATGAAGACCGCGTCGGTGAAATCGCCGGCGAGAATCGACAGGACGGCGGCAAGTAGGAGGACGTAGATCAGAGGACTGCCAAACTGCCGGATCAGGATCTGCCACCAGGCGAGGGCCGGCGGCCGGGGCAGTTCATTCGGGCCGTAGGACTGCAGACGAGCGGCGGCCTCGGCGGAGGCTAACCCGGCAGCGCGGGATTCGAGCAGGGTAAAAAGATCAGCCAGCGGGGCGACGTGCCAGTTTGCACGCGTGTCCTGGAAGTTTCGCATCGTGATTCACCCGGTGCGGACGGGCAGCACCGTTCCCTAAACCCATAGTAGAGGAGATTCGGAGAAGGTAAGCGCTGCGAGGAGGGCCAAAGGCCTGCACCGGCGAAACGGCCGCGCGGCTGATGCGGGGACGCCTGCATTAAACTGGAGAGATGTCCCTCGCTTCATGTGCGGAATAGCCGGCTACACGCATCGCCGCCGGGCGGCCGTGGCCGGCCGCATCGAGGCCGCCACGCAAGCGCTGCACCATCGCGGACCGGACCAGTGGGGCGTGCACCAGGCTTCGGAGGTCTCGCTGGGGGCCGTGCGGCTGCGGATTATTGATCTGGCAGGGGGCGAGCAGCCGATCTACAGCGCGGACCGGGATACGGTAATCGTCTTCAACGGCGAGATCTACAACTACGGGGAGCTGCGCGAGGAGCTGCGCGGCCGCGGACGACAGTTTCATACGCACTCCGACACGGAAGTGGTGCTGCAGGGATTTCTCGAATGGGATACCGCCGTGTTTTCGCGGCTGCGCGGCATGTTCGGGGTGGCGCTGTGGACCGAGTCGCAGCGGCGGCTCGTGCTGGCGCGGGACCGGATGGGCATCAAGCCGCTGTACCTGTGCCGCCATGCGGGCGAACTGTATTTCGGCTCGGAGTTGAAAGCGATTCTGGCGCATCCGGAGATCCCACGGCGGATCTCGCGGCCGGGGTTGAACGCGTTTCTGCAGTGCAACTATATTCCGGGGCCGTACACGCTGATCGATGGCATCGAGAAGCTGCCGCCGGGCCATCTGCTTGAGTGGCGCGAGGGCCAGGAGCGGGTGGCGCCGTACTGGCGGCTGGAGTACTCGCCGGTGGCCATCTCGCTCGAGGCCGCCAAGGAGGAGCTGGACCGGCTGTTGCGCGCGGCGGTGCGGGAACATCTGATTGCCGATGTGCCGCTGGGCATCTGGGCGTCGGGCGGGGTCGATTCGACCGCCGTGCTGCACTACGCGGCGGAGGCGGCGCCGGGGCGGTTGAAAACCTTCTCGGTGTCGTTCGCCGGGCGGAAGTTCGATGAGAGCCCCTGGTTCCGTGAGGTGGCGCAGCGCTACGGAACCGACCACCATGAGTTCGACTGCAACCCGTCGGCCGACCTGGCCGATGCCGTGAGCCAGTTTGCCTACTATTCCGACGAGCCGTCGGCGGACGCCGGGGCGCTGCCGGTGTGGTACCTCTCGCGCATGACGCGGCAGCACGTCACGGTGGCGCTCTCCGGCGAAGGGGCCGATGAGCTGTTTGGCGGCTATTACACCTATCTGGCTGATGAGTACGCGCGGCGCATTCGGCCGGTGCCGGGCAAAGGGCTGGGGCTGCGACTGGCGAAGCTGCTGCTGCCGGTTTCGGACGAAAAGATCAGTTTTGAGTACAAGGTGAAGCGGTTTCTGCAGGGGGCGCAGCTCGACCCGATTGCCGCTCATCTGTACTGGAACGGCACGTTTACGGCGGCCGAACGGGAGCAGCTGCTGGCTGGCCGTTGGTTTGCCCCGCTGCATACGCCGCCGCCGTTCCGGGACTTTCTCGAGCTGGACCAGAACTGGTATCTGCCCGACGATATCCTCTACAAGTGCGACCGGATGTCGATGGCGCATTCGCTCGAAGTGCGGCCGCCGTTTCTCGACCACCGCATCGTTGAGTTCGCCGCCCGGCTGCCGTACGAGCTGAAGATTCGCGGGGGGCAGTTGAAGTATCTGCCGCGGCAGCTGCTGCGGGGTAAGGTACCCGATAGTGTGCTCGACCGGAAGAAGGAAGGCTTCGACATTCCGGCGCACGACTGGTTCCGGACGGCGCTGCGGCCGCTGCTCGAGGAGACGCTGCGGACGCCGAATCCTTTGTTCCGGCGCGGGGCGGTGGAGCGGGTGCTCGATGATCATCTGGCGCGGCGCGGCAACTACGGCTACCATCTGTGGGGCCTGCTGAATTTGTTTTTGTGGATCAAAAGATGGAACGTAGATACCAACTGATCGTCGTCCTGGTGGCCGCGATCATTTACCTCGGCTGCCTGGTGAGCCCGCCGGGACTGATGGACGACGTGGACGCGGTGCAGGCGCAGATTGCCGCGAACATGCTGACGAGCGGGGACTGGGTGACGGCGCGGCTGAACGGCGTGGCCTATCTCGAAAAGTCGCCGCTGATCTACTGGTCGATGGCGGCGAGCTATGCCGTGTTCGGAATCCATGACTGGGCGGCGCGGATTTCGCTGGCGCTGAGCGTGATCGCGCTCTGCTGGCTTACGGCGCGGATAGCGCGCTGGGCCTTTGATGAGTTGACCGGCCTGTACGCCGGGCTGATTCTGGCCACCTCCGTTGGTCTGTGGCTGTTCACGCGGATTCAGATTCCGGACGCCATGCTGACGGCGACGATCGCGCTGGCGCTATGGGCGTTTTTGCGCGCCATGGAGGGCGAGCGGCGCTGGGCGTACGTGCTGTGGGCGGCAATGGGGACGGGTCTGCTGCTGAAGGGGCTGATCGCGATAGTGTTTCCGGTGGCGGCGATCGGGCTGTGGATGACGCTGACGCGGAGTTGGGGGGAGTGGCGGCGGCTGGCGCCGGGGGTGGGGGTATGGATCGCCTTCTGCATCGCGGCGCCGTGGCACGTGGCGGCGGCGATGGCGAATCCGCCGCTGTTTGACTTCACCATGCACAGCGGTCCGGGCGAGTATCACGGCTTCTTCTGGTTCTATTTCTTTAACGAGCACGTCTTCCGGTTTCTGAACATGCGGTGGCCGCGGGACTACAACACGGTGCCGCGGGCGCTGTTCTGGGCGTTCCATCTGCTGTGGCTGTTTCCGTGGTCGGCCTTCTTTCCGGGCATCCTGCAGCTGCGCTTCCGCGGCGAGGACCGGGCCAACCGGACGCGTCTGCTGGCGCTGTGTTTCACCGTGTTTTTGCTTACGTTTTTTACGTTTTCGACCACGCAGGAGTACTACTCCATGCCCTGCTACCCGGCGCTGGCCCTGCTGCTGGCCAATGTCCTGCGGACCGAGACGCCGCTGGTGACAGCCGGCCGGCGCGGACTCGCGGCGGCGGCGACAATGGCGCTGGCCGCGATAATCACGATCCTCGCGCTCGTGCGGAACCTGCCCACCCCCGGTGACATTTCGAACGCGCTGGTGCTGCAGGCGACCGACGCCTATACGTTGTCGCTCGGCCATATGGGAGATCTGACCCTGGCCTCGTTTGCTTATCTGCGGCTGCCGTTGGTGATGGCCGGAACCGCGTTTCTGATTGGCGCGGCCGGCGCGCTGCTGCTGCGGGGCGGCCGGCTGGCGCTGGCCCTCGCCGTCATGATGACCCTGTTCTTCCACGCCGCCCGCGTGGCGTTGACCACGTTTGATCCCTACCTGGGTTCCCGGGCGCTGGCCGAAGCGTACAAGGCCGCCCCGCCCGGACAGCTGATCGTCGACAACCAGTACTACACGTTCTCTTCGGTGTTTTTTTACGCCGGCAACCCGCGGGCGCTACTGCTGAACGGGCGGGTAAACAACCTCGAATACGGATCCTACGCGCCGGGGGCGCCGGCGGTATTCCTCGACTATGAGCAGTTTGCCGAGCGGTGGAAGTCGCCGGCGCGGCATTATTTGGTGATTGAGGGGCCGGCGCTCAAGAACGCGCAGAAGTGGGCGGGACGGCCAAACCTGCATCTGGTGCTGGCGAGCGGCGGCAAGATGCTCTATAGCAATCAGCCCATGCGCTAGACTGCGGGTATGACATGGTCGCTCCCGCTCGGTTCGGTGGCCGGCATCCGGCTGCAGGTGCATTTCACCTTTCTGGCGCTGTTGGCTTGGATGGGGGTGAAAGGCTGGCGGCAGGGAGATCTGTCCGGCGTGCCGTTCTTCCTCGGCCTGTTTGCCTGCGTCCTGCTGCACGAGTTGGGGCACGCGTTGATGGCGCGGCGCTTTGGCATTATGACCAGCGACATCACGCTGCTGCCGATTGGCGGGGTGGCGCGCCTGGAGCGGATGCCGGAAGATCCGCGGCAGGAGCTGTGGGTGGCGCTGGCCGGGCCGGCCGTGAACGTAGCGATTGCGGCGGTGCTGTTCGTCATCCTCGGCGGGCAGCTGCCCCCGGTGGAGAAGATTGGGGGCGGTTCGATTCTCGAACGTTTGCTGCTGGCCAACATCACCCTGTTTTTCTTTAACCTGCTGCCGGCGTTTCCGATGGACGGTGGGCGGGTGCTGCGGGCGCTGCTGGCGACGCGGATGCCCTACACACGGGCGACGCAGACGGCAGCGACGGTTGGCCAGATCATGGCGGTGTTGTTCGGCTTTGTCGGCTTTTTCGCCAACCCGCTGCTGATTTTCATTGCCATGTTCGTGTGGATTGGCGCGGCGCAGGAGGCGAGCGTAGCGCAGATGAAGTCCGCGCTCGGCGGCATTCCGGTGCGGGCGGCGATGTTGACGGAGTTTCAGGTGATTGAGGCTCGGGAAGGGTTGGACCGGGCGGTAGAGCTGATCCTGGCCGGGTCGCAGTTGGACTTTCCGGTGATGGATGGGGAGTCGGTGGTGGGGGTATTAACGCGGGATGACCTGCTGCAGGCGCTGGCGCGGAAGCAGGAGTCGCGCGTCGATGCGATTATGCGATCGGATGTGGTGATGGCCGAGGCTGGGGAGATGCTGGCCGGCGCCCTGCAGCGGCGGCCGGAGAGCGGCTGCCGGACGATGCCGGTGATGCAGGGGGGGCGTCTGGTGGGCCTGTTAACGATGGATAACGTGGGCGAGTTTCTGGCGATTCAGGCCGCGCGAGGGGCCGGTCAGAGTTCGCCTCAGGTGTCTTCGAACAGCCGGTAGTCGCAGCAGCTTCCTTCGGTGGCGGCGGTCTGCGCGACGTGATGGGCGGGCGAAGGGTAGATGCCCCGGCCCCGGTCGGCCGGAAACTTTGCACGGCGGCACCGATGGCGTGGAGTCCTTTAAGATGGCCGGCCTAGGCCGATTCCCTGACATGTTATCGATTAGGGCGCTCAGGTTCCTTGCGGGGGCGAAGCGGCCCGGCGCCGTTGGAGCTTTTTTGTGTGGATCGGTACTTGCTGCTTCGCGGCGGGAGGGGAGGAGCGAATTCTGCTTTTGAGGGAATATGGACTGACGGCCCAGTTGCGGTCGGTCGGGTACACGCAACCTCGACGATTTCGGGCCATGCTGGAACCATGGCGGGAGCGGGTCAGACCGAGAGTACCTTCGACTGGCGCCTGCCACGTCGATTGTTCGACGATCAGCGTGAGACACGGGACTTTAGGTGCGCGCGACTCGTGGTCTGGCCAGTTTGGGGCCTTCCACACCTCTTGCAGACTGCCCTACCAGATCGTTGGGATCGAAGATGCGCGGATCTTTCGATGCCGGCGCAATAGCGGTAGGCCGAGTGAAAGAGCGGTGGCGGCAATGATCCGGTCAGGCATGTCGGGGACTTCCTCCCGGTGGACTTGGCCGAGAGCGTCGACGACGGCACGGTCGATCGGGACCAAGCGAGCAGGATTCTGAACGTCGTCGAAAGCCGCCACTACCATCCGTTGGTCATCAGCACTGAGGCGTCCCTTCTCTACGAGGGATTGGATTTCCACCATTGTGATGGCGGAGACAAATCCGCCATTAGATGTCTTCTTCTTGGGAAGTTCTTCCACTTCTGGCGTCTGGCTTCGTTAATGTCCTTTGCTGAAACGGAGATCCCTCAGCTGGCAGGAATCCCCTGGATACTTGGGAAGGGGAACTTCGGTGTTGCCTCGTCGCGGAGGCGGGTGGCGTGGCCATGATTTCTTGTTGCTTGTTGAACGGAAGTGTTCGCACCGCTTCGAGAATGGCTTGTTCAACCGACATGTCGACCTTATTCCCAGTTGCACGAATCTTGTCGATGACTTCGCCGGCGATTGGGCCAAAGGACAGCTCTATCCGCCCGCAGACGACAACCCCTTTTTTCACTTTCAGCTTCTCGAATGGGGAGGGTAGGAGCGTCAAACGTCGACGGTCTGCGCTCTCGGGTTTTCCGGTCGCGGGTCATTCTCGACTTTGGAGAACACGGCGGCTCCGGATGCGACTCCTTGGGATCACATCGTTCCGAACGATTTCGACTCTTCGGAGTATCCAATACCGAACGAAAACGTCAACGATTTGAACAGGTATCGCACAGGAGAAAACATCGCGCTCGAGACAGCCGATGGGAAGCAAAAGAGCTGCTGGATCAGGATTTTAGATGATCTGGAGCCACCCGCCGGGATCGAACCGGCGACCTGCTGATTACGAATCAGCCGCTCTACCAACTGAGCTAGGGTGGCTTCGGAGGGACCGCTCTCTTCGTATTATACACGGGTGGCCGTGTTAAAGTGAGAATCGGGTCATGTCTAAGCCCCGCCTCGTTATTCTCGGTTCCGGCGGCCATGCGAGGGTGATCGCCGAAATCTTCGAGGAAGAATCGTTGCTTGAAATCGCGGGTTTCACGTCCCTCTCGGCCTCCGATTCCTTGTTCGCTTACCCCAACCTCGGCAACGATGGCGCACTCCCGCAATTGCTCTCGAGCGGCATCACCCATGCTTTTCCAGCCCTTGGCAGCAATCGCATTCGCCAACGCATGATCGCCGAGCTCCGCTGCCTCGGCTTTATCCTTCCAAACGCCATCAGCCGCCACGCCATCGTCTCCCCACGCACTCAACTCGGGTCGGCCATCGCCATCATGGCCGGCGCCATCGTCAACTCCTGCTCCACCATCGAAGACGGCGCGATCCTCAATACCGCCTCGTCGGTCGACCACGATAACTACATCGGCGCCTGCGCCCATATCGCCCCGGGGTGCCACCTGGCGGGGAACGTCACCGTGGGCGAAGGTGCCTTCCTGGCCGCGGGGTCGGTCGCGATTCCAGGCGTTACCATCGGGCCATGGGCCACCGTCGGGGCGGGAGGCGTGGTGATCCGCGATATTACCGCCGGGGTGACCGTGGTCGGGGTGCCGGCGACGCGGCTACTGCGATGAAGGTCATTATCGCCAGTACCGTCGTGCCGTTTCTGTACGGCGGTTACACCGTGATCGTCGACTCCCTCGCCGAGGAGTTGGTAAAGGCGGGCCACCAGGTGGAGGTCTTCAAGTTTCCTTTTTCCTCCCGCCACGACGAGCTGCTCGAACAGATGACCGCGTTGCGGCTGCTCGACCTGACCGAGCACGGCGACCGGCTGATTACGGTGCGGTTTCCCAGCTATCTGCTGCGCCATCCAAAGAAAGTCGTCTGGTTCATCCACCATCACCGCGGCGCCTACGACCTTTGGGGAACCCGTTACCAGGACATTCCGCTGACGCCGGAAGGGACGCGGATTCGGGACTCGATCATGGCCGCCGACCGGGTGGGGCTGGGGGAGTGTCACCGGGTTTTTAGCAATTCGCGTGTGGTGGCCGACCGGCTGCGGCATTTTAACGACATCGAGGCGGAGGTGCTCTACCCGCCGCTGCCGAACGCGATGCGGTATCGCTGCGCCGGCTATAACGACACCATTTTTTACCTGAACCGGCTGGTGCACCATAAGCGGCAGTGGCTGGCGATCGAGGCGATGCGGTATGTGAAGAGCGGGGTGCGGCTGCTGATTGCCGGCAAGGCGGATCCGGATGCGGCGGCGTACCTGAACGAGCTCCACCAGATGGTGCAGCGCTACGGACTCAAAGACCGGGTGACGATTTTCGATGACTGGGTGGATGAGGAGCGGAAGGTGGGATTTTTTGCCGAGTGTCTGGCGGCAGCGTATTTTCCGCTGGATGAGGATTCCTACGGGTATCCGAGTCTGGAGGCTCACCAGTCCGGCAAGGCGGTGTTGACGACGACTGACGCGGGCGGGACATTGGAGCTGATCACCGATGGCGTGAATGGACTGGTAGCGGCTCCGGAGCCGGAGGCGCTGGCGGCGGCGATGGACCGATTGTTTACCGAACGGCAGCGGACGCGAGAGATGGGCGAGGCGGGGCGCCGGCGGATGGCGGAGCTCGGCATCGCGTGGCCGCATGTGGTGGAACGGATGCTGTCATGAAGATCCTGGTGGCCAATAACTGTGTTCCGTTTGTGCGGGGCGGCGCCGAGCATCTGGCCGAGGCGCTGACGGACAAGCTGAATGAGTTTGGGCATCAGGCGATGCTGGTGCGGATTCCCTTTCGCTGGGAGCCGCCGCGGAAGATGCTCGAGAGTATGCTGGCGTGCCGGTTGATGCGGACGCCGAACGTCGACCGCATTATCGCTTTCAAGTTCCCGGCCTATTATCTGCCCCACGACAACAAATATCTTTGGCTGGTGCATCAGTTCCGGCAGGTTTACGATTTGTGGGGAACGCCGTATCAGGGGATGGAGGAGACGGCGGAGAATCTGGCGGTGCGCCGGAGCATCATTGAGGCGGACAACACCTACCTGCGCGAGGCGCGGAAGATCTACACCAATTCGGCGACCACTTCGGACAGGCTCGCCCGGTACAACCAGATTGCGTCGACGGTGCTCTATCCTCCGCTGCTGGAGACCAGGCATTTCCGGTTCGGGGAGACGGGGAGCTACATTTTCTGCGCCGGGCGGGTGACGACGTCGAAGCGGCAGCATTTGCTGGTGGAAGCGATGCGGCACACCCGGACGGCGGTGCGGCTGGTGATTGCCGGCAAGACCGAGGATCCGGCCGACGGGGAACGGATTGCGCGGCTGGTGGCTGAGCACGGACTGGCGGGGCGGGTGACGGTGATTGACCGGTTCATTGAAGAGGAGGAGAAGGCGGCGCTCTTCGCGGACGCGCTGGGGGCGGCTTACATTCCCTTCGACGAGGATTCGTATGGTTATGTGACGATCGAGGCGTTTTACAGCGGCAAGCCGGTGATCACGACCACGGATTCGGGAGGAATTCTGCAGGTGGTGCTGGATGGTGAGACGGGCTACGTGACGGAGCCGACGCCGGTGGCGATTGCGGCGGCGATGGACCGGCTGTACGAGGATCCGGCGCGAGCGCGGGCGCTCGGCAAGGCCGGACACGACCTGATACAAAGTATGGGCCTGACGTGGGAACATGTTATTTCCACCTTGACCGCCGGTTAATCGAGTGTCTTCCGTCCGCATGCCGTCGCCGTATAGCATTGAACTTGAGAACGTGACCAAATCGTTTCCCCTGCAGACTTCCGGTGTGTTCGGGCGGCTGCAACCGGAGCGATTTACGGCCTTAGCGGATGTTTCGTTTACGGTGGGGCACGGAGAGTCGTTGGCCGTGGTGGGCCGGAACGGCGCGGGCAAGAGTACGCTGCTGAATCTGATTTCGGGCGTAACGCCGCCGACGGCGGGGTGGTTGCGAACGGACGGGCATGTGACGGCGTTACTCGAGCTGGGAATCGGGTTTCATCCGGATCTGACGGGCCGGGAGAATCTGGCGTTGAATGCTTCGTTGTGCGGGCTGTCGCGGGCGGAGACACAGCAGCGGTACGACGCGATTGTGGAGTTTTCCGAACTTGGCGAGGTGATGGGGGACCCGCTGCGGACGTATTCGAGCGGTATGTGGCTGCGGTTGGCGTTTGCCGTAGCGGTGCATTCCGAGCCAGAGATTCTGTTGATCGACGAGATTCTGGCCGTTGGCGATGAGCAGTTTCAACAGAAGTGTTTCGACCGGATGACGGAGTTCCGAAGGCAGGGCAAGACGATCGTGTGTGCGTCGCACGTCCACGGAATTGTCAGTAGTTTGTGCGAGCGGGCGATTTGGCTGGACCAGGGAAGGCTGGTGCGGGACGGGAAGGTGGAGGAGGTTTGCCGCGAGTACGAGGAGTCGCTCCGTAGCGCCGAGGCTTCACGATAGAATTAGGGGTTGGAATTCAGTCCAGACTTGATTAAGCGTCGTCTCGTGGAACGGCTGGGGCCGGCTCCGGAAGGGAGTGCCCCGGAGGCGGCGGCTCCGGCGGCGGTGGATCTGGCGCCGCTCTTATCGATTGCGGATGATGCCGCCTTTGTGCGGGAGAGTTATCTCCGGGTGTTGGGGCGGGAGTGCGACATGAGCGGGTTTGTACATTACCGCGAATTGTTGCGGAACCGTTACGGGCGGCGGGCGGTTTTGACACAGCTGGTGGAGTCGGCGGAGGCGAAGGCGACGGGCCGCCGTTATGTTGGGTTGACGATGGGGGCGGACGCGGGGGCGGTGGGAGCGCGGTGGGTGGCGGCGGCGAAGGTGGGGTTGCTGCATCGGGCGCGGCGGTTGTTTGAGTTTTTCCTACGGGTTTCCCGAGTTGAGGCGATTGAGTTGAAGTTGGACTACCTGCTTGAGGAGAACGCTCGGCAGGCGGAACGGAGCGTCGGGAGGGTGGACCACGCTCTTTATGCGATCTCGGACAAGATCGACCGCTATGTGGCGGATCTGGTGGCGAGGCAGGCGGAGCTGGGGGCCAGGCAGGCGGAGGTCGCGGCTTTGGGGCGGGAGACGGGGAAGGCGCAGGAGAGGCTGGCGGGGGAGCTGGGCGTTCAGTTGCGGGAGATTGAGCGGCTGCGGGAGGCGATGGACAGGCAGGGGGCGGACTTGCAGCGGCTGCGGGAGAGTCATGCCGCCGAACTGGCGGCGATGCGGACGGTCGTCGAGGAGTTGAGTACGCAGCGGCGCGGCGTCGAGGAGATTCGGGAGGGGGTGTGGCGAGGAGCGGCAGAGGTGGAGCGGCAGGGGAGCGAGTTGGCGGCGCTGCAGGGTGTCGTTCAAGAGGTAAAGCAGCGTCAACGAGCGCCGGTGTTTCAGGCCGGGCCGGAGGTGGTGGTTACCGAGGTGGATGGGTTTCTACTCGGGGTGCCGGGGCGGGAGTGGCGACTGGCGGCTTACTACGCCCTGCGGGGGTTGCCGGAGCCGGGTATGATGCGATTGTTTCAGGGGTTGGTGAAGCCGGGTATGGTGGTGGTGGATATCGGCGCCCATATCGGTATTTATACGCTATACGCGCTGCGGCAGCTGGGTGGTGACGGGAAGATCTTCAGTTTCGAGCCGACGCCGCGTACGTTCGCGCTGCTACGGGACAACGTGCAGGTGAATGGTTTTCTGGAATCCGGAGTGGTGCGTTTTGCGCAGCGGGC
Organism: Acidobacteriaceae bacterium; assembly: GCA_020247055.1. Classification (GTDB taxonomy): domain Bacteria; phylum Acidobacteriota; class Terriglobia; order Bryobacterales; family Bryobacteraceae. Next base: position 56,988 of record JADCJL010000043.1, on the reverse strand, counting down.
GGTGAGCGACCGGGGTGGCAGGGCGGTGTTTACCACCTACGGCGGGAACTCGGGACATAATAGTCTGTTTGCCGGGGAGGCGGAAGGGGAGCAGATCGAGGTGGAGACGGTGACGCTTGACGAGGCGTTGGCGCAGGAGGCGCGGGTGGACGTGGTTAAGATGGACGCCGAGGGAGCCGAGCCGATGATTGTGCGCGGGATGGCGCGGATTCTGGCCGGCAATCCGGCCATTCGGATCCTGATGGAGTTTGCGCCCGGGCATCTGCGCCGGGCCGGGATAGACCCATTAGAATGGTTGGAGGAGTTGACGAGTTTGGGCTTAGCGGTCCAGCGCGTGGACGATGTTTCCGGAGAGTTGCTGTCTTTCGATCGGGGGGCGGCGGCCGGATGTGTGAGCTGGAATTTGTTTCTGCAACGCTACTAGATTAATGCCTTCACCCGCACCCGCACCCCGCCGGATCGCTGTATCGGCGCCGCAGTTCCAGGGCAATGAATGGAAGTATGTTCAAGAGTGTCTTGAATCGACCTGGGTTTCGTCGATTGGGCGATTTATTCCGCTGTTTGAGGGGCAGTTCGCGGCATACTGCGAGGTGGAATACGCGGTAGCGACCAATAATGGGACGAGCGCGCTGCACCTGGCGTTGCTGGGGATGGGCGTGGGGCCGGGCGATGAGGTGATTGTACCGACGCTGACCTTCGTGGCGACGGCAAACGCGGTGACGTATTGCGGGGCCAAGCCGGTGTTCGTAGATTCCGAGCCGAGGACGATGAATCTTGATCCGGTGCGGCTCGAGGCGGCCATCACGACGCGGACGAAGGGGATTCTGGCGGTTCACCTGTACGGGCACCCTGCGGATATGGACGCGATTGCCGAGGTGGCGAAGCGGCATGGGTTGTTTGTGGTGGAGGATGCGGCGGAGGCGCACGGAGCGCTGTACAAGGGTCGCAAGGTGGGGGGGCTGGCGGATGCGGGGACGTTCAGCTTTTTCGGAAACAAGATCATCACGACCGGTGAGGGCGGGATGGTTACGCTGCGGGACGCAGAGCGGATGGCGCGGATCCGGCTGTACCGGGGTCAGGGGATGCAGCAGGACCGGCGCTACTGGTTCCCGGTGGTGGGTTACAACTACCGGATGACGAATATCCAGGCGGCCTTGGGGTTGGCGCAGCTGGAGCAGATTGCGCGGTATACGGAGCATCACCGGCGGGTGGCCGGTTGGTATGCCGAGCAGCTCGGGCCGGTTGGGGAGGCGCTGCGACTGCCGGTTGAGGAGGCTTGGGCGCGCCATGCCTATTGGCTCTACACGGTGGTGCTCGGTCCCGGGGTGGCGGTGGAGCGGGATGCGGTGATGGCGGGTCTGGCGGAGGTGGGTATTGAGACGCGTCCCGTCTTCTACCCGATGCACGTGATGGAACCTTATTACGAGGGGCGGGGACGATATCCGGTGGCGGAGCGGTTGAGCGAACGGGGGATAAGTCTGCCGACGCATGTGGGGTTGACCGAAGAGGACGTGCGTTATATCGCCGGCCAGCTGCGGCGATTGTGCGGTCTATGAAGATCGCCTGGTTCACTCCGCTGGCGGAGGGGAGCGCGATCGGACGGGCGAGCTCTTATATCGTCCGGGAGTTGGCTAAGGTAGCCGAGGTGGAGTTGTGGCACTTTGAGCGGGGTCCACTGCGGGCGGTAGAGGTGAAGACGGTATTTGCCCCGGCGGCGGATTTAGGAAGGCTGACGGATTTCGATCTGGTGGTTTACAACTTTGGGAATCATCTGCCGTATCACGGGGAGATTTTTGAGGTGGCGCGGCAGCATCCCGGGGTGGTGGTGCTGCACGATTACGTGATGCACCACTTTTTTGCGGCGTTGTATCTCGAGAAGCGGCGGGATCCGGCTGGTTACGTGGCAGAGATGGTGCATTGGTATGGTGGGGCGGGGCGGGTGGCGGCCGAGCGGAGTTTAGCGGGGGAGCGCGTGTGGGAGAGTGACGCGGTGGTGGATTTCCCGCTGGTTGAGCGGTGTACGGAGGGCGCGCTGGGGGTGATTGCGCATTCCGAGTACCTTCTGGATGCGGTGCGACGGGTGTATACAGGTCCGGCACGGAAGATTTCGCTGCCTTACGAGACGGGGATAACGGCGGCGGACGGGGGAAGGGAGAGGCTGGGGATTCCGGCCGGGCAGTTGTTCCTGCTGACGGTGGGCCATGTGAATCCGAACAAGCGGGTGCATGCGGTACTGGAGGCGATGGGCCCAGGGATGCATTACGTGGTGGCGGGTCCCGCGGATCCGGGTTATCAGCGGCGGCTGGAGCAGATTGTAAAAGAGCGAGGGTTGGGCGAGCGGGTGCAGTTTTTAGGGCGGGTTTCTGATGAGGTGCTGCATGGGTGTCTGGCGGCGGCGGACGTGTGTTTTAACCTGCGGATGCCCGCGATAGAGGGAGCGTCGGCGTCGGTGATTGAGGAGATGCTTTACGGCAAGGCGGTGGTGGTGACGGATGTGGGGTTTTACCGGGAGTTGCCGGCGGATTGCGTAGTGAAGATCGATCCGGCAAACGAGGCGGCGGAACTGGGGGCCGCGCTGGCGAGGCTGGGAGAGGCGGCAGAGCGGAGCGCGATGGGGGAGCGGGCGCGGGCGTATGCGCAGGAGACGTTCCGCGCGGATCGGTACGCGCGAGATTTGCTGCGATTTAGTTGGGATGTCCGGAATGCGCAGCCGTTGCTGGGTTTGACCGATCGGATTGCGGCCGAGCTGCAGCGGATGAAGGTATCGAGCGATATGGCGATTGTGGGGACGGTGGCGGAGACGGTGGGCGAGCTGTTTTGCGGTTAGGGGTTGGGGGGAAGGCGGCGGATGCGGAGGTTTCGGAACCAGACGATGGAGTTGTGGTTCTGCAGGGAGAGGAACGACTCTCGAGGGGGGGTGGCGAGCGGGTAGGTGAGGATGAGTTCCCCGTCGAGCCAGTGCTCGATATGGTCCGGGTGGACGATGATGCGCGATTCGTGGAATACGTTGGGGGTGGGATGGATGGGCCGGAGGGGGGCCTGGACGGTATATAGGGACCCGGTTTGTTTGTTGGGGGGAGCCTGGGGGTCGTCGAGCAGTTGGTATTCGGACCCGCGGGCGCGGGCCTGGTAGCCGGAGTCGCCGGGGCGCTGCCAGCGGTCGGTCTTTTCGATGCGATATTTCACACCGGAGTTGCCACCGGAAGCGAGCTTCCATTCGAAGCGAAACTCGAAATTGCGAAACGAAGCCAGCGTCCGGAGGTCCTGCATGTTCTGCGGATTCGGGACTGTTTTGAGGCAACCGTCTTCGATGACCCAGGAGGAGGGGAAGGGTGCGCCGGTGACCTCAAGCCAACCCTTGGTGGATATGCCGTCAAAAAGAGACTCCCAAGGGAGTGACTGACCGGTTTGCGCTTGCGCGAGGGTCAGGGCGAAGAGACCGAACAAGAGTTTCATGGCGCTTCGCCGTGAAAGAATGGAGCGGGAGACGAGATTCGAACTCGCGACATCAACCTTGGCAAGGTTGCACTCTACCAGCTGAGTTACTCCCGCTTAGCGCGACATCTCTGAGTGTCCCACGGGGTTGGACGGTTGTCAAGGTTTGGGGGTGCCGGGTGTAGAGATCCGGTGGGGGGAGGGCGTTGGGGGGAAGGGCGGGACGGTGGTGGGTATGCGCTTAAGAACGTCTAGTACCGGATGGGTATGAAGGGTGAAGGGGGAAAGTATGGCGGGTGGCCGGGGAGGGCGGCAGGAGCGCTATACAGCACTTCCGGGAATCGCTTTAGGGCGTTCACCCGAAGAGGGGTGCAAGTTGTAGTGCTTGGCTGGGCACGACAATACCAGATCTTGTGGGAATACTCTGTTTGGGTGAGGGAATCGTTGGTGTTACAGAATGGAAACAAAAGGTTTTTAAAATGTCTTCTTGTTGATTACAAAGGAGTTATTTCTATGTAAAACGCTTGTGGGGGAGGTGTGACGCTGTGTTATTCTGAGGGTCCGTTCGGCATTCGGATGGTTGAATCCGAGTGCTGAGGCAGGTCCCTCCGAACCTTCTCACTGACAGTCCACGTGGTCTTGTGTGATTTTCCACAGCTTGTGGAAAACATGTGGGAATGGTGTCTTTTGACGTTGTCCTGCTTGAGAGTGATAGTACTATGACTGTTTGGGATCAGATTAAACAAGAGCTCGCCAAGAGACTGAGTACAGAGAGTTTCCAAAACTGGTTGGCGCCGACGCAGCAGAAGAGTGTGGTGGGTTCGCGGCTTATAGTGGCGGTGTCGAGCGACGCCACCAAGGTTTGGCTCGAGCAGGAGTACGGGGAGCATGTCGCGGCGGCGATTGCGGGGGTTGGGCTGGGGATCAGCCGGGTGGAGTATGAGGTGGCCCCGGTGGTGACGGTGCAGGCGGGGGTGGTTGAGGGGACCGTGAGTGCGCTGAACCCGAAGTACAGCTTTGCGAGCTTCGTGGTGGGCAGCTGTAATCAGTTCGCGCACGCGGCGGCGAAGGCGGTAGCGGACAACCCGGCGGAGCGCTATAACCCGTTGTTTATTTATGGCGGGGTGGGGATGGGCAAGACCCATCTGATGCACGCGATTGGGCGGACGCTCGCGGACCGGTACGGGTCGATGAAGATCATCTACACGTCGAGCGAGAAGTTTATGAACGAGATGATCGACTGCATCAAGACGGACCGGATGTCGACGTTTCATCAGCATTATCGGACGGCGGACATTCTGCTGATGGATGATGTGCAGGTCTTGGCGAACAAGGAGCGGACGCAGGAGGAGTTTTTCCATACCTTCAACGCGCTGCATGAGAACGGGAAGCAGATCGTGCTGAGTTCGGACCAGCCGCCGAAGCAGACGCAGGGGTTGACGGACCGGCTGCGAAGCCGGTTTGAGTGGGGCTTGATGGTGGATGTGCAGCCTCCGGACCTCGAGACGAAGATGGCGATTCTCGATAAGAAGGCGGAGGCAGAGGGAATCCATCTGCCGGAGGATGTACGCATTTATATCGCCACGAAGACGAAGTCGAACGTGCGGGAGCTGGAAGGGGCGCTGGTGAAGCTGGTGGCGTACAGTTCGGTGATGGATTCACCGATTACGCTGGGCATGGCGCAGCAGGTGCTGAAGCAGCTGTCGGGGACGGGAGAGCGCCGGGTAACCATCGAGCTGATTGTGCGGGCGGTGGCGGAGCGGTTCAATCTGCAGCCGGCGCAGTTGAAGCTGAAGACGAACGTGCAGAACATAGCGTATCCGCGGCAGGTGGCGATGTACCTGGCCAAGGAGATGACGCCGTCGTCGCTGCCGGAGATTGGTCGGTACTTCGGGGGCAAGCATCATACGACGGTGTTGCATTCGGTGCAGAAGATTGACAAGCTGCGGCAGCGGGATGGAGATTTGAACAGGCTGCTCCACAGCTTAACTGATTCAATCTAAAGTGGTTTACACCTGTTTTCCACAGATAGGGGTAAGGATATCCGGTGGATGGCTGTGGGTAGGTGGACGGAGGGTTGGTTATCCAGGGTTGTCCGCAGGGGAATCCACCGGGTAGCTGGGCAGGAAGCGGCTGGATTTTGTACAATTTAGGAAGGAATCCACATTTCCACAACGCCTACGAATCCGGTTATATAAATAACGGTCTATTTTATGGAATTCACAGTTAGCAAAGCCGATCTGGTCCGGGAGCTGGGGTTGTCTCAGGGGGTGGTGGAGAAGAAGTCCACGATCCCGATTCTGGCGAATGTCTTGCTTGAGGCCGATGGCGAGCGGTTGTCGTTGACGGCGACGGATCTGGAGTTGGGAATCCGTTGCGGCTGTCCGGCGAAGGTAAAGAAGGCGGGGTCGGGGACGATTCCGGCCAAGAAGCTGTTGGACTACGTGCGGCTGCTGCCGGACGGCGAGATTGCGATTAAGTTCGGCGACAACCAGTGGGCTTCGATTACGGCGGGCCGGTCGAAGACGCGTATCGCGGGGATGAGCCGGGAGAGCTACCCGGAGCTGCCGGAGATGCCGCAGTTGCTGGCGGAGCTGCCGGTGAAGCGGCTGGGTGCGATGATCACGCGGACGATTTTTGCGATCTCGGCCGAGGAGAGCCGGTTTACGCTGAATGGGGCGCTGCTGGTGGTGAGGGCGCAGGGATTGACGATGGTATCGACGGACAGCCATCGGTTGGCGATGGTGGAGTGTCCGATGGAGATTGAGGGCTTTGCGCCGGATCAATCGTTCCGGGCGCTGCTGCCGCGGAAGGCGATGGGCGAGTTGGCGCGGTTGGCCGCGGAGGCTCCCGACGATGCCAAGCTGTTGTTTGCCGGCGACGAGAACCACCTGTTCTTCCAGATTGGGGACCGGCTGCTGTTGAGCCGGAAGCTTTCGGGCAACTTCCCGGACTTTGAGCGGGTGCTGCCGAAGGACCATCCGCAGAACGTGACCTTGGGCCGCGATGAGTTGAAGGCGTCGCTTGAGCGGGTGATGCAGTTTTCCGATGAGCGGTCGCGGGCGATTCGGGTGGGCGCGTTTCCGGGTGAGTTGAAGCTGCACTCGTCGTTGTCGGATACGGGCGAGAGTGAGGAGACGTTGACGGCCACCTATGAGGGCCCGAACGTCGAGATTGGTTTTAACGCTGCCTATATGCTCGACTTCCTGCGGGCGAGCAGCGAGGATAACGTTCAATTTTTATTCAAGGACTCGGCTAGCGCCGGAGAATTGCGGCCGGTGAGCGATGGGACATTGAACTATCGCTACATTGTCATGCCCATGAGGATTTGATGAGCTCTAACCCTAACCCTAACGCGAACGACTACGGCGCCAGCAGTATTAAGGTTTTGGAGGGACTCGAGGCGGTACGCCTGCGCCCTGCCATGTACGTTGGTTCCACCGGTGAGCAGGGTTTGCATCACCTGGTCTATGAGGTGGTTGATAACTCCGTAGACGAGGCGCTCGCCGGCTACTGCGACACGATTGACGTCGTCATCCGGAGCGACAATTCGATTTCGGTGCAGGATAATGGCCGGGGTATCCCGGTGGGTATCCACGCCGAAGAAGGGGTGTCGGCGGCGCAGGTGGTGTTGACCAAGCTGCACGCGGGCGGCAAGTTCGATTCGAACACGTATAAGGTATCGGGCGGTCTGCACGGCGTGGGCGTGAGTTGCGTGAATGCGCTCTCGGAGCGGTTTGAACTTGAAGTTTGGCGCGAAGGGCACGTTTGGACGCAGGAGTACGAGAAGGGCATTCCGCTGGCGCCGTTGAAGCAGGGCGGCAAGGTGCCGCTGAAGCGGACAGGGACGAAGATTACGTTTAAGCCGGACACGACCATCATGGACGTGACGACGTACAACTTCGACACGCTGGCGGCGCGGCTGCGGCAGTTGGCCTTTTTGAACAAGGGCATCACGATTAACCTGTCCGATGAGCGGCAGGATCCGGTACACGCGCAGCAGTTCCACTACGAGGGGGGCATTGCCGAGTTCATCAAGCACCTGAACAAATCGAAGGCGGTGCTGCACGATAAGCCGATCTACTTTGAGGGGGAACGCGATCTGCCGAACGGCGGGAAGCTGACCGTGGAAGTAGCGCTACAGTACAACGACGCGTACACGGAGACGGTGTTCAGCTTTGCGAACAACATCAACACCGTGGACGGCGGGACGCACCTGAGCGGGTTCCGGAGCGCGCTGACGCGGACGATTAACGCGGCGGGCCAGGCGGCGGGGCTGTTCAAGGATGTCAAAGAGAACCTGAGCGGCGACGATGTGCGCGAAGGATTGACGGCGGTAGTGAGCGTGAAGCTGCCGCAGCCGCAGTTTGAAGGCCAGACCAAGGGTAAGCTGAACAGTGATGTTTCGGGGTTCGTCACGGGCCTGATCAACGAGAAGCTGGGCGAGCACTTTGATAAGAATCCGGCGGTGATGAAGCGGATTGTGTCAAAGGCGATTGATGCGCAGCGGGCGCGCGAGGCGGCGCGGAAGGCGCGGGACCTGACGCGGCGCAAGGGGGCGCTGGACTCGGGCGGATTGCCGGGGAAGCTTTCCGATTGTCAGGAGAAGGATCCGGAGCGGTGCGAAATCTATCTCGTCGAGGGGGAATCGGCCGGCGGGACCGCCAAGAGCGGACGGGACCGGAAGTTTCAGGCGATTTTGCCGTTGAAGGGCAAGATTCTGAACGTGGAGAAGGCCCGCTACGACAAGATGCTGGGCCACGACGAAATCCGGCACATGATCACGGCCATCGGGACCGGGATCGGGGCGGCGGATTTCGATATTGCGCGGCTGCGGTACCACAAGATCATCATCATGACGGACGCGGACGTGGACGGTTCGCACATCCGGACGCTACTGCTCACGTTCTTTTTCCGGCATATGCAGGAGTTGATTACGCGGGGCCATGTGTATGTGGCCCAGCCACCGCTCTACCGGATTAAGAAAGGCAAGAACGAGAAGTACATCAAGGACGATAAAGAGTTCACCAAAGAGATTCTGCGCCGGGCTACCGAGAATATGACGGTGGAGTACGGGACGGAGAAGCTCGAAGGGGCGGAGCTGCGGAACTTCCTGATGTCGCTCGATGAGCATCAGCAGTTGTTCAAGCGGTTGGAGCGGCGGGTGCGGGATCCGCGCGTCGTGGAGATTTTGGCGCGGCCGGAGCTACCGCTGGATACGAAGGCGGACTATCAGGACAAGGCCAATGTCGAGGCGTTGTATCAGCCGATGGTGGAGGCGAAGATTCCGGGCGTACAGCTGCGGCAGGATGAGGTGCACGCTTCGTGGAGTGTGAGCTTCTTTGATCCCACCAATGCGGAGCGCGAAGTGGGTGTTGATCTGGCGGTGATCCCGGAGTACCGGCGGTTACGGACGTTGGCAAAGCTGCTGGCGAAGTATAACCAGCCGCCGTTCAACGTGAGCAAAGGCGACCGGCGGGACATTAAGACCAACTGGGCGGATCTGCTGGATTACCTGAAGGCCGAAGGTATGCGCGACGCCGCGGTGACGCGCTACAAGGGCTTGGGCGAGATGAACGCCGAACAGTTGTGGGAGACGACGATGAATCCCGAGGCGCGGACGCTGCTGCGGGTGGATTTGGCGGACCTGGTGGAGACGGATCAGATCTTCTCGACGCTGATGGGCGAAGACGTGGAGCAGCGGCGGAAGTTTATTGAAGATAACGCGCTCGACGTGCGGAATCTGGATATTTAGCGCGGGAGCAGGCGACGCAGGGCGGCGGGGTCGTCGGTGAGGATACCGTCGACCCCAAGCTCGATGAGGCGGCGCCATTGGGCGGGGTCGTCGGTGGTGCCGGAGTAGACGGGGATGCCGGCGTCTTTGAGAGTTTTGACGATGGCGGCGTCGATGATGGTGACGTTAACCATCTGAATGGCCTGGGGCCCGAGGGCGCGGGCGGGGGTGATGTAGTCGGCGAGCTTTTGGCGGGGGTTGAGGAGAACGAGGGGCATCCCCGGGGCGAGCTTGTGCATGGCGTGGAGGGTGCGGTGGTCGAAGCTTTGGAGGATTACCTGGGGGGTGATTTGGTGTTGGGTGAGCTGTTGATGGAGCGTGGCGGCGAACCAGGCGGGGTCCATGGCGGGGTCGACTTTGGTTTCGATCATGAGGCGGGCTTGGCGTTGTTTGGCGAAGGTAAGGACTTCGGCGAGCGTGGGGATGCGTTCGCCGGGGATGAGTTTTTGGCGGGGGAAGTTGGGGCTGGGGGTAGCGCCGCGGTTGAAGGCGCGGACTTCAGCGAGGGTTAGGGTGTGGACGGGGCGGCCGTTGAGTTCGAGGTCGTGGTGGACCACGAGTTGCTTGTCTTTGGTGACGACGACGTCGAGTTCGAGGATGTCGGCGCCGACGGCGAGGGCGTGTTCGAAGGCGGCGAGGGTGTTTTCAGGACGGAGAGCGCGGCAACCGCGGTGGCCGAGGACGAGGGTTTCGGCGGTGAGGGGTAGGGCGAGGAGGAGGAGGACGCAGAGGCGCATGCTGGCAGTTTACACTGGGGGCTTGAATCCTGCTTTGTTTCGGGTTGTTTTGGCGAGTCCGCGGAATCCTCTGAATATTGGGGCGGTGGCGCGGGCGATGAGCAATTTCGGGTTGACGGACTTGCGGTTGGTGGATGCTTACCGGGTGGCGGTGGAGGAGGCGAAGTCGGCAACGCACGCCGGGGAGGTGTTGGCCGGGGCGCGGGAGTACGGGAGTTTGGCGGAGGCGGTGGGGGATGCGACGTTGGTGGTGGGGACGTCGTCGGTAGAAAAGCGGGAGATGCAGCTGCCGCTGTACCGTTTGGAAGACGCGGCGCGGCGGATTCGGCGGCACGGAGGACAGACGGCGCTGCTGTTTGGTTCGGAGAAGTTCGGGTTGTCGAACGAGGAGATGAGCTACTGCCATTTTTTGACGCGGATTCCGACGCGGGAGCCGCACGGGTCGATGAATCTGGGGCAGGCGGTGGCGGTGACGTTGTATGAGTTGGTGCGGGACGGGGGCTGGAAGGAGGTTGGGGGGCGGGAGCAGCGAGCGGCGTCGACGGCGGAGGTGGACCGATTGACGGGGCTTTTGTGGGAGGCGCTGGGGGAGAGCGGGTATGTGGAGGAGCGGGTGGCCGGGTCGACGGAGTTGAAGTTGCGGCGGTTGGTGCGGCGGATGGGGTTGGGGCAGCGGGATGCGGTGCAGTGGCAGGGGATGATTCGTCAGATATTGTGGAAGATGAGGAACAGATGATGAAGCTGTGGCTGTTGAGTCTTGTGCTGCTGGCGGGTTGTACGCGGGGACCGGAGAGGCCGAAGGTGGTAACGTCGCCGGATTCGCCGGCCTATGACGCGGCGTTTTGGAAGACATGGGGAGACGGGCAGGCGGAGTTGACGAGCTATGAGTTGACGTATCCACGGTACGGGGCGCCGCGCCGGGGGACGGCGGTGGCGATTACCGTGGCCGAGACCTTTGCCAACTCGGCGCGGGTGAAGAGCGACCCCGGGGTGCGGCCGAAGAATGATGAGTTTCCGGTGATGAAGCTGAATCTCGTCGAAGATTTTCAGACCGGGATCTATGACTATAACCTGCAGCTTTCGGCGTTTGTGGCGTTGGCGCCGGTGAACGGGCGGGCGGCCGGGGCGCCGACGAAGGTTACCTGGTCCAGCCAGGAGTGGTGCGGGAACCTGTTCAAGGCGGCGATTTTCAACGAGTCGGCGATTCGCGTCGAGAGCCACAGCTACTTCGACGGGGAGGGGGACCAGGAGGTGTTGGTGCGGTATCCGGAGTTGGGGATCAGTGAGGATACCCTGATGCTGTGGGCGCGAGGGATGGCGCGGCCGGTGATGAAACCGGGCGAGACGCGGAAGGCGTCGATGATGCTGGCGCTGCAGGTTTCGCGCTTCAAGGAGGGCCCGGCGCGGTGGGAAGAGGCGGAGTTGACGCGGCGGGACGGTGGCGAGGGGCTCGATGAGTACCGGGCTAGCGTTGGGAAGCGGTGGCGGGCCTATTGGGTGGAGAAGGCCGCGCCACACCGGGTGGTCCGCTACGAGACGAGCGAGGGCGTGAAGGCGCAGATGCTGGCGAGTGAGCGGATGAAGTACTGGGAGTTGAATACGCCCGAGGGCGAGAAGGCGCTCGAGAAGCTGAAGCTACACGGGATAGGGCCAGTGGGGCTTGGCAAATAGGCCGCCATCGACGTAGAGGGTTTGGCCGGTGACGAAGTCGGCGAGTTCGCTCGCAAAGAAAAGCACGGCGCGGGCGACATCTTCCGGGGTGCCGACGCGGGCGAGGGGCGTGACGGCGGCCCAGGTGCCGGCGTAGTCGCCCGCCTCTTCTTTGGTGCGTTCGACTTCGATGGCGCCGGGGGCGACGCAGTTGACGGTGATGCCGAATTTGCCGAGTTCGACGGCGGCGACTTTGGTGAACTGTTCGATGCCGCCTTTGCTGGCGGTGTAGTTGACGAGGTGGGGGAAGGCGACTTTGTTGCAGCCGGAGCCGATGTGGAGGATGCGGCCGGCGCCTTGGGCCTTCATTAAGGCGGCGGCGCGCTGGGTGCAAAGGAAGGTGCCTTTGAGATTGGTATCGAGGACGTGGTCCCAGTCGGCTTCGGTGAGGTCGAGGAGGGCTTTCCAGGTTTGGACGCCGGCGTTGTTGACGAGGATGTCGAGGCGGCCGTAGGTTTCGGTGAGCTGGTCGAACATGCGGTCGATTTGGGGGGCGGAGGCGACGCTGGCCTGGAGGATGAGGCCGCGGCCGCCGGCGCCTTCGATGGAGGCGAGGGTTTCGCGGGCTCCGGATTCGTCGGAGTTGTAGTTGATGACGACGGTGGCGCCGTGGCGGGCGAGGGCGAGGGCGATGCCGCGGCCGACGCCTTTGCTCGCGCCGGTGACGAGGGCGACTTTACCGGAGAGTTGAATAGGCATCCTTTATTTGTAACGAATATTTGTAACGAAAAACTGCTTGCCCCATCCGTGTGAATAGTCGGACACTGAGACTTTGCGAGGGAACTCTACTATTGAACCTGAATATGGCTGACGGCCCGAAGAGAGAACGTTGGACGACCACGGATGCGGAGGAGATGTATGACGTCGCGGCGTGGGGGAAGGGCTATTTCTCCGTCGGCGCCAACGGGCACGTTTGTGTGCACCCGAACAAGGACGCGGCGCGGAGCGTGGACCTGAAGCAGCTGGTGGACACGCTGGTGATGCGGGGCATCAATCCGCCGATTCTGATTCGTTTTGGCGAGATTCTGCAGAACCGGCTGGCGGATTTGCATACCGCGTTCCGGACGGCGATCAGCGAGCACAGTTATAAGGGCAATTACCGGTGCGTGTTTCCGATTAAGGTGAATCAGCAGCGGCAGGTGGTGGAAGAGGTTTTCGAGTACGGCCGGCCGTTTGGTTATGGCCTGGAGGCGGGTTCGAAGCCGGAGCTAATGGCCGTGATGGCGATTGCCGACAACGACACGCCGATTCTGTGCAACGGGTTCAAGGACGATGAGTACATTGAACTGGCGATGATGGCGCGGAAGATTGGCCGGAACATTACGCCGGTGGTGGAGAAGTATACCGAGCTGAACCTGATTTTGAAGCACGCCAAGCTGTTGGGGGTGCGGCCGTCGATCGGGATCCGGCTGAAGCTGGCGAGCCGGGGCAGCGGGCGTTGGAAGAGTTCGGGGGGATACCGGTCGAAGTTTGGTTTGACGGTGTCGGAGGCGCTGCGGGCGCTGGAGCAGTTGCGGGGCGAGGGCATGGAAGATTGCCTGAAGCTGGTGCACTTCCATCTGGGGAGCCAGATTACGAACATCCGGCAGATCAAGGGCGCCGTGGTAGAAGCCGCGCGGATTTATACCGAGATGGTGAAGAGTGGGGCGGGGCTCGAGTGCATCGACGTCGGCGGCGGACTGGGGATCGACTACGACGGGTCGCAGACGGACTTTGAATCGAGCGTGAATTACACGCTGCAGGAGTACGCCAACGACGTCGTTTACCACATTCAGAACGTTTGCGATGAGGCCGAAGTGGCGCATCCGACGATTATCAGCGAGAGCGGTCGAGCCGTGGCGGCCTACCATTCGATGCTGATTTTCAACGTGCTGGGGGTGAGCGGGTTTGGCGAAGAGGCGATTCCGAATGAAATCTCCGAGGAGAGTGAGCAGCCGCTGACGGACCTGCACCAGACGTTTCGGAATATTTCGGCCAAGAATCTACTCGAATCGTTCCATGACGCGCAGGGGGCGCTCGATTCGGCCCTGAATCTGTTCAGCCTGGGGTATCTGCCGCTGGCGCAGCGGAGCCTGGCGGAGAATCTGTACTGGGCGATCTGCCGGCGGATCTTGAAGCTGTCCAAGGAGCTGGAATATTTGCCGGAGGAGTTGGAAGGTCTCGAGAGCATGCTCTCCGACACCTATTTCTGCAACTTTTCGCTGTTTCAGAGCATGCCGGACAGCTGGGCGATCAAGCAGCTGTTTCCGGTGATGCCGATTCACCGGCTGGAGGAGTGCCCAACCCATCATGGGGTGCTGGGCGACATCTCTTGTGACTCGGACGGAAAGATTGATCGTTTCATCGACCGGCGGGACGTGAAGAACACGTTGCCGCTGCATGAGTTCCAGGGTGGGGAGACGTACTATTTGGGAGCTTTTCTCGTGGGGGCGTACCAGGAGATTCTGGGCGACCTGCATAACCTTTTGGGCGATACGAATGCCGTGCACGTGCAGTTGAGCGAGACGGGGGAGATTATTCTCGACCATGTGATCAACGGCGACACGGTGCGCGAGGTGCTTGATTACGTGCAGTTTAGCGCCAAGGCGTTGATTGAGGCGTTTCGGAAGGATGTGGAGAAGGCGGTGCGTGAGGGCAAGCTGGGTTATGAAGAGGCCGGGCGCATGCTGCGGTTCTACGAAGACGGCATCCACGGGTACACATATCTTGAGTCGGTGGAAGCGTGAAGCTGCTGGTTTTCTCCGATATCCACAACGACAAGCGGGCGCTTGAGCGGTTGATGGCGACTGAGGCGGACGCGTATGTGTGTGCGGGGGACCTGGTGAGTTGGGCCCGGGGCTTGGACGCGATGGGCGAGATCCTGAAGCCGCGGGCCGAGCGGATGTACGTGCTGCCGGGGAACCACGAGTCGGAGGCCGATATTGCGGCTTTCTGCGCGCAGTTCGGCTTTACGGCGCTGCACGGGAAGGTGGTAGAGATGGGCGGGGTGCAGGTGGCGGGGTTGGGGTATTCGAACCGGACGCCGTTCAACACGCCGGGCGAGTATAGCGAACAGGAGTTGGGCCAGCGGCTGGAGGCGTTTGCGGGGCTGCAGCCGTTGGTGTTGATTTGCCACTGCCCGCCGAAGGATACGCCGCTCGATGGGGTGAAGGAAGGGGCGCATTTCGGAAGCCCGGCGGTGCGGGAGTTTATTGAAAAGCACGCCCCGGCGCGGTTTTTTAGCGGGCATATCCACGAGACGGAGGGCGTGGAGTGCACGGTGGGCCGCACTCGCGGCGTGAACGCCGGCAAGCGCGGCTACCTGCTGGATTTGGCCGAGCTAATCGCTTAAAAGCGCACTAGCTGAAGCGGGTCCGTTGCGCCCGTTCCTCAGAACCGGAAGGTGGCGGCGAGGCCCGTGGTGGTGGGCATGTCCGGAGCGGGGACGACGACGACGTGGCCGCCGCGCTGGAGGACGAGTTCGGCGAGGTCGTCGAGGAGGTCGTCGCCTGTGGGGCCGGGGATGAGACGGTCAGCTTCGACGAGGAGGGTATCGACGCGGGATGCGGCGGCGGCATCGGCGACGTACTGGTAGTCGTCGGAGGCGAGGGCGCGGGCGTGGGCGGCGCCGTAGGCTTCGGCGTGTTTTTTGAGGCGGGCGCGGAACTCGGGTTCGATGACCTTCCAGGCCCGCTGGCAGAGGTCGGCGGTGGAGAGGGCCCAGGGGTCGGCCTCGATGCCGTGGGCGTGGAGGAAGGGGTTGTGGCTGACGTCGCGGAACGGGGTGTGGTATTGGGTGAGGGCGGTGAGGATGAGGGGCACGCCGGCGGGGCGGGAGTGGTGTTCGAGGATGGCGCGGTCGACGGCGCGGAAGAAGCGTTGTTCGTCGATGTCGGCTTCGTCGGCTTTGGTGCCCTGGGTGTGGCGCATGTGGGAGCCGAGGGCGGCGCCGCCGTAGGAGGCGACGGTTTCGTGGGGTTCGGTGTGTTCGTCGCCGAGTGCCTCCTTTATATTGGCGGGTACGCCGGGGGCGAGGGCGACCTGGTCGAGCTGGTCGCGGTTGCCTTCGTAAAGGCGGATTTCGCGGCGGCTGAGAGCAAGGACCTGGTAGCGTTCGGCGGATTGCTGGATGCGGAGCAGGGGTTTGAGATGGAAGCTGGTGGCCACGGTGGCGACGGCGGGGACGGGCCGTTGGAGTTTGATGGTGCGGAATCCGGCGGCGTTGCCGAGGACGGCGAGTCCGTCACGGGAGTGATTCCAGAAGGGGGCGTCGCTGGCGAGGGCGAAGAAGGGGTCGAGGAGGGCCCGGGCATCGGCCTGCGGATACTGGGTGGCGAGGTTGGCTTCGAGTTGCCGGACGAGGTTTTTGTAGCGGATGGGGTCCTGCTGGTTTTCGGGGTAATGGCGGTGGGTGGGGAGGTATATCGAGAGGCAGGGGGCGGATTGGGGCGCGAGGAGTTCGTGGATCTGGGGTTGGTTAATGGTCACATTCATAAGGGTTGGCTCATGGATTCAGATTGCAATTGGGGGGCCATGTTGCTGCAGGGTGTGGGGGGAGGGTCAGAATGGTGCGGCGGAGTTGGCGGAGGCGTTGGCGTGTGGGCATATTGCCCCAGTTCTGGGGGTTTTGTTGGGCTTTGCGCGGATGTTTGGGATGGGCGCGGGGGGAGATAAGGTTTTTGGCCGATGTACGTTTTCGCACAGGACAGCGATGATAGGAACATGCTGCGAGTTGCGGGGTTGATGGGCGTGCTGGCCTTCGGCGCGGCGGGGGAGGGTGTGTCTCCCAGTCTGCTGGTACTGAAGAATGGGCAGCGCATTGGCTATGAGAGTCTGGTGCGGGAGGGGGAGACGCTGTTCCTGCGGGCCGGGAGCCAGTCGCTGGTGATTGATGCGTCGGAGGTGGCGCCGCCACCGGCGGCGGTGGTGACGGGAACGGTGAGTAAGGAGGTTCCCGAGCCGGTGGCGCGATTGATTGTGCCGAATGCGGGTAAGCACAACTTGCGGCCGGAGCTGATTCAGGCGGTGATGGAAGTGGAGTCCGGCTACCAGGTGCGGGCGCGGAGCCGGGTGGGTGCGATCGGCCTGATGCAGCTGATGCCGCAGACGGCGCGGCATTTGGGGGTGAATGCGCACGATCCGGCGCAGAATGTGGAGGGAGGGGCGCGGCTGCTGGATATGTTGGTGACGAAGTACGAAGGCCGGCCGAACGGGTTGGCGTTGGCGTTAGCGGCGTATAACGCGGGGGCGGGGGCGGTGGACCGGTACGGCGGGATTCCACCGTACCGGGAGACGCGGGATTACGTGAAGAAGGTTCTGCGGCGGTTTCGTGAGTTGGTGAAGGAGTAGGGTTTGGCTAGCTCGTCTGGGCTTTGTCGATTTTGGCCCAGGAGTCGCGGAGTTTGACGGTGCGGTTAAAGACGGGCCGGCCGGGGGTAGAATCCCGGTCGACGCAGAAGTAGCCGACGCGTTCGAACTGATACTTGGTTCCGGGAGCGGCGCCGGCGACGCTGGGTTCGACCTTTGCGTGGGGCGGAATGACGAGCGAGGCGGGGTTGAGCTGGGCGGTGAAGTCCGAGGTGGCGGACTCTTCGCCGGTGGTTTCGAGCATGAGCTGGTCGTAGAGGCGGGCCTCGCAGTCGACAGCGTGGGCGGCGGAGACCCAATGGATGGTGGATTTCACCTTGCGGCCATCGGGGGAGTTGCCGCCTTTGGACGCGGGGTCGTAGGTGCAGTGGACTTCGACCACTTCGCCGGCCTCATTTTTGATGACGTCGGTGCAGCGGATGAAGTAGGCGTAGCGGAGGCGGACTTCGGTGCCGGGGGAGAGGCGGTAGTACTTCTTGGGAGGCACTTCGCGGAAGTCGTCCTGTTCGATATAGAGGACCTTCGAGAAGGCGACTTGGCGGACACCGGCGGATTCGTCTTCGGGGTTGTTGACGGCCTCGAGGTATTCGACCTCGTCGTCGGGATAGTTGGTGATGACGACTTTGAGCGGTTCGAGGACGGCCATGGCGCGGAGGGCGCGACGGTTGAGGTCTTCGCGCAGGAAGTGTTCGAGGAGGCCGAATTCGATGACGCCGTTGGTTTTGGAGACCCCGATGTTGGCGCAGAAGTTGCGGATGGCTTCCGGGGTGTAGCCGCGGCGGCGCATGCCGGACAGGGTGGGCATACGGGGGTCGTCCCAGCCGGAGACGTAGCCTTTCTGGACGAGGAGGAGCAGTTTGCGTTTGCTGAGGAGGGTGTTGGTGAGGTTGAGGCGGTCGAATTCGATCTGCTGGGGATGGTGGATGCCGAGGTTTTCGACGTACCAGTCATAGAGGGGGCGATGGTCTTCGAATTCGAGGGTGCAGATGGAGTGGGTGATGCCTTCGATGGAGTCGCTTTCGCCGTGGGTGTAGTCGTACATCGGGTAGATGCACCACTTGTCGCCGGTACGGTGGTGGTCGGCGTGGAGGATGCGGTACATGACCGGGTCGCGCATGTTGAAGTTGGGCGAGGCCATGTCGATTTTGGTGCGGAGGGTGCGGGCGCCGTCGGGGAACTCGCCGGCGCGCATGCGTTCGAACAGGTCGAGGTTTTCTTCGACGGAGCGGTCGCGGTAGGGGCTGGGGGTGCCGGGTTCGGTGGTGGTGCCGCGGGTGGCGCGAACCTGTTCGGAGGTTAAGTCGCAGACGTAGGCTTTGCCGTCTTTGATGAGTTGCACGGCCCAGGCGTAGAGCTGGTCGAAGTAGTCCGAGGCGTAGAAGAGGGCATCCCACTCAAAGCCCATCCAGCGGACGTCTTCCATGATGGAGTTGACGTATTCGGTTTCTTCTTTGGCGGGGTTGGTATCGTCGAAGCGCAGGTTGCACTTGCCGTTGAACTCGCGGGCGAGGCCGAAGTTGAGGCAGATGGATTTGGCGTGGCCGATGTGGAGGTAGCCGTTTGGTTCCGGAGGGAAACGGGTGTGGACACGGCCGCCGTTTTTGCCGTTTTTCAGGTCCTCAATGATGATGTCGCGGATGAAGTTGGATGGCCGGGCGGCCTCGGGGGAACCCTCGGAAGACATCCTTTAATTATCCGTGATTCGGGCGGCGGCTGGCGAGGGGATGGGTTGTGGCAGAATTGCGGTATGCGGACGATAGTGTTGTTTTTAGCGGCGGTGGGGTTGGGTTGCGCGCAGGATGTGATCTTTGCGGGGCAGCCGACGGCGGAGGCGCTGGCGGGTTACGCGGCGTCGGGCGTGAAGGTGGTGGTGAATCTGCGGACGCCGGAGGAGATGCAGAAGTTGGGGTTGGACGAGCGGGCGATTGTCGAGAAGGCGGGGATGCGCTATGTGCAGGTGCCTTTTGGGGCGACGCCACCGAAGGACGAGGAGTTGGCGGCGGTGATGAAGCTGTTGGGTGAGGCCAGGCCGAACGCGAAGGTGCTGCTGCATTGCGCTTCTTCGAACCGGGTGGGTTATGTGTGGGGGTTGTACCAGGCGAAAAAGAAGGGTCTGGGGGTGGAGAGTGCGGTGGCGGAGGCGAAGAAGGCGGGGATGAAGAATCCGGGTCTGGAGTCCGGGCTGCGGGAGAGGCTAAAATAGGAGCTGATGACCCTAGAGGAATTAGAACGGGAGTATAACCCGCTCCGCCAGCAGGCTTCTGCTGTGCGGAGCTATCTTTGACGCTCCAACGAAGCGGAAGCAGTTGGAATCGACCGAAGAGCAGATCGCTGATCCGGGTTTTTGGAACTCGCAGGAGACGAGCCAGCGGGTGATGCAGGAGCGGAAACGGCTGGAAAAGGCCGTGGCCGAAGACGCGGAGGTGCTCGGGCTGACCGAGGAGATCGAGACGCTATTTGAGCTTGGCCGTGAGGGCGAGGCGGTGGTTGGCGAGATCGCGCAGGAGCTGAAGAAGCTGGCGGCGCGGCTTGAGGTGCTCGAGACCGGCATGCTGCTGAGCGGGGAGAACGACCACCGAAGCGCGATTTTGACCGTGCATCCGGGCGCGGGTGGGACGGAGAGCCAGGACTGGGCTGAGATGCTGCTGCGGATGTTTCTGCGGTGGGCGGAGCGGAACAGTTTCCGTTGTGAGGTGACCGACCGGCTGGAGGGCGAGGGCGCCGGGATCAAGTCGGCGACGGTGGAGATTGAAGGCGAGAACGTTTACGGGCTGCTGCAGAGCGAGATTGGGGTGCACCGGCTGGTGCGGATCTCTCCGTTTGATTCGGCGGCACGGCGGCACACTTCGTTTGCGAGCGTGTTTGTCATTCCGCTGGTGGACGACGATATCAACATCGACGTGAAGCCGGATGATCTGAAAGTGGATGTGTTCCGGGCGAGCGGGGCGGGCGGGCAGCACGTGAACCGGACCGAGTCGGCCGTGCGGATGACGCATATTCCGACCGGGATTGTGGTGCAGTGCCAGAACGAACGGAGCCAGCACAAGAACCGGGCGAGTGCCTTGAAGCAGATGAAGGCGCGCTTGTATGAGCACGAGTTGGCGAAGCGGCGCGTGGAAGAGCGGAAGCTCGAAGACACGAAGATGGAGATCAACTTCGGCAGCCAGATACGGAGCTACGTGATGGCGCCTTACCGGATGATTAAAGACCACCGGACGAAGAAGGCGATTGGGGACGTGGACCGGGTGCTTGATGGTGACCTTGGTGAATTGATTCACGCATTTCTCGTCTGGAAGCGTACGGGCAAGACGGCCGGCGCGGATGATGAGTCCGATGATTGATTACGACCGGGCGGCGGCGCTGTTGCGTGCCGGGCGGCTGGTAGCGTTTCCGACCGAGACGGTCTACGGGTTGGGCGCGAATGCGTTGGATGCGGCGGCGGTGCGGCGGATTTATGAGGCGAAGGGGCGGCCGTCCACTTCGCCTTTGATCGTCCATGTGGCCGATGCGGCCATGGCGAAGACGGTGGCGGCCGAGTGGCCGGAGGCGGCCGAGCGGCTGGCGGCGCGGTTTTGGCCGGGTCCGTTGACGCTGGTGTTGCCGAAGCGGCGGGCGGTTCCGGATGAGGTGACGGCGGGGTTGGGGACGGTGGGGGTGCGGCAGCCGGCGCATCCGGTGGCTTTGGAGTTGATCCGGCGGGCGGGGGTGCCGCTGGCGGGGCCGAGCGCGAATCGGTTCATGGGATTGTCGCCGACGACGGCGGAGCATGTGCGGTTGGCGTTGGGGGAGGCGGTGGATCTGGTGGTGGACGGCGGGACCTGTCCGGTGGGGATTGAGTCGACGGTACTTTCGCTGAGCGGGGGGCGGGCTGTGCTGTTGCGGCCGGGGATGATATCGCGGGAGAGCATTGAAGCGGTGATTGGGCCGGTGGAGGTGGCGGGGGAGGCGGCCGAAGGCGTGGCGCATGAGGCGCCGGGGATGCATGCGCGGCATTACGCGCCGCTGACGGCGCTGCGGTTGGGGACGCCCGGGCGGGAGAGCGGATATGTTTGGCATACGATACCGGCCGAGGCGGCAAGCGCGGTGCGGCTGCCGGCGGAGGCGGAGGGGTACGCCGCGGGCTTGTACGGGGCGCTGCATGCTTTGGATGCGGCGGGGTTGCCGGAGATTGTGGTGGAGCCGGTGCCGGAGGGCGGGGCGTGGGACGGGATTCGGGACCGGTTGACGCGGGCGTCGCAGCGGTAGGCGCTGTTGTTATGATTGCGTGATGCCTCCTACCCGGGTTCGCTGGTGGATCCTGAGTCTGTTGTTTTTTGCGACGACGATTAACTACCTGGATCGGATTGCCTTCGGGGTGTTGATTCCCGAGATCCGGAAGGATATGGTGATTGACGATCCGACGTATGGGCGGTTGACGCTGGCGTTTGAGATGACGTACATGATCGGATTTCTGATCATGGGGAAGTTTATTCAGCGGTTTGGGAGCCGCGTGGGTTATGCGGTGGCGGCGTTGTGGTGGTCGGTGGCGGCTTTGTTGCACGGGTTGGCGAAGACGCCGGTGGAGTTGGGGTTTTGGCGGGGGATGTTGGGACTGGGCGAGGCGGGGAACTTCCCGGCGGCGATCCGCAGCGTAGCGGAGTGGTTTCCGAAGAGAGACCGGGCGTTGGCGACCGGGATCTTCAACGCCGGTTCTAACGTGGCGTCGATGGTGGGTCCGCCGGTGTTTGCCTACATGGTGGCGAGCGTCGGCTGGCAGGGTTGTTTTCTGGTGACGGGGTCGGCGGGTTTGGTTTGGCTGGTGTTTTGGTGGTTCAGCTACCGGCTGCCGGGGGAGCATCAGCGGGTGAATGCGGCGGAGCGGGCCTACATTGTCTCGGATGTTTCCGAGGCGGGTAAGGAGCCGGTCGTGGGTTGGTTTGAGGCGCTGCGGCAGCGGGAGACCTGGGGTTACGCCCTTGGGAAATTTCTGAGCGACCCGGTATGGCGATTTTACAGTTACTGGCTGCCGATTTATCTGTACGACGTTCGTGGTTTTGATATGAAGAAGGTGGGTTGGGTGCTGCCGGTGATCTACCTGATGGCGGACATAGGGAGCGTGGGCGGGGGTTGGCTGTCCGGATTCTTCCTGCGCCGGGGGATGGCGCTGGGGAAGGCGCGGAAGCTGGCGATGCTGGTGTGTGCGGGGTGTATGCCGCTGGCGGTATGCAGCGTTTTGGCGGAAAGTCCGATTGTGGCGATTGCGTTGATGAGTTTGGCGACGGCGGCGCATCAGGGATTTTCGGCGAATCTGTATACGGTGGTGAGTGATGTGTTTCCTCGCCCGGCAGTGGCGAGTGTCACCGGAATTGGCGGGTTTGCGGGGAGTTTGGGGGGCGTGATGTTTGCTACCTGGCTGCCCGGGATGCTGGTGCCGGTGGTGGGTTACAAGCCGATTTTTTTGGTGTTTGGGCTCTTTCATTTGAGCGGGCTGTTTTGCTTGCATCGATTGATGGGAGAGTTTCGGCCAGTGGCGACGGGTGGGGGGCTCCCCGCGATAGGGGGGACCGGCGGCAGGTAACTCTGGCATTTGGGTGGGGCTTTTCTGTGTTCCGTATTGGTAAGGTTTAGCGGAAACTAAAAAGGCTCTGGTATGAAACACAATTCGGCTCGCGTACCGACAGGCCAAATGGCGCTGTGGGATAACCGTCTTCAAACAGAACTGCGGCAGGCCGCGGCGTTTAGCTTGCGGGGCCGGGGTGTGGCCGGGGTAGTGCCGAGCGGGTCGATTGCGGTGGACGCGGCGCTGGGGATCGGGGGTTTGCCGCGGGGGCGGATGATGGAGTTGTTTGGCCCGGCGGGAGTAGGGAAGTCGACCTTGGCGCTGCAGGTGATTGCCGCGGCGCAGGGCGAGGGGCAGACGGCGGCGCTGGTGGATGTGGAATGTTCGTTTGACGCGGGGTACGCCGCGAAGCTGGGCGTGCAGTTGGACCGGCTGGTGTTGCTGCGGGCGGAGAACGGCGAACAGGCGTTGCGGATGGTGGAGCGGCTGGTGGTGAGTCAGGGGGTGGATCTCGTCGTGGTGGATTCGGTGGCGGCGTTGGCTCCCGCGGCGGAGCTGGCGGGTGGGCTCGGGGAGGGTTCGGCGTTTGCCCACAGCGAGATGGTAGCGAACGGGCTGCGCCGGATCAGCCGGGTGATTGGTCAATCGCCGGCGTGCGTGCTGCTGTTGAATCAGGTGCGGGCGTATTATGGATTCGGCTATACGGAGACGTCGACCGGGGGTTGGGGTTTAAAGCTGCACGCGGCGGTGCGGGCTGATTTGCGGGAGGTGGGGCCGGAGAAGGCGGGGCGGCGGGTGGCGATGAAGGTGGT
The DNA here is from genome assembly GCA_020247055.1 of Acidobacteriaceae bacterium. Taxonomy (GTDB): domain Bacteria; phylum Acidobacteriota; class Terriglobia; order Bryobacterales; family Bryobacteraceae. The sequence continues at coordinate 33,615 of JADCJL010000043.1, read as the reverse complement.
GAAGAATCAATTGGCGTCTCCGGGAGAGGCGGAGTTGCTGTTTCTGGAGGGGGAGGGTTGGTCGGCGGAGTGGGAGATGGTGGAGTTGGGGTTGCGGCACGGGGTGCTGAAGAAGGTTGGCACGGCGGTTTGGTTTGGGGCGGAGTTGTGTGGGGCGGCGGAGCTGCGGGGGGATGTGGATTTGTGTGTGCGGCTGAACTCGGCGATTCGAGCAGTGATGGGTCTGCCGCAGCGTAAGCCGGTTGGGCGCGCGGCGGGTTCGGCGGTTTCGGTGCGGCGGGCGCAGGGGGGTTAGAAAGGACGGGAGCGGGCGAGGGCGAGGGCGGCGTCGAGTTCGCCGAGAAGGGGGCGGTCTTCAGTGGTGAGTTGGTTGGCGGCGGCGAGCGATTCGAATTGAGTTTTGGCCTGCGTGAGATAGGGCAGCGCGGGGGCTGATTTGGTGGTGAGCAGGTGGCGGCCGAGGAGGAGGTAGGCGTGGGCGCGGTCGCGGCGGAACACGGGGGATGGGGGCGCTTTTTGGCTCAGGTCGTCGAGGAGGGTGACGGCGCGGCGGAGGCTGTCGAGGGCGCCGGCGTGGTCGGCGAGTTTGGGTAGGGCCTGGGATAGCTTGAGATGGGCGGTGGCGAGCAGATTGTTGGCGTAGGGGTTGGTGCTTTCCGAGGCTTGCCATTGCTGGGCGAGCTGGAGGAACCGGCGGTAGTTCTCGACGGCCTGGAGGATTTGGTTGGCGGCGAGTTGGGAATCGCCGAGGCGTTGGTGGGCGAGGGCGGCATCGCGTTGGGCCATGCCGCTTTGGGGTGCGCGGGTGAGCTGCTGATTGAAGATATCGCAGGCCTGGCGGAGGATGGTGGGGTCGGTTTCGTGGAGGTAGGCATAGGCGAGTTCGCGCTGCGCCTGGAGGTTCGCCGGATCGGAGGCGGCGAGCGTGCGGTGGAGGGTGAGCGAGCGTTGTTGATGGGGTGCGGCTTGGGGATCGTGGAGAAGGCGTTCGAGGTTGGCGAGCTCGGCGAGTACGACAGCGAGGTCGCGTTGGTGGATAGCGGAGGGACGGGTTTCGTTGAGGTGTTCGGCGATTTGGTAAGCGGCGGCGAGGGTTTGGCGGGCTTGGGCGTGGAGGCCGAGCTGGGTTTCGATGGCGCCGAGCCGGGCTTTGGCCGTGCTCAAAAGCCGGGGTTGTCCGGCTGGGGCGGCGAGGTTGTGGGCTTGCCGGGCGAGGGGTAGGGCGTCCTGGGGGCGGCCGGCGGCGGCCTGAGCGGCGGCGAGATTCTGGTAGTTGGCGGCGCGTGCGGGGGGCGGGGCAGACTGGGTATCGAGGATTTGGCGGGCTCGGGAGTAGTGGTGTTGGGCGGTGATGAGGTTTCCGGCGGCGAGGTCGATGTCGGCGAGGCCTTGGTGGGCGGCGGCGAGATCGAGAGGTCGGGGGGCGGGTTGGGCCTGGAGGATTTCGAGGGCGCTGCCGTAGCTGCGGCGGGCATCCGGAAGGTTGCCGAGGTTGGGGTGATTGGGGTTGCCCTGGAGGTGCCCGAGCCGGATCCAGGCGGCGGCGAGCTCGCTTTGGAGGTGGGGGTCGCGGGTTGATTCTTGGGATAGATTGGTGAGGTAGGTGACGGCTTTGGCGGCGAGGAGGCGACGGGCGGGTGGGGTTCCCGGGAGGTCGGCGATGGAGTCGTGGACTTCGAACAGGAAGGAGTTGGCGACCTGGCGGACCTCTTCGAAACGGTGGGCGGCAAGGTCGCGCTGGAGGCGCGCGGTACGGGCCTGCCAGGCGGCGACGACGGCGAACAGGAGGACGACGGTGACGGCGGCGGTGACGGTGGCGGCGATCGCGCGGTTGCGGGCGAGGAAGAGGCGGATGCGGTAGAGCGGGTTTTCGGGAAGGGCGGAGACCGGTTCGCGGGCGAGGTAGCGGCGAAGGTCGTCGGCGAGCTGGGCGGCGGACTGGTAACGGTCGGCGGGGTTGCGGCGGAGGGCTTTGAGGACGATGGCGTCGAGTTCGCCGCGGAGTTTGCGTTTCAGCGTTTGGGGTGAGGATTCGCGGGTTGAGCTGACAAGGTAGGGGTTTTTGGTGATGTGGCGGCGGCCGTCGGGGGTAGGGGAGTCGGTGAGCCTTGAGAGGGCGGCGGAGGGTGGTTCGGGCTCGGCGGCGGTCATGGCGTAAAGGTGTTCGAGGGTGAGGTTGTCGTGCGAGGGGTGGGGGCGGTGGCCGGTTAAGAGTTCGTAGAGGATGATGCCGAGGAGGTAGACATCGGAGACGGTGGTGACCGGTTCGCCGCGGAGTTGTTCGGGGCTGGCGTATTGCGGGGTCATGAGCCTCATGGAGGTGGCGGTGTGTTCGGTGGGGGTGGAGGGGTCGGGGGAGAGGATTTTCGCGATGCCGAAGTCGAGGAGTTTGGTGACGCCGTCGGGTTTGACGAGGATGTTGCCGGGTTTGAGATCGCGGTGGACGACGAGGTTTTGGTGGGCGTAGTGAACGGCGGCGCAGACGGTGGAGAAGAGACGGAGGCGGTCTTCGGTGGAGAGTTTGCGTTCGTCGCAGTAGGTATCAATGGGGATCCCTTCGACATACTCCATGACGAAGTAGGGGCGACCGTCCTCGGCGGCGCCGCCGTCGAGGAGGCGTGCGATGTTGGGATGGTCGAGGGAGGCGACGATTTGGCGTTCGCGGCGGAAGCGTTGGACGATGCGGTCCTGCTCCATGCCGTGGCGAATGACTTTGAGGGCGACGAGTTTGGAGTAGTGTTGATCGGCGCGGGAGGCGAGGTAGACGGTTCCCATGCCGCCGGTGCCGAGTTGGCGTTGGATGGCGTATGGTCCGATGTGGGAGGGAGGGGGTTGTTCGGTTTCGCGGGCGGCGTCGGCGAGGATTTGGGAGACGGGGGTGAGGGCGGGCTGGGAGAGAAAGTTGTCGGCAGTGGAGTCGGCGAGGAGGAGGCTGCGGACTTCGAGGTAGAGGTCGCGGTCAGCCCCGCAGGCCTTTTCGAGGAACTGCTGGCGTTGGTCGGCGGGTTGGTCGAGGACGAGTTGGAAGAGGCTTTTAACCTGGGTGTAGCGTTGGGGTGTCACGCGCTTCGAAGAATGGTAGCAGGTAAGCAGAAGGCCGGGCGGGGCGGGAAGAGCGGGCCCGGCGGCCATCAGGTTTTCGCGGGTGGTCTTGCGGCGGTGAGCTGATTATGGAGCCAGGCTTTGGCCATGCGCCATTCTCGTTCGATGGTTGCGGTGGAGAGGCCGATGACTTCTGAGACCTCTTCAACGGTGAGGCCGCCGAAGAAACGGAGCTCGATGATTTTCGCTTGGTTGGGGTCGAGTTGCTCTAGCCGATTGAGGGCTTCATCGAGTTCATCGAAGGCGACGGGGGGACCGGCGGCCAGGCCGATGGAGTCGTCGAGGGAGATTTTCTGGGCGTCGCCGCCGCGTTTGAGGGCGTTTTGCGAGCGGGCATGGTCAACAAGGATGCGACGCATGAGTTGGGCGGCGACGCCGAAGAAATGGGCACGGCTTTGCCAGGTAACGCGGGTCTGGTCGACGAGTTGCATGTAGGCTTCGTGGACGAGGGCGGTGGCCTGGAGGGTATGATCGGTGCGTTCGCGGCGCATGTAGTTGGCCGCGATTTTCCTTAACTCGTTGTAAACAATAGGGAATAACTGATCGTGGGCTTGGTTTTCGCCTTTACGGAGGTTCGCGAGGAGGAGGGTTACTTCATGAGGGTTCGATGGTTCCACGGCGGTATGTGTCCGTAACGCTTCGATCGTGACAGTTTGTGGTGGGAACGGGCAGATTCGAACTGCCGGCCTGCCGCTTAGGAGGCGGCCGCTCTATCCATCTGAGCTACGTCCCCAACTAGAGTCGATTTTACCAGCGCTTCAGGCCTTTTCTACCAATATCTTTGCGGAACTGCATTCCGTTGAAGTGGATTTTGTGGGCGGCGGCGTAGACCTTTTCGATAGCGGCGGGGAGGGAGGGTGCGGTGGCGGTGACGGCGAGGACGCGGCCGCCGGCGGTGAGGATTTCGCGGCCGGCGCGTTTGGTTCCGGCGTGGAAGACCTTTGCACCGGCGGCTTCGGCTTCGGGAATGCCGGTGATGCTGTCGCCGGAGCGGACGGGGCCGGGGTAGCCGTGGGCGGCGAGAATGACGCAGAGGGAGGGCTCGTGGCTCCACTCTAGGGTGGTGTTTTCGAGACGACCATCGGTGGCGTTTTCGAGGACCTCGGCGAGGTCGGAGCGGAGGGCCATCATGAGGGGTTGGGTTTCGGGGTCGCCGAGGCGTACGTTGTATTCGAGGATTTTGGGACCGGCGGGTGTCATCATGAGGCCAGCGTAGAGGAAGCCGGTGAAGGGATGACCTTCGGCTTTCATGCCGTCGACGGTGGGTCGGAGGATTGTGTTGAGGATTTGTTCGTGTTGGGCTGGGGTGAGAATACGGTCATCGACATAGGCGCCCATGCCGCCGGTGTTGGGGCCCTGGTCGTCGTCGAAGATGGCTTTGTGGTCCTGGGCAGGTTTGAGGGGGAGGATCGTGGTGCCGTCGGTGATGGCGATGTAGGAGACCTCTTCGCCGGTGAGGAACTCTTCAATGACGAGGCGAGTGCCGGCGGGACCGGCGAGGGAGCCGTCGAGGAGCTGGGAGGCGGCTTGGATGGCCAGTTCTCGGGTGGGGACGATGAGGACGCCCTTGCCGGCGGCGAGGCCATCCGCTTTAAGGACGAAAGGGGGTTCGAAGGTATCGATCGCGGCGGTGGCTTCGGGGAGGGTGGTGGCGGTGGTGTAGCGGGCGGTGGGGATGCCGTGGCGGGCGAAGAAGTTTTTGGCGAAGACCTTGGAGCCTTCTAGCTGGGCAGCGGCGGCGGTGGGTCCGAAGATTTTGCGGCCGGCGGCGCGGAAGGTATCGACGATGCCGTCGATCAGGGGGACCTCTGGTCCGACGATGGTGAGATGGGCGTTGTGTTGAATGGCGATGGCGAGGTAGTCGTTGGGGCTGGTGCCGGGGGAGGGGACACAACGGGCGACCTGGGCGATGCCGGGGTTTCCTGGTGTCGCGATGATTCCGGTAACGAAGGAACTCTGGGCAAGTTTCCAGACGAGGGCGTGTTCGCGGCCGCCGCTGCCAATGACGAGAACTATCAACGTATATGCTCCTAAAGCTAGAATAGAACAGGCGAGGCCTCCCCTTATGGCTTTGGTTTTAAAACCTTTGCGTTATGACGTGATTGTGATTGGCGGCGGGCATGCCGGTTGCGAGGCCGCGCGGGCGAGTGCGCGTTTAGGGTTGCGGACGGCGATGGTGGCCATGAACATCGACCTGATTGCGCAGTTATCGTGTAACCCGGCGGTGGGTGGGATCGCCAAGGGGCATCTGGTGCGGGAGATTGACGCGCTGGGTGGGGTGATGGGCGAGGTAGCTGATGCGGTAGGGATTCAATTCCGGCTTCTGAACACGAGCCGGGGGCCGGCGGTGTGGTCGCCGCGGGCGCAGTGTGACAAGAAGCAGTATCGGGTGAAGATGCGGGAGGTTTTGGAGCGGGAGCCGAATCTGCGGCTGGTGCAGGCGGAGGTGGCGGAGTTGGTGATTGAGGGGGAAGGGGATTCGCGGCGCGTGCGGGGGGTGCATCTCCGGGATGGTCGTACGGCTTACTGCGAGTCGGTGGTGGTAACGACGGGTACCTTCTTGAATGGGCTGGCGCATGTCGGGGAGTCGAAGACGAGTTGTGGTCGAAATGGGGAGGCGCCATCGAATTTGCTTGGCCAGCAGCTGCGGACGCTAGGATTGGGTTGGACCCGTCTGAAGACGGGAACGCCGCCGCGATTGGACGGGCGTTCGCTCGATTGGTCGCGTTTTGAGCCGCAGGATGGGGATGTTGAGCCAACGCCATTTTCCTTCCTGACGGGCAAGATTGAGCGGGAGCAGATTCGCTGTTATATCGCGTACACTTCGGAGGCCACGCATGCGGTGCTGCGAGAGAGTTTGGATCGGTCGCCTCTGTATTCCGGGGTGATTGAGGGGATTGGGCCGCGGTACTGTCCCTCGATTGAAGATAAGGTCGTGAAGTTTCCTGACCGGACCCGGCACCAATTGTTCCTGGAACCGGAAGGTCTCGATACCAATGAGGTTTATGTAAACGGGATGTCGACGTCGATGCCGGTGGATGTGCAGGTGGCGATGTTGGCTTCCGTTCCCGGGCTGGAGGATGCCGAGATGATTCGGCCGGGCTATGCGATTGAATACGACGCGATCGATGCCCGGGAGTTGAGCCACAGTTTGGAGTGCAAGAAGGTTCGGGGCCTGTTCCTGGCTGGCCAGGTGAATGGGACTTCCGGTTATGAGGAGGCGGCGGCGCAGGGTCTAATTGCTGGGATCAATGCGGCGCGGCGGTGTGGTGGGCTGGATCCGGTTCATTTAGGTCGCACCGATGGTTACATCGGAATCCTGGTCGATGATTTGATCAACAAGGGAGCCGACGAACCCTACCGGATGTTCACATCGCGTGCGGAGTTCCGGTTGCATCTTCGGATTGACAACGCCGATTCCCGGTTAACGCCGCTAGGCCGGGAGGTTGGCTTGGTGGATGACGAGCGGTGGTCCCGTTTTGAGCGAAAGCGGGCGCAGTTTGCAACGCTCGTTCCGCTGCTGGAGCGGGTTCGCTGGTCTGCCCGGCAGTTTCCGCACATTGCAGTGGCTGGCGGCGAGAATCCGCCGTTAGCGACGTGGTTGAAGCGCCCCGAGGCCTCCATTCGGCTGCTGATGGACTGGGTCGTGGAGCAGGTTGGGGAGCCGGAGCATGGTTTGTTGGCCGCTATCGAAACTCATTTGAAGTACGCCGGGTACTTGCTGCAGGAGGAACGGCAGGTGGCTCGGCTTCTGGCGTCGGAGTCCCGGGCGATTCCGGCCTCCCTGAATTACCGCTCGATTCCTGGCCTTTCGCGGGAGATGGTAGATAAGCTCGAACGGGTGCGGCCGGTGACGCTAGGGCAGGCGAGCCGAATTCCCGGGGTAACGCCTGCGGCCGTGTCCGTATTGGACATATTCCTCTCCTAGTGTGTTCCACGTGGAACACACTACCGCATCGTTCCACGTGAAACATTGCCACGCGTGATAGGATGGCTCAAGGAGCCAGAATCCTTGGCAAAAACCATCGCGATCGCGAATCAGAAGGGCGGAGTAGGGAAGACTACCACTGCCATTAACCTTGCGGCCTCCCTCGCCGCCAATGAGCTCAGGGTTTTGCTAGTGGACGCCGATCCACAAGGCAATTCCACTACTGGCCTTGGAGTAGCCAAGGATCCTGAGAACTTTGTTACGCTCTACCACGTACTCGTCGGTGAAAAAAAGGCTTCTGATGCCATCGTACCGACGGAATGCGAAGGCCTCGCCCTTTTGCCGGGGGACCGGAACCTGGTCGGGGTCAACCTGGAACTCGTCAATCGTCCGAATCGGGAACTCTCTCTGCGGAACGCCCTCGAGGAGGTGCAGGACCGCTTCGATTACATCCTGATCGATTGCCCCCCCGCCCTTGACCTTCTCACCCTCAACGCTCTCGTCGCCGCCAATTCGGTTCTCGTCCCCATTCAATGCGAGTTCTTCGCCCTTGAGGGCATCTCGCAGCTCATGGACACCGTAGAGGGGATTAAGGAGTCGTTTTCTCATAACCTCCGTACCGAAGGAATCCTCCTTACCATGTACGACGACCGCACCAATCTCACCCGGCAAGTCGCCCAGGATTTGAAGGACTTCTTCCAGGACGAAGTGTTCCGAACCGTCATCCCCCGCAGCGTCAAACTCGCCGAGGCGCCCAGCCATGGCAAGCCCATCCTGCTCTACGACATCCGCTCCAAGGGCGCGGAGTGCTATATCGAACTCGCGAAGGAGATCCTGGCAAATGACCAACGCGCCAGACAACAGCTCACGCAAAGCGCTGGGTAAGGGACTCTCGTCTCTCCTGCCCAGTCGCGCCGCTGCCCCGGCGGCCGCTCCCCCACCCGCTACCCCGGCTGAACCCCCGACAGTCAACCGGCTCCCTATCGACCAGATCGAGCCGAATCCCAATCAACCACGCACCGTATTCGACCCGGCTCGTCTTCAGGAACTCGCCGCCTCGATCCAAGCCAACGGTATCATCCAACCTCTCATCGTCCGCAAGATCGGCGACAAGTATCACCTCATCGCCGGCGAACGCCGCTGGCGCGCCTCCCGGCTGGCCGGACTCAAGGAGGTCCCCATCGTCATCGCCAACATCCATGACGACCGCCTCCTCGAAGTCGCCCTCATCGAAAACATCCAGCGGGAGGACCTCAATCCCATCGAAGTGGCTGTTGCCTTCGAAAAGCTGTCGAACGATCTCGGCCTCAGCCATGAAGAGATCGGGAAACGGACGGGCAAGGACCGCACCACCATTACCAACATGCTGCGCCTTCTCCGCCTACCGGGCGACGTGCAGCTCCTCCTTGCCGAAAAACGCCTCTCGATGGGACACGCCCGCGCCATCCTCGGACTCCCCACCGAAGAGCTACAGCGTGAGGTAGCCGAAAAGGCCGCCGCTCAGGGCCTCTCCGTTCGCCAAGTCGAACAGATGGTCCACAACATGACCAAAGCCCGCGAGGTCAAAAAAGCCGACACCCCCGAACCCGTTGACCCGAACGTCAAAGCAGCCATCGGAGAACTGGAGGCCGCCCTCGGCACCCGGGTCCGCATCGTCGAAAAAGCGCCTGGCAAAGGAAAAATCGAGATCGACTACTACTCGCAGGAGGATCTAGACCGCATCTACGCGGTCATCACAGGAGAAAGCTTCGACTAATCAGTTGGTGCCGCCGGTAGGACTCGAACCTACGACCTACGGATTATGAGACCGTCGCTCTAACCACCTGAGCTACAGCGGCATCCAATCCTAGCGTAGAGAACCGGCAGACCATTGTCAATAGACCCCCGTCCGACAATGCTATATAGCAAATCATGAACGTGATTGATTTTCAAGGGGTTTCCAAGAGTTACCCCGTCTACGAGAACCCCGGCCAGCGCTTCAAAGAACTGGCCACCTTCAACCGCGTCTCCTTCCACCGCGATTTCTGGGCCCTCCGCGATGTCTCCTTCTCTGTCCAACGCGGCGAAACCTTCTGCATCATCGGCGAAAACGGCTCCGGCAAATCCACCCTCCTCCAAATCATCGCAGGCATCCTCCAACCAACCGCCGGTAAAGCCGCCGTCCAAGGCCGCGTCTCCGCACTCCTCGAACTCGGCTCCGGCTTCAACCCGGAATTCTCCGGCAAGGAAAACGTCTATCTCAACGCCGCCATCCTCGGCCTCTCCACCGCCGAAATCGAAGCCCGCTACCCCGCCATCGAAGCCTTCGCCGAAATCGGCGACTTCATCAATCAGCCCGTCAAAACCTACTCCAGCGGCATGGCCGTCCGCCTCGCCTTTTCCGTCGCCATCCACGTCGACCCCGATATCCTCCTCGTCGATGAAGCCCTCGCCGTCGGCGACATCTATTTCCGCCAGCGCTGCATGCGCAAAGTCCACGAACTCCGCCAGAAAGGAGTCACCATCCTCTTCGTCTCCCACGCCATCGGCGACGTCAAAGCCATCGGCGACCGCACCCTCTGGCTCGACAACGGCGCCGTCCGCGCCCTCGGCGACACCGAAAACGTCGTCGCCCAGTACCTTGCCTACATGGTCGAAAAGGACTCCCGCTTCCTCGAACTCGGCTCTCGCAACCACCAACCACCCGCCGCCGCCTCCCTCGCCCCCGAAACCGTCAACTCCATCCCCAACATCGACCACCGCTACGGCGACGCCCGCGCCGAAATCATCGGCATCGCCGTCCTCAATCCGCAAGGCCAGAAACTGCACCTCCTCGAACCCGGCCAGCCCGTCGTCGTCCGCATCAGCGCCTGTGCCAAGGAAGCCGTCCTGAACCCCAACATCGGCTTCATGATGCGCAACCACCTCGGTGTCGATTTCGCCGGAACCAACACCCTCCGCGAAGGCCACCAACTCGCCGAACTCTGGCCCGGCGACACCGTCACCGTCGACTTCCACCTCACCCTCCCCGAACTCTACCCCGCCTCCTTCTCTTTCTCCCCCGCCATCGCCGATGGTAGCCTGACCGAATACAAGATGTGCGACTGGATCGACAACGCCCTCTCCCTCCAAATGGGCCACGGCGAAGGCCAAATTTACGGCTATCTCCACCTGCCCTGCAAAGTCGAAGTCAACTCCCGCCTCGGCGCCCCGGAGACCCCCGCCCATGAGCACTGAGTTCACCGGCGAACGCGTCATCCCCGGCCTGGTCGACGTCGACCTCTGGAACGAGCACTTCTCCCGCTACAGCTTCGCCGCCCGCCTCGCCCGCCGCAAGCGCGTCCTCGATGTCGGCTGCGGCGCCGGCTACGGCACCCACGAACTCGCCCTCACCGCCCGGGAAGCCACCGGCATCGACTGCAGCCCCGAAGCCATCGCCTACGCCCGCCAACACTACACGAAGGAAAACCTCCGCTTCGAAACCGCCTCCGCCACCGAACTCCCCTTCCCCGACCAAAGCTTCGACCTCGTCATCGCCTTCGAAGTCATCGAACACCTCACCAACTGGGCCCAACTCCTCACCGAGGCCCGCCGTCTCCTCGCCCCCGGCGGCCAACTCGTCGTCTCCACCCCCAACAAACTCTATTACGCCGAATCGCGCGAGCAATCCGGACCCAACCCCTTCCACACCCACGAATTCGAACTCGAAGAGTTCCGCGCCGCCCTCGCCGCCGTCTTCCCCCACGTCTCGATGTTCCTCGAAAATCACGCCGAGAGCATCCTCTTCCAGCCCGAATCCGCCGGCCACGGCACCGAAGTCCGCCTCGAACCGCGCTCCGGCGCCGCCACCGACTCCCACTTCTTCCTCGCCGTCTGCGCCAACGAAATCCAAACCGGCGCCCCGGCCTATCTCTACGTCCCCTCCTCGGCCAACGTGCTCCGCGAACGCGAACAGCACATCCAACGCCTCACCGCCGAACTCGCCACCAAAGACGCCTGGCTCGCGCAGGAACAAACCGCCCATCAATCGCTCCTCCGCGTTCACGATCAAACTATCGCGGAACTCAAAGCCGCCAACACCTGGGCGCAAACCTCGAACGAAAGCCTGCAGGCCTCCCAGCAGCGGGTCGTCGCACTCCAGGACGAACTCGAGGCCGAACAAACCGGCGGCAAACAGGTCGCCGCCGCCTACGAGGCCGAACTCCAGCGCCTCGAGGCCGAAAAGGCCGCCGCCGTCGCCTGGGCCGAAAGCAAAGACCGCGAATGGAGCGCCGCCATCGCCGCCACCCAGGCCGAACTCCGCCGGTGCCTCGAAAAACTGCACGAAGCCGAAGCCCTGGTCGAAGAGCGCACCCTTTGGGCCCAGGGTCTCGACCGCGAAGTAGCCGCCCTCCGCGAACAGCTCGCCTTGGCCGGCACCTCGAAATGGCTCCGCCTTGGCCGGCGCCTCGGCGTGGGACCGGTCCTCTAAACAATGGCTTTCTGGCAGCGCCTCGGGCGCAATCTTCCGCTCCTCGTCCTCTCGCCGGCTTTCGTCGGCATCCCCGCCGTCGCCCTCGCCTGCACCGACCTCTGGCTCCGCCTCCGCGGTCGCAAACCCCTCCCCCCGGACACCCGGCCCAACACCACCGCCGCCAGCATCGTCATCCCCAACTGGAACGGCCGCGATCTCCTCGAAAAATACCTCCCCAGCGTCCTCGCCGCCGCTGGCCCCGCCGACGAAGTCATCGTCGTCGACGACGCCAGCACCGATGGCTCAGCCGACTTCGTTGCTGTCCAATTTCCCAGTGTCCGCCTCATCCGCAACGCCACCAACCTCGGCTTCGGCGGCGGCTCCAACGCCGGCTTCCGCGCCGCCCGCCACGATATCGTCGTCCTGCTCAACAGCGACATGCGCGTCGAGCCGGACTTCCTCGCCCCCCTCCTCGCCGGCTTCACCGACGAAAAGGTATTCGCCGTCTCCTGCCAGATCTTCTTCAGCGATCCCCACAAGGTTCGCGAAGAGACTGGTCTCACCCAGGCGTGGTGGGAAAACGGCGGCCTCCGCGTCCGCCACCGCATCGATGAGCGCGTCGATCGCCTCTTCCCCTGCTTCTACGGCGGCGGCGGCTCCTGCGCCTTCGACCGCCGCAAGTTCCTCGCACTCGGCGGCTTTGACGAACTCCTCAAGCCCTTCTATCTCGAAGATACCGACCTCGGCATGATGGCCTGGAAACGTGGCTGGAAGGTGCTCTATCAGCCCGCCAGCCGTGTGTTCCACGAACACCGCGGCACCATCGGCAAAAAGTTTTCCCCCGGCTACATCCAGTCCATTCTCAAGAAGAACTTCCTGCTCTTCTGCTGGAAAAACATCCACGAAAGCCGCCGACTCGCCGCCCACTTCGCCTACGCCTGGGCCGGCGCGCTGCTCAGCCTCGTCATCGGCGACTCCTTCGAACGGCCCAACCTCGGCGCCCTCTGCCGCGCTTTTCTCCAGCTGCCCCAGGCCATCCGCGCCCGCGCCCGCGCCTACCACCTCGCCGCCGTCTCCGACACCGAAGCCTTCCTTCGCCCGCTGCCCGGCTATTTCTTCGATCGCTTTGAAAAGCTCGACCCCGCCCCCGCCCGGCCCCGTACTCTCTTCCTTTCGCCCTATCCCATCCTCCCCCCCATCCACGGCGGCGCGGTCTTCATGTCGCAGACCCTCGCCGAACTCGTCAAACACGTCCCCGTCCACCTCATCGTCCTCCTCGATGAAGAGTGGCAGCGCGCCGCTCACGACCCCCTCGCCGAACTCTGCGCCACCACCGAATACTTCGTCCGCCTCGAAGGCCGCCCCAAAGGCTTCGGCTCCCTCACCCCCTACGCCGTCCGCGAGTTCGCCAACGACGACCTCCGCTGGGCCATCCATCGCACCATCCTCCTCCACCGCATCGACGTCCTCCAGATCGAGTACACCAACATGGGCCAGTACGCCGAAGAGTTCCGGCAGGTCGTCAACATCCTGTTCGAACACGACGTCTACTTCCAATCCATCGGCCGCAGCCTCGCCAAGCCCGGCAATCTCCTCCGGAAGATTCCAGCGACCTACGAATACCTCCGCGCCCTCCGCTACGAACTCACCATGCTCCCCCGCATGGACCGCATCCAGATGTGCAGCCGCGCCAACGAATCCTACCTCGCCGAATTCGCCCCCGCCCTGCGCCCGAAGATGCAGTCCGGCCTCCGCGCGGGTATCGATACGACCCGGTATCGATATCAAACCGCAGGCCGCGAGCCGGACACTCTCCTCTTCTTGGGTTCGTTTCGTCACGTGCCCAACAGCGAGGCCCTCAACTGGTTTCTCCAGCACGTCTGGCCCCTCCTGGTCGACGCCCGCCCCGCCGTCAAACTCGTCATCATCGGCAGCGACCCCCCGCCCCGCCACTCCCTGCCCAACCTCGGCCACATCGAACTCATCGGCTTTGTCGACGATGTCCGCGACGCCCTCGCCCGCTACGCCCTCTTCATCTGCCCCATCCTCACCGGCTCCGGAGTGCGCGTCAAGCTCCTCGAAGCCTACGCCGCCGGCATGCCCGTCGTCTCCACCACCGTCGGCGCCGAAGGCCTCGCCAACCACGATGGCGACACCTGCGCCCTCGCCGATGAACCCCCAGCCTTCGCCGAACGCATCCTCCGCCTGCTCGCCGACCCCGCCCAAGCCGCTGCCCTCGCCGAACGGGCCCGCGCCGAAGTGGTCGCGCACTGGGACATGGCCACTATCACCCGCCAACTCGCCGAAACGTATCGCGAAGCCGTCCGCGAAAAACGGGCACCCCTGGCAAGCCCCCGCCCAACTGTGAAATGATCAAGGCCATGCTGGCACGTGGCACTCTCTCGGCTCTCCTGTGCCTGGGCGCCGCCGCTGCCCAGACGCCCGCCCTCGATCACTTCGAAGCGAAAATCCGCCCCGTCCTCGCCGCCCGCTGCTACGGCTGCCATAGCGCCGCCGCCGCCGCGCCGCAGGGCGGCCTCCGGCTCGACTCCCCCGCCGGCCTCGCCGCGGGAGGCAACTCCGGCCCCGTCCTCATCGCCGGCAACCCCGACGCAAGCCTCCTCCTCCGCGCCCTCCGCCGCACCGACAAGTCGCTGCAAATGCCCCCCGGCCCGGCCCTGCCGAAAGAGGTCGTCGCCGACTTTGCACGTTGGATCAAAGACGGCGCCCCCATGCCCGGCCAAGTCGCCAAGCGCCCCGCCGCCCAGGAGCTGTGGTCCCTCAAGAAACCCGTCCGCACCCCGGGCACCATCGACAGCCTGCTCTCCCAACGCCTCGCCGCCAAAGGCCTCGCCTTCTCCCCGCCCGCCGACCGGCGCACTCTCATCCGCCGCGTCAGCCTCGACCTCACCGGTCTCGCCCCCACCGCCGCCGAAATCGAAGCCTTCGCCGCCGACCCTTCCCCCGACGCCTACCCCAAACTCATCGACCGCCTCCTCGCCTCCCCCCACTACGGCGAACGCTGGGGCCGCCACTGGCTCGACCTCGCCCGCTACGCCGACTCCGTCAACGACTCCGTCAACGCCGCCCAGCGCTACGCCTGGTCCTACACCTATCGCGATTGGGTCATCGCCTCCCTCAACGCCGACCTGCCCTACAACCAATTCGTCCTCTACCAGCTCGCCGCCGACCGCCTCCCCGCCATCGACAGGAAACACCTCGCCGCCCTTGGCTTCATCCGCCTCGGCCGCGAGTTCCCCAACAGCATCGCCGAAACCATCGACGACCGCATCGACGCCGCCACCCGCGCCCTCCTCGGCCTCACCGTCTCCTGCGCCCGCTGCCACGACCACAAGTTCGACCCCATCCCCACCAAAGACTACTACTCCCTCTACTCCATCTTCTCGAACCTCCGCGAACCGGCCCAGCTTCCGCTCCTTGGCGCGGCCGCGCCCCAGCCCGTCTACGAACAGCGCCTCCAGCGCATCCGCCAGGCCCAGGCCGAATACCGCCAGCGCCGCCACGCCGAAATGGTCGCCTTCTTCCGCTCCCAGGAAGCCGACTACCGCAAAGCCGCCGCCGACTCGCAGGCCATGTCCAACCCCGAGCTCGAAGAGCTCGTCCGCCAGCGCCAGCTCAATCTCCACGTCCTCCGCCGCTGGCGCCAGGGCCTCGCCGACCCCGCCGCCGTCCCCCTCGCTGAGTTCGAAAAGATCTACACCGAAGGCGACAGCAACAACACCCGCGCTCTCCGCGTCCGCTACAACACCATGCTCGCCCAGGCCGCCTACGACGGCGCCCCGCCCCGCGCCATGGCCGTCGAAGACCTGCCGGCCCCGGAACCCGCCCACGTCTTCCTCCGCGGCAACCCCAACAACCCCGGCGCACTCACCCCGCCCCGCACCCTTACCTGCCTCGGCGGCAGCGACCAGCAGCCCTTTACCAACGGCGCCGGCCGCCTCGAATTCGCCCAATCCCTCATCGACCCCAACAACCCGCTCACCGCCCGCGTCCTCGTCAACCGCGTCTGGATGCACCACTTCGGCACCGGCCTCGTCGCCACCCCCAGCGACTTCGGCTTCCGCGGCGATCTGCCCTCCCATCCCGAACTCCTCGATACCCTCGCCGTCGACTTCGTCGCCTCCGGCTGGTCGCTCAAAAAACTCCACCGCCGCATCCTCCTCTCCACCGCCTACCAGCAGTCCGCCGCCGACCACCCCGCCGCCCGCGCCATTGACCCGGAGAACCGCCTCCTCTGGCGCGCCAACCGCCGCCGCCTCGATATCGAAACCCTGCGCGACAACATGCTCCTCGCCGCCGGCCGGCTCGACCGCTCGATAGGCGGCCTCCCCGTCTCGCTCACCGCTCAGCCTGCCGCCACGCGCCGCACCGTCTACGGCTTCGTCGAACGCGGCAAGGTGCCCGGTATTCTGAACGCGTTCGATTTCGCCTCGCCCGACCAACACGCGCCCCTCCGCTACGTAACCACCGTCCCGCAGCAGGCGCTCTTCTTCCTGAACAGTCCCTTCGTGCTCGAACAAGCGGCCGCTACTGCCGCCGCGGTCACCGCGCCCGCCCCTACCCCACAGGTCCGCGACCTCTACCGCCGCATTCTCGGCCGCGACCCCGCCCCCGCCGAGTCCGCCGCCGCCCTCGCCTTCCTGACGGCAAATTACGATACGAAGCCAACGCCCGACCCCACCGCCTGGCAGTACGGCGTCCTCCGCGGCGGCCAGTTCCACCCCTTCCCCATCTACAACGGCGACCGCTGGCAGGGCGGCTACGCCCTCCCCGCCGGCCTCTTCAGCAAAGCGGTCCTCCGGCCCACGGGCGGAGAGCCGGGCGATGAGATCACCGTCGTCCGCCGCTGGGTCAGCCCCGTCACGGGCGCCGTCAGCATCGAAGGCCTCCTGCGCCACAACCAGGGCGCTGTGCCCTACGGCGATGGCGTCCGCGCCCGCCTCGTCTCCTCGCGCCAGGGCGAACTCGCCGCCTGGGTCGCCAACGGCTTCTCGGCCGAAACGCGCCTCACCGGCCTCAAGGTCCAAGCCGGCGAAATCCTCGACTTCGCCGTCGATCCCCGCCAGGACCCCGAAAACGACAACTTCACCTGGGCCCCCATCGTCAAAGCCGGCAGCCAGACATGGAACGCCAAGGACGATTTCGCCGGGCCCGCTCCGGCTCGTCCCTCCGTGCTCGCCCGCCTGGCGCACGTCCTGCTGCAAACCAACGAATTTGCCTTTGTCGAATGAAGTCCCGCATGCCGTCCAAAGATCTCTTCCTCACCCGTCGTGACATGCTCACCCGCTGCGGCATGGGCCTGGGCGCGCTCGCCCTCTCCGCCCAACTGCAGGGCGCGGCGAAGAAGCCGCCGCTGCCCGCCAAGGCCAAACGCGTCCTCCACCTCTTCATGAACGGCGGCTGCTCGCACGTCGACACCTTCGACCCCAAGCCCGCCCTCACCCGCTTCCACGGCAAGCCCATTCCCATCACGCTCAAGACCGAACGCCGCACCGGCGCCGCCTTCGGTTCGCCCTTCGCCTTCAAACGCCACGGTCAGAGCGGCATCGAAGTCAGCGAGATCTTTTCAAACGTCGGCCAGTGCGTCGACGAGCTCTGCATCATCCGCTCGATGCACACCGACATCCCCAACCATGAGCCCTCGCTCATGATGCTCAACTGCGGCGACGTCCGGCAGGTGCGCCCCAGCTTCGGCTCCTGGGTCACCTACGGCCTCGGCACCGAAAACGAAAACCTGCCCGGCTTCATCGTCCTCTGTCCCGACGGCCTGCCCACGCAGGGCAACCAGAACTGGCGCAGCGCCTTCCTGCCCGGCGCCTATCAGGCCACGCACATCGACACCCGCGAAGTGCAGATCGAAAAGCTCATCGAGAATATCCGCAACACCGCCACCACCCCGAAGGAGCAGCGCCGCCAGCTCGACCTGCTGCAGCAGCTCAACCGCGGCTTTGAAGAGCGCCGGCAGAACGACGCGCTGCTCGAAGCCCGCGTGCAGTCCTTCGAACTCGCCTACCGCATGCAGATGGAGGCCGACGACGCCTTCGATCTCTCGAAAGAACCCGCCCACATCCACAAGCTCTACGGCGAAGGCCTACAGGCCCGGCAGATGATGATCGCCCGCCGGCTGCTCGAACGCGGCGTCCGCTTCGTCCAGGTCTGGCACGGCGCCGGACAGCCCTGGGACAGCCACGACGACATCAAAACCAACCACGGCCGCCTGGCCCGCGAGTGCGACCAGCCCATCGCCGCGCTGCTCAAAGACATGAAGCAACGCGGCCTGCTCGAAGATACGCTCGTCCTTTGGGGCGGAGAGTTTGGCCGCACCCCCACCGTCGAGCTGCCCGACCTTGGCGCCAACTCCGGCATGGTGAACGGCCGCGACCACAACCCCTACGGCTTCTCCATGTGGCTCGCCGGCGGCGGCGTGAAGAAGGGCCTCGCCTACGGCGCCACCGACGAGTTCGGCTTTGCTGCCGCGCACAACAAAGTCCACGTCCACGACCTGCACGCCACCATGCTGCACCTGCTGGGCTTCAATCACGAAACATTCACTTATCGCTACGCGGGCCGCGACTTCCGGCTTACCGATGTCCACGGCCGCGTCGTGCACGACCTGTTGGCTTAAAGGAGAAAAAATAAAGATGGCAATCGATCGCCGATCACTCTTGCGGGGGGCGGGCGTACTCGGCCTCGACGCCCTGTTCACCGCGCCGCGCTCCGACGCGGCCGCTATCGGCCCCAACGACACGATCAAGGTAACGAAGATTGAAACCTTCGTCCTCAAGAACTCCTGGGTGTTCGTGAAGATCTCCACCGACGCCGGCGTCACCGGCTGGGGCGAGATGCTGAAGGACGACGCCAAGGCCTGCGCCGCCGGCGCGCTCGAGGTTGGCAACTACCTCATCGGCCAGGACCCCTGCCGCGTCGCCTTCCACTGGCAGGCCATCCATCGCGGCGCCTTCTACCGCGGCGGCCCCATCAAGACCGCCATCTCGAGCGGCATCGACCAGGCGCTCTGGGACATCAAGGGCAAGGTCTACGGCGTACCCGTCTACAAGCTCCTCGGCGGCCCCACCCGCGATAAGGTCCGCGTCTACGGCGTGCTCAGCGAGAAGACCGGCGTCAACGCCATCAAAGTCGGCCTCCGCGGCAACAAGCGCGCCGCGTTCAAGTACAACGAAGGCCAGATGTTTGTCGACGAAGTAGTCGAACGCTTCAAGGCGCTCCGCGAGAAGGTGGGCAAGGGCGTCGACATCGGCGTCGAGTTCCACGGCGCGGTGCAGCCGCCCACGGCGATGGTGATGATGAAGGCGCTCGAACCCTACGGCCCCTGGTTCTACGAAGAGGTGGTGCAGGCGCTCAACGTGGACGTCATGGCCGAACTGGCCAAGAAAACCAGCGTCCCGCTCGCCACCGGCGAACGCATCTTCACGAAGTGGGGCTTCCGCGAGATCCTCGAAAAGAAGGCCGCGATGATTCTCCAGCCCGACATCTGCTACGCCGGCGGCATCACGGAACTGAAGGTGATCGCGGGCATGGCCGAGGCCTACTATCTGCCCATTGCGCCGCACAATCCGCAGGGTCCCTGTTCGCTGGCGGCGAGCTTGCAGATTGCCGGCTCCGTGCCCAACTTCCTGATTCAGGAGCGTGGCGACAACGAGTACGCCGACCTGCTCAAGAAGCCGCTGCCGCCGGTCGTCGGCGGTTACCGCCCGCTGCCCACCGGCCCCGGCCTCGGCATTGAGATCGACGAGGACAAGCTGAAGGCGCAGGTGGGCGAACCGCGGCCCTACCTCACGCAGTTCGATCCGGACGACGGTTCCGTCATCGACTGGTAGGCCGTATACTAACGCCAGAGGAGTTCTCCATGCGCTTCGCCTTCATCGCCCTTGTCGCCGCTCTCGCACTGCCCCTGCTCGCGCAGGATCGTTCGCCCCGGAAACTGATTCCGGAGATGGATGGCAAGAGCCTGTTTCAGGCCTACTGTGCCTCCTGCCATGGGATGGACGGGAAGGGAAAGGGTCCGGTGGCGGCGGCCTTGAAGGAGAAGGTCCCGGACCTCACCACGCTCTCGTTTCGCCGCGGCGGGAAGTTCCCCGCCGCGGAACTCGAGAAGATGATCCTGGGCGAAGGCGATGCGCGGGCGGCGCACGGCAATCGCGAAATGCCCGTCTGGGGGCCGCTCTTCCGCCAGGTGCAGAACGATCGCGACCTCGGCCTCGTACGCGTCCGCAGCGTGGTCGAGTACATCGGCCAGTGGCAGAAGCCTAAACCGTAACCACGCCGGTGGCGTGGTTGAGCCTATCGGCCAGTCGCCGACGCCTGACCCAAAGCTCGCGGCCTTGGGCGAAGAAAAGGCGAATTCATTTTCGTAAGCAAGACTGAAGTGCAAAAGGTCCGCACCGCATTTTCAACGGAGCCGCCGCAACAGAGGCAGCCGGAAAATGACATCGGTGCGGACCTTTTTTTGCGAGTAAGTATAAGGGCGGAGAGCGGAGTACGTGATCTTTACCTACTCCCGGCACCACTTCAGGAAATTACGAAAGTAGCAGAAAAAATTGAACCGTTTGGTTCAGTGCGGAGCGACGGTTTCTGGTGCAAACTTCCCACAGGGAATGGAGTTCGAGTCCTAAACTCGAGCCACCTGTCCCAAATGTTTGGAAGTTATCAGAAGTAAGAAGTAACAAGGAGTAAAAAGCGTTATGAAGAAAGTATCGGCGGGTAGGTGTAGCACTGGGCGAGTGATGGGCCGCCTGGTCTGTTTAGCTGGTACGGCGGTGCTGCTGGCGGCGCAGGAGAGCAAGGTTGCTCCGGACCTGGCGGGGATTGGCGAGGCGGAGGAGGTGGACGTGATCGTGCAGTACCACGAGCCGGAGTCGTCGCGGCGGGGTGGGGAGCGGCAGCCGTTCTCGTTCAGTTTGCCGGCGGGGATTTCTTCGCGGCGGCCGGTGCGGGAGCTGGGATTGATTGGCGCGGTGGCGGCGCGGGTGAACGGGGCGGCGGTGGCGGCGCTAGCGAACGATAGGCGGGTGAAGTACATTTCGCCGGATCGGGAGGTGAGTGCGAGTCAGTTTGCGTGGCGGGCCGTGGGGGCGGACGTGGCGCAGGCTGCGCTGACGCCGGGAAACCCGTACGGATCGGGCGCGGGCATCGGGGTGGCGATCATTGACTCGGGCCTCAACCCCCATAACGACTTGCGGGCGTGCCCGAACTTCGGGTCTGTGGGCCCGAGCCGCGTTGTGTACGCGCAGAACTTCGTCCCGACCGAGAACACGACGGCGGATCTGTATGGTCACGGCAGCCACGTGGCGGGGATGGCGGCGGGCGATGGGCGGTGTGTGTTTGTCAGTTGGCCATGGTCGGTTCCCTTTCCGACTTCGGCGACAGCGAAGATGATGTTTCAGAGGTTTCAACTGTTCGGGGTGGCGCCGGGGGCGAACCTGATTAACCTCCGGGTGCTGGACAAGGATGGGAAGGGTACGGATGCGAGCGTAATTGCGGCGATTGACCGGGCCATTGCGCTAAAGAACACGTACAACATCCGGGTGATCAACCTCTCGCTGGGGCGGCTGGTGAAAGAGTCTTACAAGCTGGACCCGCTGTGTCGGGCGGTGGAGCGGGCGTGGAACGCAGGGATTGTGGTGGTGGTGGCGGCGGGGAACAATGGGCGCGTGCAGTCGGTAAAGGACAAAAACGGGAAGGAGTATCCGATCAACGGCTATGGCACGATTGGTTCGCCGGGGAATGATCCGTTTGTGATCACGGTGGGGGTGATGCGGGATATGTTTACGGCGACGCGGAATGATGACCTGGTGGCGTCGTTCAGTTCGAAGGGGCCGACGCCGATTGACCGCATCGTTAAGCCGGACATCATGGCTCCGGGCAACCGGACGCTGTCGCTGCAATCGGTGGCGGCGCGGCTGGCGACCGCGTTTCCGGCCAACATTCCGCAGCCGGCATCTTACGGGATGACGGCCGCGGGTGCCTGCGGGACGGACGCGCTGTGTATCACGCAGTTCAACACGGCGGTTTCGGTTGGCCAGAAGCTGTATCTCGAGCTGAGCGGGACAAGTATGTCGGCACCGATTGTGGCGGGAGCGGTGGCGTTGATGGTCCAGAAGTTTGGGCCGAGCGTCACGCCGGATGTAATCAAAGCGCGGCTGATGAAAACGGCTGCGAAGGTCTTTTCGACGAATAACAGCTCCTATCGGGATACGACGACGGGAAGGACGGTGAACATTCAGTACGATATGTTCACGGTAGGGGCCGGTTATATGGATATTGTCGCCGCGTTGAATAACACGGACGTCATCCCCACCGGCAGGAGAGCTCTTTCGCCGGGGATCATCCGGTCGTGTGATCCCGGAAAAACGACCGGGTGCGTGAAGTTAGTTCATCCGACTGGCTCGGCCTTTACGTCGTCGACGCTCTGGACCAACCCGTTGGTGTGGGGTGGCTCGGTATTGTGGGGCGACAGTGTGCTGTGGGGGGACAGTGTGGTTTGGGGGGACACAAGGAATGCGGGTTACAGCCTGTTGTGGGGGGACAGCGTGCTGTGGGGGGACAGTTTGCTCTGGGGAGACTCGGGCAACCTGTTTACGCAGTCGGTGCTGGGCAACGGCGACCGGTAGGCGGAGGGGAGGGGAGGCGCGGCGGGTGACCGCAGCGCCCCCCCTTTTTCCTTTGTGGGCATTTACTGGGCGGCTTTGCCGGCGGATTCGAACTTGTTGAATGGGGGGGCTTGACGCTGGCCATCGAGTCGAGCACCTTTTGTAGTTTTTGGTGGGCGGCGGGGTTTTCGACGGGGGTGGTTTCCATGGGGTCGGCTTTTCAGTCGTAGAGACGGCCGTCGAGGTAGAGCTTCGAGCGGTGGTCCCAGGCGAGGCGGGTGGGCTTGATGTCGGCTTTGCAGCTGGGGTGGGGGTCGAAGTGGGCGAAGAGGGCGTCTTTGGCTTGTCACTTTCCGCGGGGCGTCCTTTTTGGCCTTTGATTTGGGGGAAGAAGCGGCGGCCGTCGAGGGGGAGGCCGGGGAACCATGGGGCGCCGGCGATGTCCATGAGGGTGGGTAGGAAGTCCGTGGAGTCGATGAGGTCGTGGCAGAGTTTGCCGGCGTGGCTGTGGCCGGGCCAGCGGGCGAGGAGGGGGACGTGCATGCCGGCTTCGGTGGTGAGGCGCTTGCCGCCGGGGATGGTGCGGGGGCCCATTGGGGAGGTGATTTCGGGTGGGGTGCCGTTGTCGGCGTAGAAAAGAACGACGGTGTTGTCGGCCAGGCCGAGGCGGTCGAGGGCTTGGAGGAGCTTGCCCATGTCGCGGTCGAGGTAAGCGACCATGTCCTTGAAGTAGTTGGGATCGTCTTTGAGGCGGTCGGCGGTGGCCCGGTCGTCGCGGAGGGGGGTGGTGTTGAAGGGGCCGTGGGTGAGGGCCATGGGGTAGTGGGCGAAGAAGGGCTGGTGGCGGTGGCGGGCCATGAAGTCGATGAGGTAGTCGGAGAAGAGATCGGGGCCGTACTGGTCTTCGATGCCGGTCATTTTGTTGCCGTTTTTATTGAGGACGGGTTTGCCGTAGCGGCTGCCTTTGTCGTCTCAGGAATCGCGCACAACGGACTCGCTCCGGCCCGGTGGGATGGGCGCGTTCCTCGCCCTTTGGTGCCGGACCTGCGCGGCCTGTGCGCTCTTTTTAACCACGCGCACAACGGACTCGCGCCGGCCCGGCAGGAGGGGCGCGTTCCTCGCCCGTTGGTGCCGAGCCTGCGCGGCCTGTGGGCTCTTTTTGGAACTCGCGCACAACGGACTCGCTTCGGCCCGGCAGGAGGGGCGCGTTCCTCGCCCGTTGGTGCCGGGCCTGCGCGGCCTGTGCGCTCTTTTTGGAACTCGCGCACAACGGACTCGCTTCGGCCCGGCAGGAGGGGCGAGTTCCTCGCCCTTTGGTGCCGGGCCTGCGCGGCCTGTGCGCTTCCGAAAGAGCATCGTGCCAGAGGAGGAACTCGTCGAAGCCGCCTTGTTCGGGGCGTTTGCCGGTGGCGCGGTGTTTGGAGGGTTGGACGTCGTAGCTGAAGAACTGCCATTTGCCGGCGATGCAGGTTTTGTACCCGGCGAGTTGTAGCAGGTGGCCGAAGGTTTTTTCGTGGGGGGCCATGGTGCCGAAGGACTGGTAGTTGCGGAAGTTGTGCTGGCCGGTCATGAGTTGGAGGCGGGTGGGGGCGCAGAGGGGTTGGGCGAAGGCGTGGGTGAAGCGGAGGCCGGAGCGGGCCATCTGGTCGAGGTGGGGGGCTTGATAGGAGGTGCCGCCGTTGGCGGAGAGGCATGCGAAGCCGAAGTCGTCGGCCATGACGAGGAGGATATTGGGGCGGTGGGCTGGGGGAGCGACGAGGAAGGTGCGTCGGGTGATGGGCATGGTTGCACCATGCGGGCGGGGGGTGGCGCTACGGGACTTCGCTCCGTTCGGCCGGGCCGGGGGGGGGTTAGGCGGGGGTGCGGTGTTTGCGGATAAGGGCGTCGGTGAGTTCGACGCCGAAGCCGGGTTTGTTGCTGGGGTAGAGGTAGCCGTTTGAGAAGCGGGGGGACATGGCGGCCATGATGTCGTTGCCTTTTTCGCCAACGCCGAAGCTTTCGGCGAGGTCGCAGTGGGGAGTGGCGAGGAGGAGGGGCAGGCCGTAGAGGCTGCCGCCGCGGTGGGGGATGAGGGGGAGCTGGTGGGCGCTGGCGAGGGCGGCGATTTTGCGGAGCTCGGTGAGGCCGCCGCTCCAGGTGATGTCGGGCTGGAGGACGTGGGCGGCGCGGCGGGCAATGAGGTTTTCAAAGCCGTAGCGGGTGTATTCGTGTTCGCCGTGGGCGATGCGCGTCGATTGGACGCGAGCGCAGAGTTGAGCGTAGCCGGCGAGGTCGTCGGGGTTGAGGGGCTCCTCGATAAACGAGAGGCGGGAGGGGGCGAGGCGGTCGACCATGGCGAGGGTGTAGTCGACGTTCCAGCGGCAGAGGACGTCGATCATGAGTTGGGCGTCGGGGCCGATGGCGCGGCGGGCGGCTTGAATTTCGGTGACGGCCTTTTTCATGGCGGCGGGGCCTTCGTGAGGGGAGGCGTCGATGGGGAGTTTGAAGGCGCGGATGCCCTGGGCGAGGCCGGCTTCGACGTGGCGGGAGGTGAGATAGACGGCGACCTTGTCTTTGGTGGCGCCGCCGAGGAGTTGGTAGACGGGCTGGCCGGCGGCTTTTCCGGCGAGGTCCCAGAGGGCGAGGTCGATGCCGCTGAGGGCTTGGATGGCGAGGCCTTTGCGGCCGTAGAAGAGAGAAGACTGGTAGAGCTGCTCCCAGAGGAGTTCGATGTTGGCGGGGTCGGCGCCGAGGAGGAGGTCTTTGAGGTGGGTTTCGATGACGTGGACGGCGGCCGAGCCGCCGCCGCCGAGGCCGTAGCCGGTGAGGCCGCCGGTGGTTTTGATCTCGACGAGGATGGAGCCGGCGAGCTGAGAGAAGGGGCCGAACCAGCGGGAGCGGGCGGGGTCGAAGTGGTCTTTGAAGCGGGCGGTGCCGAAGCGGGCGGTGGGGAGGAGGGGCATGACCCAGGCGCGGACGGAGTCGATGCGGTGGAGGGTTTGGGCGCGGAGGGCGAGGGGCAGGGCGAGGAGGTGGCGGCGTTTCAACGGGAGACTCCTTGCCAGAGGATGCGGAGGGTGCGTTTGCCGGCGTCGTCGAGTTTAAATTTGGTAGCGACGGCGCCGGCGATGGCGTTGCGGGGTTCGCGGACGTGGTGGTTGGGGAAGACGCCGCGGAGGAAGAGGAGATATTTGAGGCCTTCGATGCCGTACTGTTCGAATTCGGGGACGAAGACGGCGGCCTTGGCGAAGGCGGCGGCGGCCGCGGCCTCTTTCTTTTGCTCCCAGAGGTGGAAGGCGCGGACGTAGAGGTCGGCGGGACCGGCCGCGGGCATAGAGCCGCTGGCGCCGCGGACGAGTTCGTCGATCATGGTTTTGCCGTGGGCGCCGGTGAAGATGCCGACGTGGGGGGCTTGGGCGTGGAAGGCGGAGATGCGGGGGAGGGTGAGGCCGGCTTCGTCTTTGATGAGGCGGACGGCGGGGACGGCGTGATGGAGGGCGAGGACGTCGTCGACGGAGAGGTTGCCGACGGCTTGGAGGAAGATGGGGAGGTTGGCGGCGGCGGCGATTTTGGTGAAGAATTCGCGGAGGGGGAGGGAGTCCGGGGGGAGGGAGATGAGGGCGTGGGCGCCGTTTTGGGCGGCGTGGCGGGCGAGGCGGACGGAGAGGTCGGGGTCGTTGGCCTGGACGCCGATAACGGTGCGGATGGATTTGCCGCGGGCGGCGGCGAGGAGGGCGGTGGCGCCGGTGAGGCGTTCTTCCGGGGTGAGGGTCCAGAATTCGCTGGCGAGTTGGGGCCAGGCGACGCCGTGGGCGCCGAGGCGGTGGAGGAACTGGATTTGTTTGGCGAGGGTGGGGGCGTCGAGGGAGCCGTCGGGGTGGAAGGGGGTTTGGGCGATGGGGTAGATGCCGCGGAAGGGGGGCGGCGGTGGGGCGGCGAGCAGGGGCGCGGCGAGGAGGATACGGCGGGAGAGGAGCATGGTAGACAGGGGAGCGGGAGTTGACTTGGGGCCATGGTACCCCAGACGGCGGAGGCGCGGAAGGGCGGGGTAGATAGGGATTTTACAGATGTTAACGCGTTACCGCTGTCACAGCGTGCGGGGGAAATGACTCTGGTGTTTGGTATGGGGATTTCTGCAGGGCGAGCGACGAGACGGTCCGACGACCGGGTGGACGTACTGTCGATTTTTGTGCGGGAGATGCCGGTGGCGGTGGCGATGGTTGACCGGGAGATGCGCTACCTGCAGGCCAGCGACCGGTGGTGTGCGTATTACCAGCTGGAGCTATCGCAACTGATAGGACGGTCGCACTATGAGGTGTTTGATATTCCGGAGCGGTGGAAGGAGTTTCATCGGCGTGGTTTGCGGGGAGAGACGCTGGCGAGGGAGCGGGATTGCTTTGCGGTAAACGGCGGGGTGATGTGGCTGCAGTGGGAGATACGGCCCTGGGGAGACCGGGACGGGGAGCCTGAGGGCCTGTTGATGTACTGCGAAGACATCACGGCGCGGGTTGCCGCGGAGGATCTGGTGCGGGCGCGGGAGGCGCAACTCCGGGCGGCGATTGAGGCGATGCCCGATGCGGTGTATATCAGCGACCGGGATGGCAATCTGGAGACTTACAACGAAGCGTTTGCGAGGTTTCATGGTTTCTCCTCGCAGGAGGCCTGCCCGCGATCGCTCGAGGATTACGAGGCGGCGGTGGAGGTTTGCGATTTGGATGGTGGCCGGGTGCCGGTAGCCCAGTGGCCGGTATCGAGGGCCATGCGGGGGGAGACGGCGATTGGCGAAGAGTACGTGTTGCGCGACAGGAAGACGGGGCAAGAGTGGGCGGTGAGCTACAATGCGGCGCCGATTCGGGATGAGGCCGGGGGGATTGCCGGTGCGGTGGTGGCGCGCCGGGACATTACGCAGCAGAGGAGGGAGCGGGAGGAGCGCGAGGCGCTGCATCGACAGTACATGGACCTGGTGGACAACAGTCCGGACGCGATTGCCCGGCTGGATGCGGAGGGCCGTTACGTCTTTGTGAACCGGCGAGGGGTGGAGCTGGCCGGCGTGGAGCTTGAGGAGTTGATTGGTAAGCGGCCGGGCGCGGTGGTGTTGGGGGACGTTGCCTATTGGCAGGCGATGGTGAAGCAGGTGGTGGCCACCCGGCAGATGGTGGTGACGGAGGTGCGCTCGAAGACGCGGTTAGGGAACCTGCGGGTGCGGATGGTGCCGGAAGTGGATGCGGCCGGGGCGGTGGCGTCGGTGTTGCTGATTGCTACCGATCTGTCGGCTTTGTATGCGGCGGAGCAGCAGGCGACGGAGCGGCAATCGCTGATTCAGGCGGTGTTTGATGCCTCGTCGCAAGCGGTGCTGGCGATTGACGGGGACGGCAGGATTCAACTGGCTAATGCGGTGGTGACGCAGATCTTTGGCTACCCGATGGAGGAGTTGATGGGGGAGCGGTTTGCCGTCTTGTTGCCGGGGTACCGGCCGGATGGACCAGCGGCAGTCTCGCGGCTGACGCCCCGGGCGGTGGAGTTGATGGGGCGGCACAAGAATGGATTGGAGTTTCCGGTTACCTGCCGGATGAATCAGTTTGAGAGCGCCCGCGGGGTACTGCATGTCGCCGTGGTGACGGATATTACGGTGCAGAAGCGGCAGGAGGAGCAGCTGCGCGAGGCGGCCGAGGAGATTCGCAAGCTGGGTCTGCGGCTGTTAACGGCGGAGGAGGAGGCGGCGCGGGCGTTAGCGCGGGAGTTGCACGACGATATCACGCAGCGGCTGGCGTTGCTGTCGATGGAGATGAGCAACCGGGCCAAGGACCCGGCGAGTGGGGCGCTGGGCCCGGTGCTGCAGGGATACCAGGCGCAGTTGCTGGAGATCTCAACGGGGGTGCGGAGGATTTCGCACCAGATGCATCCGGCCATTCTCGAGCACTTCGGGCTTTCGGCGGCGATTGAGTCGTTGTGCGAGGAGATGAGCGCGCGGAGTGGGGTACTGATTCGATACCGGGGGGCGAGCGTACCCGACGGCGTGGACCGGAACGTGGCGCTGTGTTTGTACCGGGTTGGTCAGGAGTGTCTGCGCAACATTGAGAAGCATGCCGAGGCGGAGTGCGCCGAGGTTTCGTTGACGGGTACCGAGGACGGCCTGGAGCTTGCGGTGGTGGATAGCGGGAAGGGGTTTGCGGCCGGGAGCCAGGGGCGGGGGCTGGGGATGTACAGCATGGAGGAGCGGGTGCGTTTGGTGGGGGGAACGCTGCGGATCGAGTCTGCCGCGGGAGAGGGCACGCGGGTGCTGGTGCGGATTCCGCTGCAGCGGCAGGCGGGACGGGGGCCGGTGGCGGAGCTGGCCGGGGTGCCGGAGGAGAGGGCGGAGGAGACGGCGGCGGAGACGGCGGCGGCCGGGGCGGAGGCGCCGGTGCGGATTCTGCTGGCGGATGACCATGCTCTGTTGCTCGAGGGGACCAAATCGCTGCTGCCGCGGGGGTATGAGGTGGTAGGGACGGCGGGCGATGGGCAGCAGGCTGTGGCGGCGGCGCTGCGGCTGCGGCCCGATGTGGTGGTGTGTGATGTTTCGATGCCGGGGATGAATGGTTTGGAGGCGGTGAAGCGGATCCGGGCGGCGTTACCGCTGACGAAGGTGGTGTTCTTGAGTATGCACAACAGTCCGCTGTTTTTGCGCCGGGCGATGGAGGCGGGTGGGGATGCGTATGTGTTGAAGGTGGCGGCGGGGGAGGAGTTGGTAGCGGCGATTGAGGCGGTGCTGGCGGGGCAGCGTTATGTTTCGAGGGGATTGGAGCGGCACCGGAGGCGGGCGAGGTAGGTAGGGGTGGGTTTTCTAGAGCGGCGGACGGCCTATGATGGTGATGTGATTCTGGGAGCGCATTCTTAAGGCGGACTGGGCCGAGCCTATTGGTGCGGTCGTCGTTCGCATCAGTGATCCACGGTAAGAGTCGCCCACACGGAATCCTGAATCGTAGCGGAGAAACTGATGAATTGGAAATCCTGTACGTTGGCAGCCGTGTCTGCCTCTATCCTGGTGGCGCTACCGGCATTGGCGCAAAGCAATGGTTATGAGGTCTGGCTGACCGACCAGAACAACACGGCTGGCTTTACGGCCCAAGCGCCGCGGGGCACCCATGGCGGCCGCATTCTCATCTGGAACAGCGAGGATCTGGAAAACCCGACCGGTCCTGTTTTGGATAAGCCGGAGGTGATTGATCTGGCTTCTTTCTATGCTGTTGGCACCGCCAACAACTCCACCGGCGCTAATGTCTCGCGTCCCCATATGGCCTACCCGAGTCCGGACGGCCGCTATATGGCGGTTGCCTTCGTGGCAAGCGGCCATGTGGCCATCATCGATGCCGAGACGCGACGTTCGAAGGCGTTGTTCCGCATGTCGGCCGGCGCGGGTGGGGCGCGGCAGGCGCATGCTGCGACGTGGACGACGGACGGCCGCGCCGTGATTGTGGCCAACCAGAATGGCAAATTGCTCGAACGCATTAATTACGATGCGGTTCGCGACGAATTCACGCATGACACGGCCGCTACCATCGACCTGGCGAAATGCCGGACGCCGAACGGCTTTCCGTGCGAAACGGCGACGCCCGTCAACGCGAGCGATCCCGCATATTTTGGTCCGCACAACCGGCCGGACAACGCCCCGATCTGCCCGATCACCACGTTCCAGAACCGGTCGGTGATTACGCTCCGTGGCGGCGGGATGTTTGTGGTTGATCCGACGACTACGCCGATGTCGATTGTCGCCGAGTATGGCAACCAGCTTTACGGGCGCGATGGGTGTGGCGGTGTTCAGGTGGGGAACAAGGTCTACATGAACGGCGGGGCCGGCACCACGACAACCAATCACAGTGAGTTCATGCTTTATACGCTCGAGGATAACTTCCCGAACGGGCCGAGTTTTCTTCCGGCGAACGATGCCCGGATCCGTCCGATTTTCCGGGACGGGAATGCCGCGGATCACCGCGATGCGCATGGCATGACGGCCACCGGAAACGGCTACTACATATGGGCGTTTGACCGTCTGGCCAATCTGGTGGAGGTTTACCGCTCGTTCGACTTCAAGTACATCCGCGCCATCCATCTGGCTGGGCCACTGAGTGACGATCCCACGCCCGACATCGTCGCTCTTTCCCCGCACGGCAACCGGGTTTATATGGCGCTGCGTGGCCCGCAGCCGCAGACCGGGGCGCACGCCTCAGCCGGTACGACTCCCGGCTTGGGCATTATGTCGGTGACCCATGGAGGCGCTTTTGGCGAGATGACGCATGTGTATCAGACGCGGTTCCGGAATCCGGTGAACGGCTCCGAGGAGAGTGACCCGCACGGGATCTCTGTCCGGGTGCGGTGATCGCCGGGTCAGGATAGAGGTCCTGGCCGCATTGGTGTTTGTCCCTCGCCTTCGGAAGACGCGGAAGGAAGGCGAGGGGCAGGAGTAACTCCGGTGGAGTCCGGGGGTGCTTGAGCGCGGGGGCGGAGTGTGGAATGATCGACACGGAGAAGAGCCTTGCGTTCATTCCTGCTAGCCGCGGTTACGATACCCGGGTGTGTCCTGGCGATCGATATTAGTTTTGAGCGGGATGTGCTGTCGGTCCTGACGACGAAGGGGTGCAACAGTTCGGGGTGCCATGGCTCGCCGGCGGGGCAGAGCGGATTTAAGCTGTCGCTGTACGGGGCGGATGCGGCGGCGGACTATGCGATGATCACGTCGGCGCATAACGGGCGGCGGGTGGACCGGGCCCATCCGGCGAACTCGCTGCTGCTGCGGAAGCCGAGTTTTGCGGTGGCGCACGGCGGGGGACACTTGTTGACGCCGGAGTCGGATGAGTACCGGACGCTGCTGGGGTGGCTCGAGCAGGGGGCGCGGCGGAGCACGGCGGGGCCGGGGATTGTGAGTATTGTGATGGCGCCGCGGGAGGTGATTGCGCGGAGCGGGGAGAAGGTCCGGTTTACCGTGACGGCGAAGCTGTCGGACGGGAGTACGGCCGATTTGACGCGGCAGGTGACTTACGCGGTGAACGATGAGGGGGTGGTGAAGGTCGCGGCGACGGGGGAGGCGGTGGCGGGGGGCCGGGGCATTACGACCGTGATGGCGCGGGGCGTGGGGAAGACGGCGACGGCGCAGATACTGGTGACGACGGCGGCGGCGCGGGCGGAGAGCGGGGTGGGGGAGGGGCACTTCATCGACCGGGAGGTGTTTGAGAAGCTGCGGCAGGTGGGGATTGCGCCGTATCCGGTGAGTGGGGACGCGGTGTTTGTGCGGCGGGTGTATCTGGATCTGATCGGGGTGCTGCCGGCGCCGGAGGAGACGCAGCGGTTTGTGGCCGACCCGGATCCGAACAAGCGCGCGGCGCTGATTGACCGGCTGCTCGAGCGGCCCGAGTACACGACGCACTGGCTGGTGAAGTTCGAAGACTGGTTTCGCAACTCGCAGTACTACTCGCAGGGGCGGACGAATGGTTCGTTCAAGCGCTGGCTGGCGGAGGCGATTGAGCGGGACCGGCCGTATGACCGGACGGTGCGGGAGATGCTGACGGCGACGGGCGATACGACGGTGCATCCGGCGGGGAACTTCTGGCATCCGGCGATTGATTTCATGCTGAAGACCTTTGATGTATCGAAGGCGATTCCGACGGTGACGCGACTGTTTCTGGGGCAGCGGATTGAGTGCGCCGAGTGCCACAACCATCCGCTCGAAAACCTGACGCAGGATGATTTTTACGGGATGGCGGCGTTTCTGGGCCGGATGAAGGTGAAGCACGGCTACGCGCAGTACCGGCGGATCTGGTACAACACGCGGGAGGGTGAGGTGATCCACCCGAACACGAAGCAGGCGGTGCGGCCGCGGTTTCTGGACGGGACGACGCCCCAGGCGGGGGACGGGCGGGACCGGCGGGAGCAGCTGGCGGATTGGATTCTGGGTGCGCAGCAGATGCAGTTTGCGCGGGCGACGATGAACCGGCTGTGGGCGGAGTATTTTGTGACGGGCATTGTGCATCCGGCGGATGACTTCCGGTCGACGAACATGGCGTCGCATCCGGCGCTGCTCGAGGAGCTGGCGCGGCGGTTTGTGGAGTCGGGATACCGGTTCAAGCCGATGCACCGGTTGATTTTGAATGCGCGGGTGTATCAGCTGGCGTCGAGGGAGCCGGGGCGGCCGGGCGGGGGGGATCCGCTCGAGCGGGTGCTGCTGGCGCGGTACGAGCCGCGGAAGCTGCCGGCGGAGGTGCTGCTCGATGCGTTGGGGCAGGTGACCGGGGTGCCGCAGAGTTTCAGCAACTATCCGGAGGGGACGTCGGCGAAGGAGCTGGTGGCGTCGATTGGGTCCACCTATTTTCTGACGACGTTCGGGCAGCCGCGGCGGGATACGCTGGAGCCGCGGAGCGGGAATCCGTCGCTGGCGCAGTCGCTGCATTTGATGAACGCGGACGCGGTGCGGGAGAAGATTGAGTCGCCGAAGGGGGTGCTGGCGGGGTTGGTGGAGCGGCTGGTGGATGACCGGGCGGTGGTGGACGCGCTGTATTTGCGGGCGCTGGCGCGGCGGGCGACCGAGGCGGAGTGGGGGAAGGTGGCGGGGTATCTGGCGGCGGAGAGAGAGGCGGGGCGGACGCGGCAGCGGGCGCTGGGGAATGTGTTCTGGGCGTTGGTGAATACGAAGGAGTTTCAGCTGAACCAATGAGGACGCGGCGAGAGTTTTTGTTTTCGGGGATTTCGCTGCCGGCGCTGCTGGCGGCGGCCGGCGCCGGGGGGCGGGCGAAGAACTGCATCATCTACTTCCAGGAGGGTGGGGCGTGTCAGCACGATTCGTTCGACCCGAAGCCGGAGCAGCCGCTGGAGATCCGGGGGGTGCACAAGACGATTCCGACGGCGATTCCGGGGGTGCATTTCTCGGAGCTGCTGCCGCGGTGTGCACGGATGGCGGACCGGTTTACGGTGATCCGGTCGATGTATTCGCGGGAGGCGATCCATGAGAAGGCCAAGCAGTACATCTTCTCCGGCTCGCGGCCGAATAATGCGTTTAAGCATCCGGTGATTGGTTCGGTGGTGGCGAAGGAGTTGGGGCCGCGCGGGGGGCTGCCGGCGTTTGTGTGTATTCCGCGGCGGGACATTTCGGCGGATGCGGGATTTTTGGGTTCCGCGTATGACCCGTTCATCACCGGGGATCCGGGGCGGAAGGAGTTCCGGGTGCAGGATTTGGCGCTACCGGCGAATGTGACGCTGGAGGAAGCGGCGGGGCGGGCGAATCTGCTGCGGGCGCTCGATGAGGAGGTCCGGCAGGTGGAGCGGACGAAGCTGGTGGAGGGGATGGATTCGTTTACGCAGAAGGCGTTTGAGCTGGTGTCATCGGCCGAGGCGCGGAAGGCGTTTAACCTGGACGAGGAGCCGGCGGCGCTGCGGGACCGGTACGGGCGGAACTCGACGGGGCAGGGGGCGCTGCTGGCGCGGCGGCTGGTGGAGGCGGGGGTGCGGCTGGCGGCGGTGTTTCAGGGCGGGTATGACGCGCACGGGAACATTGAGAAATCGAGTAACACGATCTT
>JADCJL010000042.1 GCA_020247055.1 Acidobacteriaceae bacterium | reverse complement strand
GGGGGGGGGGGCGGGGGGGGTGAAGCAGGGGGCGGTGGTGGTGAGCAACGGGCCGCTGGTGGAGGTGCGGATTGCAGGGGGGCGGGTGAAGGCGACGGCGTCGTTTTTCCGGCCGCTGGAGCGGTTGGCGATTGTGCGGAACGGGAAGGTGATGGCGGAGGTGCGGGGGGACGGTCGGCGGGAGCGGCTGGAGGTGGAGGCGCCGGAGGAGGGTGGGGAGAGCGCGTGGTACGCGGCGCACGCGGTGGGGCGGCGGGCGGAGGGGGAGCCGGAGATGCAGGGGCACACGAATCCGGTGTATGTGCTGCGGGAGGGCAAGCCGGTGCGGGCGGGCGGGGCGCGGGAGGCGCTGGCGGCGCGGTGGGAGGCGGAGTTGACGTACTACCGGGGGGCGCAGCTGCCGGTTGCGAAAGAGGAGGAGCGGCGGGAGTTCTTCGCGGCGGGGGAGCGGGCGTTGGGGATTCTGCGGCAATAATTAAATTTGTTCAAACCGGATCGGATCGTCGATAATCTAGCGTATGTTCTTTTCCTCAAAGATGCGTTTAATGGCTGGGGTTGCCCTGCTGGCGGCGACACTGTTTGCCGGTGACCAGGACTTTACCCTGGTGAACAAGACTGGTTTTACGATTTCGGCACTATACGTGGCGCCCACGAAGGACCGGCACTGGGGTGATGACATCCTGGGGAAGGACGAACTGGACTCCGGGCAGTCGTTGGACATTACGTTTAAGGGCTATGGGAAGAAGACCTGCCTGTTTGACGTGATGTTGAAGGACGAGGATGACACTGAGTGGATCGTCGAAGAGATTGACCTTTGCGAGATTCACAACCTGACGTTCTCGAAGAAGGGTAAGAAGGTGGTTTGGACGGCGAACTAGCCGGGAGAGTGAACGCGAGGGTCGCCGCGGGAGAGACCGCGGTGGACCTTCGCTGGGGATTTGGGGAGGCGGGACTGACTGGTGCGCCGTGGCATGGGGAGACCTGGCGCTACTCCCATTCAGGGATTATCCGCCGCATGAACTCATCGAAAAGGGGGACTGTGAAGGCAGTGTCTCCATGGTTTGGACTCCAAACCATGCCTTTGGTAATCAAAGACTTGCGAACCGGACCGAGCGAATTCACGGCCTTTTTTAACACGGTTGCGATGTTGCCTGTTCGGTGCGGTCCCGGCCCAAGTTCCGCCATCGCACGCAGGTAGCGTTTTTCAGACGGCGTCAGGCGGTCTAAGCGCACCCGGAAGAAGCTCTCATCGAGCGCCGCGATCGCCTCAACTGAAGCGGCTTTCACGTGATCCAGGGTTATAGGGCTTTTGTCGGCAACATCCCACGCATGCTTGGCCCATTCCTGCAGGAAGTATGGGTACCCGTGAGTTGCGGAGATGATTTCTTCTACCGCCTCTTTGGTGTATTCGATGCCTTGATCTCGTGCCGGTTTGACGATTGCGCGTTCTGCCTCGAAAGCCTCGAGCGGTCCCACGACTGGATAGTCAAACAATCTTTCAGCGTATGACTTTGCTTGCCCAGCCAGTCCGCGCAGTTGTGGCAAGCCTGCTCCAACCACGGTAAGTGGGAGTTTCCGCTGTGCGCAGCGGTGGAGGGCCGAGATGAGGGCTGCAAATTCGACCTCCTCGATGTATTGAAGCTCATCGATGAAGAGCACGACCGCGCTTTGGGCGTTTTGTCCGGCCAAGCCGACTTGCTCCAGAAGCGACGTCAGATCGACTTCCAGATCGCCGTTATCAGCAAGCCCCGGTTCTGCCTCGTAATCAATACCCACCTCAATGTCGTTGAACTTGACTTTCAGACCTTTGGCGAATCCTGCTAACGCCCTGAGTCCGCGCTGTGCGAGGTCCTTAGCTACTTCGACTCGGTTTAATCGCAGCAGAACCTGCCGAAGTTGGGGCGCGAGCAGGGCTGGCAAGGATCGATTCTCTGGCGCCTCGATGCGAATCGTGTAAATGCCCTCCTTGTCTGCATCCTGGCGCATTTGGTCCAGGAGAACAGTCTTGCCCACACCGCGCAGACCGACCATGAGTACGCTCTTGGCGGAGTTGCCCCGCCGGATGCGCGCTATCGCGATCCGAATCTGCTCCCTCAGTTTGTCGCGACCGGCGAGTTCCGGAGGGGGACTGCCGGCACCAGGGGAATACGGGTTTTGGATGGGGTCCATACGGTAAGTATAGCAAAATTATCAAAATTAAATAAATCCGATAACTTTCCTAAAAAGCTTATAAATCTGCTCCGGGTTGAAGGTTCGGTGGGGGGAGCAGGGAGGACAAGCGCGCTATGGGGATTGGGTTTGATTCGATGGTGTTTCGGCGTTTCCCGAGCGAGGGGGGGATCCGGCCAGTTTGGGCGCGCGGATTTTGTGTGTTGCGGCGCGGCGATGCCGCTACCGCGTAGGGTATGATCCAACTCCAGGGGGTTAGCTCAGGATGCCTTTGGCGACGCGGGCGGGTTCGACGCCGGTGAGGCGGAAGTCGAGGCCCTGGAAGCGGAAGGTGAAGCGGGTGTGGTCGATGCCGAGCAGGTGGAGGATGGTGGCGTGGAGGTCGCGGACGTGGACGGGGTTTTCGGCGACGTTGAAGCTGAAATCGTCCGTGGCGCCGTAACTGATGCCGGGCTTGACGCCGGCGCCGGCCATCCAGATGGTAAAGCAGCGGGGATGGTGGTCGCGGCCGGCTTCGATGGAGTCCCACTGTCCCTGACCGGCGACGCCGCGGCCGAACTCGCCGCCCCAGACGACGAGGGTGTCGTCGAGCAGGCCGCGGCGCTTGAGGTCGGTGACGAGGGCGGCGCTGGGCTGGTCGGTATCGCGGCAGCGGGCGGTGCACCAGGAGGGGAGGCGGGAGTGGTGGTCCCAGTCGGGGTGGAAGAGCTGGATGAAGCGGACGTCGCGTTCGGCGAGGCGGCGGGCAAGGATGCAGTTGGCGGCGTAGGAGCCGGGGCGGCGGGAGTCGGGGCCGTAGAGGTCGAAGACTTCGTCGGGCTCTTTCGAGAGATCGGTGAGTTCGGGGACGCTCGATTGCATGCGGTAGGCCATTTCGTACTGGCGGATGCGCGTCGAGATTTCGGGGTCGCCGGTCTCCTCGAGGCGGCGCTGGTTGAGGGCGGCGAGGCCGTCGAGCATCTGGCGGCGGAGGGGGCGGGGGAGGCCTTCGGGGTCGCGAAGGTAGAGGACGGGATCTTTGGCGTTGCGGAGTTTGACGCCCTGGTAGCGGGAGGGGAGGAAGCCGCTGCCCCAGTAGTGGTCGTAGAGGGGCTGGTCGCTGGGGCGCTGCATCTTCGAGAGCAGGACGAGATAGTCCGGCAGGTTTTTGTTGACGCTGCCGAGGCCGTAGCTGGTCCAGGCGCCGAGGGTGGGGCGGCCGGGGAGCTGGTGGCCGGTGAGGAACTGGGTCATGGCCGGGGCGTGGTTGATCTGGTCGGTGTGCATCGACTTGACGAAGCAGATATCGTCGACGACCTTGCCGAGGTGGGGGAGCCATTCGCCGAGTTCGGCGCCGGACTGGCCGTGGCGGATGAATTTGGTGACGCCCGGCATGATGAGCTGCTTCTGGTTGGCGGTCATGGTGGTGACGCGCTGGCCCCGGCGGACGGAGTCGGGCAGCTCCTGGCCGGCGAGTTTGCGGAGGCCGGGTTTGTGATCGAAGAGTTCGAGCTGGGAGGGGCCGCCGGACTGGGTGAGGAAGATGACGCGCTTGGCTTTGGGGGCGAAGTGGGGGAGGGCGTCCATGGCGTTGAGGGCGATGGCGCCGAGGGATTGGGTGAGGAAGAGGCGGCGGGAGTGCATGGGTCAGGCTTCGCGATGGAGTTTATAGGGGTAGACTTTACCGGAGTTCCACTGGCAGACGTAGAGGTTCTGTTCGCGGTCGACGCAGACGTCGTGGGGGTTGCGGAAGGCGGCCGGGGAGGACTGGAGGAGTAACTGGAGGCGGCCGTCTTTGTACGTGGGTGGTTCGGCGCCGGGGGCGGAGATGACTTTGTCGTTTTCATCGAGGATGACGACGAAGCCGCGGTTCTGCCACATGCGGTAGTCATCGGGGAACATGCCGAAGCAGACGGCGGAGTAGAGATAGTTACCGGAGAGGACGGGGCGGGAGAGATAGGCGCCGGGGAGATAGACGGTGCGAACGTACTCGCCCGCGAGGGTGAACCAGTGGAACTCGTTGCGGATGCGAGCGGTGGCGACGAGGAGGGGCTGCGGGCCGCGGGTATCGAGGGCGATGCCGTGGGCCTGGAGGAACTTGCCCTTGTTGATGGGTTGGGAGCTCCGGCCGCCGAACTTACGGATATACTTGCCGCCGGCGTCGTAGTGGAGGAGGTATTGGGAGCCGTAGCCGTCGGCGACGTAGATATCGCCGTTGGGGGCGACGGCGGTTTCGGTGGGGCTGTAGATATCGCGGTCGGTGTAGGCGCCGACTTTGGCGGGGTGGGGGAGTGCGAGGACGATTTTCCCTTCGAGGGTGGTTTGGAGGACCTGGCCCGTGCCGGTGTCGGTGATGTAGAGATGGTTGGCGGAGTAAGTGAGGCCGTGGGCGCCTTTGAGATTGAGGGTCCAGGCGTCGAGTAACTTGCCGGCGGTGTTGTAGATGAGGATGTTGTTCTGGGGGTGGTTGGTGAGGAGGAAGAGGCGGCCGTCGGGGACCTGGACCATTTCGTGGCAGTCGTTGACGGGATACTTGGCCGGGTCGGCCTGGGACCATTGGGTGTCGAGGCGGTAGCGGTGGGAGGCGTGGCCGAGGGGTGGTTGGACGAGGAGGGAGTGCATTTGTTGGAACCAACGGCGTCGGGAGTTACTCATGGGTGATGGCTTCGTCGAGGTTGAGAATCATGCTGGCGACGAGCATGGCGGCGGCTCGTGGCGGCGTGGGTGGGGTGAGGGTGTGGCCGGAGCGGAGGAGCTTGGCGGCGTCGGCGGGGTGCTTCCGGTAGTGGGCGAGGGCTTGGTTGTACTGCTGGGTGAGGGTGGCGAGTTCGGGGGCGGAGGGGGGGCGGTGGCGCACCTTTTGGAAGATGGCGGGAAGGGGGAGGGCGGCGAGGGTTTGGGCGGCTTCGAGGTAGGTTTCGTCGTTCAGGAGGGTGAGGGCCTGGAGGGGGGTATTGGTGCGGGAGGTGCGGACTTCGCAGGAGCGGCGCTGGGCGGAGTCGAAGAGAAACGTGGGGGCGATGGTGCGGCGCCAGAAGGCGTAGAGGGTGCGGCGGTACTGAGCGGGACCTTCGCTGGGCAGGTAGGTGAAGCGGCCCATGAAGAGCTCTTCCCAGACGCCTTCGGGCTGGTAGGGGCGGACGGGGGGGCCGCCGAAGGCGGGGTTGAGGAGACCGGCGTGGGCGAGCGAGGCGTCGCGGAGCATCCAGGCGGGGAGGCGGAAGCGGGCGCCGCGGGCGTACTGGCGGTTGGCGGGGTCGGCGGCGAGCTGTTCGGCGGTGGCGCGGGAGTCGCGCTGGTAGGCGGCGCTGGTGGCGATGAGGCGCAGCATGTGTTTGACGTCCCAGCCGCTTTCGATGAACTCGACGGCGAGCCAGTCGAGGAGGGCGGGGTGGTCCGGGCGTTCGCCCTGGAGGCCGAAGTCTTCGGGGGTGCGGACGAGGCCCTGGCCGAAAAGGAGCTGCCAGAGCTGGTTGACGATGACGCGGGCGGTGAGGGGGTTATCGGGCGAGACGAGCCAGTTGGCGAGGCCGAGGCGGTTGCGGGGCTGGTTGGGGGCGAGGGGGAAGATGGCGGGGAGGGTATCGGGGGAGACGGTTTCGCCTTTGTTGTCCCAGACGCCGCGGAGCAGGATGTGGGAGGGGCGGGGCTGCGGGAGGTCTTCAAGGACCATGACGTCGACTTTGGCGGAGGCTTTGAGTTCGTCGAGCTGCTGCTGGGCGCGGTCGAGGGCGGCGCGGGCGGCGCGGTAGGGGGAGTGATCGGCGAGGAACTGTTCAAAGAGGCGGGCGCGGTCCGGCTGGCCGGCGGCGAGCTGTTCGAGGGGGGAGGGGCCGAGGGTTTGGACGGCGGGGCCAGGTTCGGCGGTAGCGGCGAGGCGGAAGCGGCCGATGTTCTGGAAGCCGGAGGTGGAGCGGTGGCGGAGTTCGATGAGCACCTCTTCGTTGGGCTGGAGGACGAGGGGTTCGGCGAGTTCGAAGCGGGCGTAATGGGACTGGGTGTTGGGGGCGCCGAGGGTGGTCCAGCCGTTGCGGGGGTCGTCGTCGAGGGTGTCTTTGATGTTGCCGTAGTTGTTGTTTTTGGCTTTGTCGGCGGAGTAGTCGGCGATGGCGTTTTTGACGGTGAGGTCGCGGAGGAGGGAGGTGCCGGGGGTGCGGACCTGGAACTTGATGTCGGTGAGGAGGAACTCGCCGGATTCGTGGCGGGAGAGTTTGGGCTGGGGGAGGACTTCGAGCTGGAAGCCGGTGACGCGGGGGAGGGCGATGCGGGTGGCGAGGCGGTAGTCGTCCTGGCGGGGGTAGGGGCCGGCGGTTTGGATGGCGGCATCGGCTTCGAGGGTGAACCGGGTGCCTTCGGCGGATTTGAGTTCGTGGGGGCGGAGGGGGAGCCAGGTGCGGTGGTTGGCGGGGGGCTGGTTTTTGAGCCAGGCCTGGAAGGGCTTTTCGGCATCGCGGCGGGCCTGTTGTTCGGCGGGCCGGCGGGCGGCGACGAGGGCTTCGGTTTCGGCGATGGCGCGGGGGGCGTAGGGGGATTGGACGGGGAGATAGGGGTGGGCTTTGCGGCCGGCGCTGCCGGTTTCGTTGATGGAGTTGAAGAAGGCGGTGAAGGAGTAGTAGTCGCGGTGGGCGATGGGGTCGAACTTGTGGGTGTGGCACTGGGCGCAGCCGAGGGTGAGGCCGAGGAAGACGGTGCCGGTGGTGTTGGTGCGGTCGAGGACGTAGTCGATGCGGCTCTCTTCGGCGAGGCGGCCGCCTTCGCCGTTGGTCATGTGGTTGCGGTGGAAGGCGGTGGCGAGTTTGCTTTCGGGGGTGGCGTTCGGGAGCAGATCGCCGGCGAACTGGAGGCGGGTAAATTCGTTGAAGGGGTTGTTTTTGTTGAACTGTTCGGCGACCCAGTCGCGCCAGGGCCAGTTGGAGCGGGTGTCGTCGGCCTGGAAGCCGTCGGAGTCGGCGTAGCGGGCGCCATCGAGCCACCACATGGCCATGCGTTCGCCGAAGTGGGGGCTGGCGAGGAGCTGGTCGAGGAGTTTTTCGTAGGGGAGATTGGCGGTGGGGGGGAGGCCGGTGAGGTCGAAGGCGAGGCGGCGGCGGAGGGTGTGGGCGGGGGCGGGGGGATTGGGGTTGGTGGGGTTAAGGAAGGCGTCGATCGGGTGGCCGGGGCGGGGTGGGGTGGGGCGGGTGGGTTTGACGAAGGCCCAGTGCTGGCCCCAGGTGGCGCCTTCGGCGATCCAGCGGCGGAAGAGGTCGACTTCGGCGGGGGTGAGGGGGGCTTTGTGGGAGCGCGCCGGGGGCATGAGGAGGGCGGGCTTGGCGGGGGCGACGCGGGCGAGGAGTTTGGAATTGGCGGGGTCGCCGGGGGTGATGACGGCGAGGGCGCCTTCGCGGTGATCGAGGCGCAGGTTGGCCATGCGGGAGGAGGGGTCGGGTCCGTGGCAGCTGATGCACTTGTCGGAGAGCAGCGGCAGAATCTCGCGGCCGAAGTCGACCGCCTGGACGGGGACGGCGGCAAGGAGCACAAAAAGAAGGCGGCCCATGGACTCATGGTGCCGCAGAATCCGCCGCGCCGGAATGGTGGAACCCCGCAAAGAGTTGTAGTATTCGATCATGAGCGGATTTCGGGAAAAGACAGAATACCCAATTTCTCTGTATGGTTCGGCGGCGGAGGATGTGGGGAATGTGTTTTATACGGTACCGCGGGCGGGGCATTTGGTGTCGGGGAGCGAGCATGGGGTGAGGCGGGAGCATTTTCCGGGGCACGAGTTGATTTACTGTTTGGCGGGGCGGGGGTGGGTGCGGGTGGAGGGGGTGAGATACGAGGTGGGGCCGGGGGATTTGGCGTGGGTGAACTGTCATCATCCGCATGCGCACGGGGCGGTGCGGGAGGATCCGTGGGAGGTGTATTGGGTGCGGGTGGAGGGGCCGCGGTTGGAGCAGTTGGCGGGTCGGTTGGCGGGGCCGGTGGTGCGGGGGGTGGCGCGGGAGGTGGTGGAGCCGGTGTACCGGGAGATTTTCGCGTTGGTGGAGGGGGGTGGGGCGGGGTGGCTGCACGCGGCGGTGGCGCGGTTGCTGGCGGTGATCTGGGCGGCGGGGGGGAGCGGGGAGGTGGCGACGCCGGCGGGGTTGGGTAAGGTGATGACGCGGATGAAGCTGTTCTACTTTGAGCCGCTGACGGTGGCGGGGTTGGCG
Organism: Acidobacteriaceae bacterium; assembly: GCA_020247055.1. GTDB lineage: Bacteria > Acidobacteriota > Terriglobia > Bryobacterales > Bryobacteraceae. The sequence goes on along the minus strand of JADCJL010000042.1, from coordinate 16,954 downwards.
GCGGAGGCGGGGATGAGCCCGTCGCATTTTGCGCGGCGGTTCCGGGAGGTTTATGGGACGAGTCCGATTGACTGGCTGCGGCGGGAGCGGATCCGGCAGGCGCAGCGGCGGTTGGGCGATACCGAGGACCCGGTGCAGTGGATTGCGGAGCAGGTGGGTTACCGGGACCGGTTTTTCTTCAGCAAGGATTTTAAGCGGCTGACGGGGTATTCGCCGCGGGAGTACCGGCGGCGGGAGGCGGGGAGTCGTTGAATCATTCAGGCGGCATCATCCATTCGATAGCGTATTTTCGTCGATTGCCCCTCCGGCGCCCCACCATATCGGTCCAATGCTCAAGCTTTGGTGTTTTTCACCAACCGTCAGTAGAGCCCGGGAGACTTAGCGTTTGGAGCGCCGCCCACGGCACAAAAGAACGGCGGTCAAGGCCGGAAGAGTAAGCGCCAAGGTGGCTGGCTCGGGGATAGGATCAACCGGATTACTCTTGGGGGCCAAAACCATAAACTGCAGAGGAACATCGATGGTTAAACCATAAACTGAGTTCACCGGAAGACCATTGACCGGGTCATCATCATAGCTGTCATAGAAAACGCGAACGGTATCCAACGGACCGGAAGCTGCAAACGGTGACGCGTCAAAAGAAAAGTAAGCGAGACCCAATGGAGACGGACTGGTAGAGTTGTCGTAGTTCTGGCTGAAAAGGCTATTGGGCGCGATAACGTATTGGTTGGCACTTACGAGATCAGTCCATGTTCCGATCGCACTGGCGGAATTCGGATTACCCAACAGGGAGACCCCGGTCAAGAAAAGCCAGTCCGTACAGGCAATACAGGTATTATCCATGACAAACCCGATGCCGACTGTACCCCCGTTGCCTGCAATGACCGGTGGTTGCGACGGGAAAGGGTCGTTGGCGGGGCGAAGAGTAAGCACAGGAGCGGCGCTCAGTTGAAAACAAAGCGCTACAAGACTACAGGTCCCATTCAAAAATAAACGTTTCAATCTGATTCTCCTTAGCGGAACTGGTTGCCGATTGTCACGGCTTGCGTGGTGGCGCCGCCGTTGGGGCTGAGTGTCAAAACAAGGTTGATTCGAGTAGCCGGTAAGGTAACCGGAAAGACAAGACGGAGCGGAACGGCGGTGGAAGCGCCGTTAGCCAGAGCTCCAACGGTGACCGGAAACGGAGTGATGATGGTTACGGGACCAGTCCCGGAGGCGTACGAGACAGCTGCCGACATAATCCGGACGTTGGGGGCGGGAGCCGTACCCGTATTGGAAAGCCGCAGTGTCCAGATTCGCTCGTTCGTCAAGGTACCGTTCCCCTTGCTTTGGATGGTTGCCCCTAAAATTGGGCTGCCAGCCGAGAACGAAGCGGTAACTGTGCGAGGAGCACTTATAGTGAGGTTCTGTGGGTTGGTCGTACCCGAGAGGTCGCCTGCGAATCCGGTGAAGACGGCCGCGGCGTTGGGAGTGGCGCTTACCGAAAGAACCGTGCCGGCATTTACCCAACCGGAGGCGGGCAAGAGGCTCCCAGGACCAGCGACATTACCCGTAAATTGGTGTTGCGTTGTGAAAGTGGCGGTGTATGTGGTGCTGGAACTGGGCGTACTTAGGGTTTGCGAAGCGGTTCCCCCTTGGCTCCAGGAGGCAAAGACGTAGCGGGTTCCCGGGGTGCCGGGGTTGTTACTGGCCGCCAGGGTGTGGAGGGTACCGGGCGCACCCCAGTTGGTGAAAGTGGCGGGGGTGGTGACCGGCGTTCCATCCACTACGATAGTTAGGCCGACGGGATTGCTGGTAACAACAAAGGTGGATGGCGAAGAAATCAACAGGGTATTGGAGCCGGTGCTGGGGGAGAAGGTGTCCGATCCCGAAAAGCTTGCCGTCACCGTGTAGGTGCCGGCCGCCTGAGAGGCCGGTACAGTGAATAGAGCGGAGGCCGTTCCCGCCGTGATGGCGCCGGAAGTAACGGGGGAGCCGACTACGATATTGGAACCATTCCGGACGGTGAATGTAAAGATGCCGCCGTTAACCGGGCCGGAGTTGCTGGTGACACTAGCGATGAGCGTGAGCGACCGGGTCGCAACGCTGAAGGATGTGCTGGCGGCCGAGACGGCAGTGATTGTGGCGGCCGGGCCACCGAGGAGGAGATCAAGGCCGGAACCCGCCACGACATCGTTGGTCGTGTAAGCGATGTCGGTCAATCCATCCCTGTTGAATTCCAGTGCGACCAGGGAACTGACGTTGGTACTGGCAGGGATCGTGTCCCGGGGAGAGAAGGTCCCGGTGCCGGAACCAGTCAGGGTTGTAATGCCGCCCCCGGTGGAGTAAGCAAGGTCCAATTTACCGTCCCCGTTGAAGTCACCAGCCGAGAGGGCCCGAGGTTGGCGAAGGGTGGCGATCGTGTTGGCAGCGCCGAAGTTGGCATTGCCCCCGTTGAGAAAGAGCGAAAGGTTTCCGGAACCATTGTTTGCCGCGACAAGGTCGGTATTGCCGTCGCCATCAACGTCGGCGGCAACGAGCGCAACAGGTGTTGCTCCCGCCGTCAGGGCGGCGCTGGCGAAGCTGCCGTCGCCGATACCGATCAGCACACTGACGGTATTCGATCCGCTGTTGGCGACTGCGATATCCGCCCGGTTGTCATTATTGAAGTCGGAGACAACCAGAGCCGTGGGTTCGGGGCCAACACCCGGAGGATTGGGAAAAGGCGTAAAGCTGCCTGCGCCGTTGTTGCGAAGGAGGGTAAGCCGATTGGAGTATCGGTTGGCGGAGACGAGGTCCAGCAATCCGTCTCCATTGAAATCCCCAAAGGCAATCCCGGAGCCTCCATTACCGGAGTTGAAGGTTAAAGGCACAAAGCTGTTGTTTCCGTCATTTCGAAAGACGGTGATGGTATTCGAGGAATTGAGACCGCAGACCGCGATATCCAGACGCCCATCGGCGTTGAAATCACCCGCCGCAACAGCTTCGAAGAAGGCCCCGTTGCCTCCAAGGCTTACGGTGGAGGAGACGCCACCACTGCCATTGCCGAACAAGATGCGCAAACCGCGCCAGGAAACGGCGGCGAGATCGGTAAATCCGTCGCCATTGAAGTCACCGGCGACGCTGGCGTTGAGGCCATCGTCGGTGGCGAACGGACTACCCGCAGCTTTCGCCAAGGCACCAGCCAAACCAGCCGCGACCACTCGGGCCTGTGTTGGGGAGTTGCTACCCGAATAGGTGGCATCGCCCGCGTATACCGCCCGCAGACGGCGAGTACCGGCGGGCAGCAGCCGGGTGTTCAAGGTGGCGCTACCGCCGCTGAGAGTGGCTGAGCCAAGAACAAGAGCTCCATCAAAAAACGTGACGCGGCCCGAAGCGTCAGAAGGGGCAACAGAGGCGGTAAGTGGGACACTCGCGCCCAACGTGATGGGACTGACTGGGGCAGATAACGTCGTCGTGGTGGAGCCACCGGTGATGACCAGCGGAAGGTTGGCGCTACTCGGCCCAAACACGGAGGCGCCCAGGTAAACGGCCTGAAGCGTGTAGACGCCGGGGGGCGTGGCCGCCGGCAACGAAAAGCTCACTGCCGCCGCCCCATTGGCGACTGTACCAGAGCCCGTGGTGACCCCGATTATATTGTTCCCGGCGTTCCGAAGAGTAAATTGGACCGCTCCTTCGTTGACCGCAAAAGAGGATGTCACGGTGGCTGAGAAGGCGACCAACCGCGATGCCGGGCTGAACGGCAGCGAGGAAGGAGCCGTCAGCGCCATAACCGTGGACAGACCGCTAATGGATAGAGTGGACGAACCCGTGGAAGCGCTGAAGTTATTGCTGCCGGAATAATCGGCCTGTACCCTGTAGGTACCGGGAAGGGTACCTCCAGGCAGATTGAAGGAGGCCGTGGAGACACCGCTGGACGGTCCGCTGCCGGCGACCGGGGAGGCAAAGACCAGGTTGTTAAGAGAGTCCCGGACGTTAAAGACCATCGTGCCGCCAGTGACGGAGCCTCCGGTACTGGTTGTGGTCGCGGTCACGTTGATAGTCCGGCTGGTCGGGGAATACGCGGCGGTGAGGGGTGAGACGGTGACGCTGGTAGCGGCCGGGGTGATGGTTAAGGTCGAAACGGCGTTAGCCGCGGTGAAGGAGCCAAAGCCGGAATAGGCGGCTGTAACGGTGTAAACCCCACGGGCGAGACCGGCTGGTAAAGAGTACGCAACGGCGGTGGTCCCGTTTGAAAGGGAAGGCGAAACGACCGGGGCGCCAATGACGGCATTGGAGGCATCGGTGATGGAAAAGCTGACCGTTCCGCCATTCGCCGGACCGGTACTGCTGGTGACGGAGGCGGTCAGGCCGATCGAAAATGCCGCGGCCCCGAAAACACGCGACGAAGCCGGTACGCTTACAACGGTGTTTGTTCCGGAGATCGTCAGGGTGGAGGTGCCAGTGCTGGTGTTCAGGTTGGCAGTACCGTTGTAAGTGGCTCGGATGGTATAAGTGCCGACCGGCTGATTGGCCGGCAGAACCCAGGCCGTCGAGGCAAAGCCTGTCGACACCGGGGCGGTAGCCGAAGTCTGGGCGCTGCCGATGATGTTATTGCTGTTATCGCGGAGAGAAAACGTGACCGTACCCGCGCTGACCGCGCCCGAAGGGCTGGTGAGGCTGGCGCTTAGGTTCAACACCGTAGCGGATGCGCTGACCGGTGAGGTGAGCACCGCCGGAGAAGAGATGGTAGTAGCCGGGCTCACCGTGACGGTGCCGTTCCCGCTCCCAACCGCGGCAGCACCACCCCCTGAAAAGGCGGCCGTATACTGGTAAGAACCCGCGGCGGTTGCCGCCGGGAGGGTGAATGCCGCCTCGGCGCGGCCGTTCACCACCGGGCCGGTAACGTTGACCACGGAGCCGTTGAAGTTGGCGGCAAAGTTTACGGTACCCGTATTGACTGTGCCTCCGCTCGCCAGCGTAGCGGCAAAAGTCAGCGTTTGCGACGATCGACTGTAGGTGGCCGTCACCGCGGCGGGGGTCACGGTCGTACTTGCGCCGCTGATATTCAGCGTGTTGCTACCTGTACTCGAATTAAAATTCGAACCGCCGCCGTAATTTGCCCGGATATAGTAGATACCGGGGGACTGGCCGGCGGGAATAGTAGCCGAGGCCGTTGCCACACCGCCGACTACGTTGGCTGCAATCGAACTCGAGGCCAGGATTGAAAATTCAGAGGCATTTACTAGCGTGAAGAAGACCGTTCCCTGATTCACCGTACCGGCCGCCGTGACCGACGCGGAGAGATTCACCACCTGTGCGCCCGCGCTAAAAGAGACACTCACGGGGGCGACTGTCGTGGATGTCGGTTGACCAGTGATCAAAACAGAGCCAGAGCCTGAACTGCCATTAAAGTTCGCGCTTCCGCTGTAGACGGCTTCGACGGAGTAAGCTCCAGCCGGGGTGGAAGCCGGGAAGGGGTAGGACACAACAGCTTGGCCGTTCGAGAGCACCGGTGAGGCAATCGACGGACCAATGGCAGCGTTCAAAGAGTCACGAACAGTGAAGGAGACGGTGCCGCCGGAAACACTCTCGCCGTCACTGGTGACAGTAGCGGTAAGGGTTACGGGTTGGCCCCCGGAGGAGTACGAGAGTCCAGCGATAGGCGCCACGTTAACTGTTGTGTTCGACGCGATGATATTGAAGGATCCCGAACCGGTGGATGGGGCGAAATTACCAAAGCCAGGGAAGGGACCGCCGCCACTAAATCCGGAAGTGCCACTGCCAGGATAGTCTACTGCAATGTTATAGGCGCCGACGGCCAACGCTGGGGGGAGACTGTAAAGTACGAAGGCCCGACCGCCCGACACCTCTGTCAGCCCTCCCGATATCAAACCACCAACATCGTTGCCCGCGCTGTTGCGTACAAACAGGGTAGGCCTTCCTCCGCTAACACCACCGGGGGCGGCCGCACTGTTGACGACCACCTCGATCCCTATGGTCTGAGCGCTGGCGCGATAGCCAGGGTTAACGGGTACGCTGGCGCTCGTGGTCGTCGCCGCCGGACCAATGAAGAAGGAACCCGTGCCGACGGCGGCAGAAAAGTTGCCTGCACCGGTGTACACGGCGTCGATCGTGTAGGGCCCGGGGGCCTGATAACCAGGAAGAAGCAGCGTTGCGGTGGCGCTATTGGCGGCAACCACCCCGGAGGTGACCGGAAAGGCGACCACGTTGTTGAAGCTATCGCGCACGGTGAACGTGACCGTGCCACCCGACACGGTGGTACCGCTCGTCACCGAGGCGGTCAGGTTGAGGGACTGGGGGGACTGGCTGAAAGAAACAGCGGCGACCGTTGCCGTCAGGCTAACGAAAGCCGAGGTGATGCTGAGGCTGTTGGTGCCTGTACTACCGAGAAAAGGTCCAGCGGGGTTGTAGACGGCCTGGATAGCATAGGTTGCGGCAGCTTGCCCTGCGGGTAGGGCGAAAGTGGCACTGGCATTGCCTCCGCTCACGGTTTCGGATGTGACAGGAATTCCCACCACATTATTCGACCCGTCCCGGATAGTAAATGTGACGGTCCCTTGATTCACCGTGCCCGAGGCACTGGTGACGTTGGCGGTGAGGGTGAGACTCTGGGCGCTGCTGCTGAAGACCCGACTGAGGGCGAACGGGATGGTCGTGGTACCGTTGGCGGAGGGGGAGGTGACCGCAAGGGTGAAGGGCTGGACGTAGAAGCCGCCGGAGCCCTGGGTCGAAGTAAAACGCAGGTTGAAGTTGTGGAGACCCGCAACCGAGGGGACACCAGCGAGGACACCAGCATTCAAGGTGAGACCGGACGGCAGGACACTATCAGGCTCAACCGAGATTTGTAAGGAAGCGTCGGCTCCACCAATACCGACCGGTTGCGAGTAATTTGTGCCCACGGTTGCCGGAGGTAGCTGCGAGGAAAGGTTCGGGAACATGTTTTGGACACTAATGGTGACATACGCAGTAACCGAACGAGGCGGACTGGAGGAATCAACGAACCGGGTGAGAAAGTTGTATAGGCCGGGAACGGTGGGAAGACCTGTGAGGGCGCCCGTCGTGGTGAAAGACAACCCGGCGGGAAGGCTCCCGGAGAGAATGTTGACCGCGTAAGGCGACGAACCGCCGAGACAGGGCTGAAAACTATACGGACGGGCCACTGTAGCCGATGGGAACAAGGAGTTCGCGCAGAAAGTTAAGGGAGAGACCGAATTGACGACGAGTGTGAGTACTTGCCGAAGTGTCGTGGCGCCATCGCTGATCTCGAAGGGCACATAGAAGGTTCCCGATTCGGTTGGCGTACCACTGATTGTCCGGGTGACTGTGTTCAAGGAGAGCCCATTGGGTAGACGGACTCGCCCCGTAAACACGTTGGGCTGATATCCGACGGGGTAACTGAGTGTATAAGAGCCGGAGCCGCCAAGTGGCTGCATCGTGAAGGAGTAGGCGGCACCCTGATTGGCGGCAGGAGGATTGGTGACAGTAGACAACGAGGCGATGTTGATGGTGTATGTCTTGCTCGTTGTAACGGGCGGAGTGGAGCTGTCTGTGACGTCGATCGTGAAAGTGTAAGTGCCGAGGACGGTAGGAGCGCCCGCCAATACCGCCTGGAAGTCGTTGGAACTGATGGCGTTGGGGCGGCTTGAGCCCGTCAGGAAGCTCATTCCGGGAGGCAGTTGCGAACCGGCGCGGAGGCTGAATGTGTAAGGAGCAACGCCACTGCCCGCGGACATTTCATGGGCTCGATAGGTGCCGATGGTGAGGTCAGCCAGTCGCGTGAACGGTTCACCGGTGTAGGAAAGAAGCCCCGGTGGGGTTGCGACCACCTGCAGCGCGAAGGTCCTCTGCGCAATGCCGAAATTCGCATCACGAGCTTGGATGGCGAAGTAGTAACTTCCGGGTTCGCTGGGGGTACCACTGATGACGCCGGTGGAGTTGTTGAGCGAAAGCCCGGTGGGAAGGGATCCAAAGAGAACGTTGAAGGAAAGTGCGCCAGTTGAGCCCGAACCGGTAGTGAGGGTGTGGTTGTAGGCGACATTCTGGGTAGCGGCGGGAAGGGTGGAGGGAGAGGTCAGGGCAAAAGGCCGGATCGTGATGGTGTGTTGGACGCGGGAGGTACCGAAACCTCCGTCGGCGAGGGTGGTGAAGAAGGAGAACGTACCAGGAGCTCCGGCGGTGCCCGAGATCAGGCCCGAAGAAGATAGGGTTAAGCCGGCCGGCAGCGAGGATCCAGGAGCTACGCTCCAAAAGTACGAAGGTGACGCTGCTGCACTGGCGCTCCGCAACTGGTGCGAGTAGGGCGCGTTGGTCAAGGCATCCGGCAGGGTGGGAGGGTTGGGGTCAACCGCACTCGCCACGTCGACGGTGTAGTCCTGATCGAGTCGGCTACTTCCGCTGGCGATGCGGAGGGTGAAGTTGAAACGGCCCGGCACCGTACCCACGCCACAAAGACAAAAGGGAGAAACTGTGGCATTCCATCCGGCCGGAAAGCCGGAGGAGCGAAGCGAGATTCCAGGGGGCAGCGATCCGCTCAGCACGGACACCGTGAACGGGCCGCTGCCGCCGGATAGAGAAACCGGCGAGGCGCTGGGACCCAGATTCAGGGCGAGCTGCGAGGAAGAGGTCAGGTTGATTGTTTGCGCTGGCATGACCACCGAAAACAGTACCGATCCAAACAGCGCGAGGAATCTTGACCTTGATAGAAAATTACCAAATGGCAGCAAAGAGGGGAGCATAAACAGTGCTTGGCGAGAGAATTAGCAACCTACAGTCGGGTTTTTACTTGGGGGAACTCACCTTCTCGATGAGTTGATTGGCTTGCTTGGCTTCGGGTAAATCCGGAGCACGGTTCATGGCTTCGGCCAGGAAGACCTTGGCACGCTTGGAGTCGCCGTTTCGTGCATAGGCCATGGCCAGGTGATATCGGGTCACGGGATTGGAGTTGCCTAGAGCAGATTCGAGAACAGGAATGGATTCCCGGAAAAGCCCTTTTTGGTAGAGAAGCCACCCAAAGGTATCGCTGATGTTGGGGTCGGTAGGAGAAAGCTCCTTGGCCTTTTGGGCATACCGGAGAGCATCATCCACGGAGAGAGGATTGTCGGAAAGCAGGGCTGCCAAATTATTGAGAGCCTCCACGTTTTCCGAATCGAGGTCGATCACAAAGCGGTACCCGGCCATTGCGAGGTCTCGGCGGCCTTCGATCGACTCAATATGCGCCAACAGAAGCTGGCCTCGCGGTAGACGGGGATTCCGGGTCAATGCCGAGCTCAGGTACTGCCGGGCTTCCCTGAATCGCTTGGAGGCAAACGCCAGTTCGCCCAGCCGAACGGCAAGAGAGGGATCTTCCGGATCCACCTTACTGGCATCTTTCAGTACACCCTCGGCCTCCGCGATAGAGCCATGCTGGCTCAACCACAGCGAATAGGCAAATTGGATGGGAATGAGTTGCTTGTGTGCCTCGGCATGCCCCTTCAGGGCCTTCAGGGCATTGGCAATCTGATTTTGGGCGAGGAAACTGTTCCCTAGCGCATCGAATGCACGCACCGAAGCTGGATCCAATTCCAGCACGGATCGCAGATCCAAACGCGCCGCATCAAACCGTTTCGAGGCGAGATGGTAGGTCGCTCGCTGCAGAAGCGCTTCTGTGGACTTGCCGAGGCTCAAAACCCGTTCGATGCCGGCCTTAGCCTCGCCGAGGTCTCCCTTCGCGAGCAGAGCCCAATTCCGGCTCTCTAACCACACCGCGGTGCTCTTCTGTTCCGGAGTGGCTTGGTCAAGCAGTTCTTGGCCCGCTTGTGGCCGTCCTCTTGCGATCAGGGCTTTGGCCAATTCGAGACGGGCAGGAAGAAAGCCGGGATTGACCTTGAGAGCCTGACCCAGCTCATCATGATAGAGGGGGAACCGCCGACGGGCCAGATGAATGCGAGCGAGGAAAAAATGGGCGTGATGGTTGTAGGCATCATCAGCGATGAGTTGCCGAAGTTTGTTGACGGCTGCCTCCATGCGCCCGGAAGACACCAAAGCGTTGCAATAACTAATCACAGCGTCTGTGTCCTTCGGATTCTGTGCGTGCGCATCGAGGAGAATCCGGTCAGCCTGCGTTCCCTGACCCAATTGCCGCAGAGCGCTCACGTAGCGACGGCGCGACGAGTAGTCACGGGGTTGATCCTCATACAGCTTTTCGAACAGCTGAAGCGCCTCGGACCGCTTCCCGGTATTCCAGTAGTAGTGCGCTAAATAATGACTGTAATTGGGGTCGCCAAAGGTACTCGCTTTGCGGTAGGCTTCGAGCGCTTGAGAATGTTGATTGGCCGCCGCATGAAGGCTTGCCAGCGTTGCCCAACTGAGAGCCGTTGCCGTTTTGAGCTGATTGGCCCGAGACAACTCGCCGATGGCGGCCGACAGGTTGTTTTGGGTGGCATACAGCCGCGCTAATACCAGCGACAGCTCGTTCGACTCGGGGAGGCGCCGCGACCCGTCCGCTAGAATGACGAGAGCACCTGCGACATCGGCGGCCTGAAGGCGCATGAGCGCTCCGTTCACCACCGAACGGGTATCCACCCGTGGCGAGTTCCGGAGTTGCCGTAACGCCTCCTCCGCCGCCTTGGCATCACCAAGTTTAAAGTTAGCGATGGCCAGCGAATTGATCGCCGATGCGTCACCCGGGTCAAGGGCAATCGCCTGGCGGGCGAACTCGGCCGCCTCTCGCAGGTGACCTTGTTCGCTAGAGCTGCTGAAGATCTCCGCAAGGCGATTTCTGGCCTCAACGTGTTTGGGGTCAAGATCAACCGCTTTCTGAAGGTTGACGTAGGCCGATGGGATCTCCAACATGGCCAGATGCACTAAGCCGGTTTGATAAAACGCCTCGGCGTTCGCGGGAGATTGCCGCAAGGCGATCCGAAGCTGCATCAGGGCACGAGAATACTGGCGGTCCGCCAGCTCGCGCTTCGCGCGCGATATCGCAGCGCGGGCCTTTGCCTCGGGGTCGTTCTGACACCCAAACTGTAGCCCCAAAGCAAGGAGCATGCAGCACCTTCTCAGCATAGCGTCTAAATAGTCAAGTTCAGCGTGAGTTGTTTAGCAATTGGCGTCGGACATACAGAGCGGCCAGGGCCAATGCCGAGAGGGATAGGGTACCCGGTTCCGGAATTTCCGGGTGCAATAAAACGTTCTGGTACTGTCCCAGACTATTCAGGGCCGTGGCCAAGATGATACCCGATTGGTTGATAGCGATAGCGCTTTGAATAACCCAGGAACCCTGCACGCTGAGCAGTGCGTTGAGATCGGTCATCGCGCCATTGGCATACAAGAAGGCGCTTTGAGTTCCATTGGCCCGCTGGGACCATCCCACGACTTGGCCAAGCGCATTTACGCCCAGGCCAGCGCTGTTCAGGCCCCCGAGAGTTCCGAGGTCGGTTACAACGCCCAGAGAATCGGTGACAAACGCTCGACGATTACTGCCAATGTACTGTGATCCGGTAATCCGATTATCTGAGCTTATCGCTTCGGCCCGTGCCGCCGTAGCGCCGGGAGTATTTAACACAGATACCGAGCTTCCGTTGTATACGAACGCCCGACCGTCGGCAGACCCAACCACACGGCCGGCAGAATTTACCGCAACCGCCTCAAGATTCGAATAACCAGCGGCCAGCGAGTTAAGATCAACCCAGGTCCCATCGGATTTCCAAATGATCGCATGGCTGGTGCCGTCGGGCGCAGCTACATTACCCACCAAAGCTCCGCTTGAGCTCATACCGATTGCGTTGGCCGAATCGCTAGCGTAGGGATTGGCAATGCTGAGCCACGAGGAGCCGTTGTAAAAATAACCCTGCAGGTAGCTGCTGCCCGAAAAACCACCGCTCATGGACAAGAGAAATTGCCCGGTCACCACCGAGGCATCGGTCAGACCCGTGGGTTTGAAGCCAAGAGGACTGAATCCTCCCCCGGAATCGTAATACGTAAAGGCATCAGCAGTTCCCACCAGCATGCCACTCCCGGTAACGCCAAAAGGACTCGCCATGGCAGCACCTTGCGGCGAGATCGCGACCACTCCATAAGTAACAGTGGCAAGCGTTGGAGTAATGGAACATAGTGCTAGGAGGGTGATCCGGAGAATCATGTATATTTTCCTGCGACGAACGCCTGTTAGACGGCGTTATTGGAGCGAGAACGATCGTAGTCCTTGTAATAGTGATAGTAAGACGAAGATTTCCACAGCCACCATTCCACGTTCTGATTGATTACTGTGCCCAGAAATTTGTCGTTGTTCAGTGTTGCCAACGAATCCTGGAGGAGCGAGATCTCGGTGTAGCCGGGCCGCACCACAAAAACGGTGGCGTCGCACAGACGCTCCAGGACAGGGAAATCGGCGAGATTGAGTATAGGTGGAGAGTCGATGACGATGTAGTCAAACTCGGTACGGAGCCGCTCCATGAGGGCGCCAAATTCGGGAGAGTCCAGAATATCTACCGGGTTTTCTTCGGAACGACCAGCCAGTAGGATGGATAGGTTGGGAAGAGAGGAAACACTGAAAATCATCTCTTCGGGACTGGCCCCTTGAAGGATAGCGTCCAGTCCACACTGTGCTCGAATCCCAAGGGTAGTGGAGAGTTTCGAGCGACGGAGGTCGCAATCCATCAGCAAAACGCGCTGGCCCCGCTTCGCCATGACTCCCGCCAAGTTAATTGAAACGGTGGACTTGCCGTCCGCAGGACAAGAACTCGTTACAACCAGGCTCGAGTGACGCAGAGGATGATGCAGCAAACGAGTGCGCAGGAGACGGTAGGGCTCGTACAACCGTGCTGGAGGATCACAGACCGACCAGAGCACCGTAGGATGGGGAGTCACCTCGCGTAGCGGGAATTGCAGCCGGGAACTACCGGGCGGTGCGGCAGGAGACGATGGTTGGGAAGGATTCGCAGGGTTCATGAGCGTACCGAATTCGAAAACGGGAGAGTTCGGAATTTCGATCGCAGGGAATCATTCGAAATCCTGGTTGGGTCTGTCGCCACCTTTACATCTTGAATTGGAATCCTCGCAAGAACGGGGATCTCCGGGGGAAGCTCCCATTCGCCGATCAGTACATTGCGGCGCATGGAGCTGAGCAGAATCATAACGACCCCCAGAGCAAAACCGGTGCCGCCCCCTAGCAGCATAGTGAGCCAAAGGGAAGGGCCAAGCGCCCTCTCCGGCACTTTGGCGGGGTCAACCACTCTAAACCGTTCCCCTTTTTGGCGCCGTTCCATTTCCGAAGAGATGTGGGCATGCTGACCCTTATCGAGAAGGTTTTTATAGGTAAGGAGGGAAATTTCGTAGTCGCGAGTTATAGCGCCCATCTGGAGTTCGCGCACTGGCAGCTGCCGGAGTTGCCTGTGCTGGGCCTCCATCTTCGCGATGATTTCATTGCGCTGAGCGCTACGCAGAGCCACCTCGCGTTCGATGAGATTCAGTTGATTGCGGAAATTTTCGTCTCGCTCCTTCGCCTCAAATTTCCAGCGGAGCATCGCGGGCGAGGCTTCCTCTGGTCTTTTGCTTATGCTCTTGGCGCTTTGTTCTTCCTGGGCCTTCGCGTTGGCAATCTGCGCCCGCAAATCAACAATGGTTGGATGATTCGGTTTGTAGCGAGTCAAAGACACCATCAGCTGCTCCTGCAGGAGCTCCGACTGGAGCTTGTCACGCGGAACAGAATCCGATTTAACGGTCGCTTTTTCTACCAACTGAGCGGCTAATAGGTCAGTTGCGTGAGCCGACTGCATGGCACTCTCAATATTGGCCTTGTTGAGTGAGGCCCGGGACAGCGACTCTTCGACAAATTGCAACTCTGCTTGAAGGCGAGCGATGACACTCATCAGATAAGATTCCTGTCCGGGCAGAGATCCTTCATGGGCTAGCTTGTACTCTGCCAGCCGTTGTTCCTGCACCTCTAAAGCCCGTTTTGCTTCGGCAAGCTGGCTGTCCAGGAACTCGCTGGTTCCTTCCGCAGCCAGCGCTCGCTGTTTAAGATTCTGCTCCAGGAAGAAAGAGACGAGGAGGTTGGTAATCTCGGCCACCGTAGTAGGAGAATCACCAACAAATTCGACAGAAAAGGCACTCGTGCGCTCTTGACTCATCGTTTTGTCGATGCGAATGGTGATATTCTTGCGCATCAGGTTGAGGATCTCCTCAGGATAAAGTCGCGATTTCTCCTTCTGGAAAAGATGATAGTCGTCGATGATTTTCTGCAAACGAGTGTTGCTAAGGATCTCTTGGCTGATGGCTGCCAGACGCTCGGAGCTGCCCGTGCTGACTGTAGACTGCACAAATTTATCCGCAACTTTCTGTGCTTCGATCATGATGAGTGCGTGGGCTTTGTAGGATTTCGGCCATAACTCGAAACCCAGATACGCACCTGAAACGCCGATCAAGATGGCCGATAAGATTAGCCAAGCCCTTCGCCAAAGAATATAAATGGCAGATAGAAGGCGCGGGTCGGTTACGATGTTCGAAGGACCCAAAGTGATCTCCGTTTCATTTCACCTGCGTTTTGAGGCAGTTAAGAGTTCCAGGAAAGCCTGCGTTTGGTCGGCTCACTTTGCCGATGCCTAAAGTCCCTTTCGATTGGGCACGACGAGGAATGGCTTGAATCAGAAGCGGAGAAGCCCATTACTCTTGCGCTAAAGGTCCCAGTGTAAGCGATTCGACAATCGTGTCAACATGTTTGTGCGCCCACTAAGGTTGAAGTGGTCCTTTCGCAATATGGGGTCGAAGAGATAGAGCCGACATACGCATGATTAGGGACCATTCTCGATTTGAACCGGCTTAGCATATGTAATTCCTTCGCTCGCGGTTGCCGCCGGTGTTTGGGCCACTCGAGACCCACGTTCTCGCGGTGGGGGCACAGCGATCCTATGAGCACCAAGCGCGTTAAGGTCGAGCGCCAGGCGCAGGGGGCGATCCGGCGGCGACAACGCCCATTTAGAAAGCGCATTTCGTGTTGGAAAGGTGCCATAGCCAACTTCCGGCATCTCCAGGATGGTGAGCTACGGGAATCGCACTCAACGTGCGCTACGTTAAGGCGGCAAGGGAGTGGAATCAACTTGGCGGTCATTTCAGAAACGGTTCGTTGCGGTCGATGGCAGATAAGGACGTTCGTTGGCTCATCAAGGCATTCAAGAAGGCTCAATCACTTTGCAATGATTCCCGGATCGCCCTCTTGGCCATCGATAGCAGACTAGTCCTTTACAGGCAAAAGCGCATTAACAGTGCAGAACCGGCAAAAGTTTTTCGATTAAAGTTTTGTTTTGCCACCCTTCCGGCGAGAGTCGCCGTCCGCGCTCGATGCGATGGCTCTGCTGGGTCAAGCCAGCGCTGGTCTTGGCAGGGTGTTGCATGGAGACCCCCGAATGTGGCCGCGCTTTGCGGAACGAAACAATCTCCGGGCGGGACGGCGATCAGGATCGCTCTTGTGCCCCGACATCCGGGCTACGCTCCCGTTGGGCGCAGCATTTGGTTTTCAGCGGGCTTCAATCGGCGGCGTAGCTCCAGGCAAGAGGCCCTTTGATCGGATGGCCATCGGCCGCTGAAGGACGAACGGTGTTCGAAAGACCGGTTAACCGGAGATGGCCAACGGGAAGCAAGCCGATGGCAAAGTTCAAGAAGCTGTGTTGGCATCCCGCTGCCTGGATGCTGCTGTCTGGCTCGGGTGGTGATCCAAGGGGAGCCGAGTGGATTGCCGCGGACGGACCAAGGGGCGCATTTGGTTCCCGCTCCCCTATGCTTATCGCGACTGATCCCATCGTTCCGCTTGGCCGCTGTCATTAGGGCTGGTAGGTGCGTTTGGCGTTGGCTTTGATCTGGTCGGGGTAGAAGTAGACTTCGCGGAGGTCGCCGCGGCTGTAGCGTTCGGCCTGGTCGTTGAAGTGGGGGGAGGCGGGGTTGCCGCTTTCGCCACCGGCGGAGATGGCGCGGGCGCGGACGCGTTTGCCGAACTCGACGACGGCGACAAAGCTGTTGCCGGAGGTGCCGTACCACTTTTTCGTGCCCGGCTTGGGGGCGGCGCCGAAGGAGGCAAGCGAACCCCAGAGGGCGGAGGGGAAGGCGACGGGGAGGCTGGGCTTGGCGTCGTCGAAGGGGTGGACGATGTCGCCGGTGAGGCGCTGGAAACGGTTGATCTCGCCCCAAGGGGTTTGCCACTTGCCGAACTCCTTTTCGAGGTTGTCGCAGCCGACGGCAAGGGCGTGGAGGAGGATATCCTTCGGCGCATCTTTGGCGATGGACTCGGCGAAGGAGAGGCTGATGGAGCGGCCGGTGGAGCGGCGGAGGAGGTCGTTGGCCCAGAAGATGGCGAGGGAGGTGGCGACGGAGTCGGTGGCGAAGCGGTAGTCCCAGGCTTTGAGGAGGGCGATTTGGGGGGCGAGTTTGGCTTTGAGCGGGTCGTTCGAGGGGGTGGTTTCCCAAGCTTTCACGAGGGCGGGGATGGTTTTTTCAAACCAGGGGAGGTGGGAGTCGTAGGCGGCGGCGAGGAGGGAGTCGAGGGTGAAGTCTTTGACGCCGTCGAGGACTTTGAGGGCGTGGAGGCCGCGGGCGGTTTCAACGCCGCGTTCGACGTAGGCGGGGAAGTTTTCCTTTTTCGGGCTGTTGGCGCCGGCGGCGGACCAGGGGCTGTTGTTGGCGTTGTAGAGCCAGCCGGAGGCGGGGTTGTGGAGTTCGGGCAGGTCGGTGAGGGCGTGGAGGGGGCCCCAGTCGGCGGCGGGGTTCGAGCCGTCGACGGGTTTGTTCCAGTCGAATTTCGGGTCGCGTTTGGGGAGGTAGTTGCCGTGGAAGTAGGCGATGGCGCCGTCGGCGTCGGCGTAGATGGTGTTGTTGGAGGAGTTGGCTTTCAGCTCCATGGTTTCGCGGAAGGCCCTGTAGCTGCGGGCCTTGGTGCGGAGGTAGGACTGGGAGAGGGCCTTGATGGGCTCCTGCATGAAGCGGATGGCGACCCACTGACCGTCGATGG
>JADCJL010000041.1 GCA_020247055.1 Acidobacteriaceae bacterium | reverse complement strand
CGGCGGATGGACATGACCGGGCCGATGAGCGAGAGCGGCGGAATCACCGCGCACATGCGGCTGCCGTCGGGGAGGCGGGCGTCGACGATCGGGGAGGAGTCGTCAATCCGGCGGCCGATGTTCGAGACGATGCGGTCGATGATCATCCGCAGGTGGGCCTGATCTTTGAAGCGAATCTCGGTCTCGACGACCTTGCCGTTGCGCTCGACGTAGATCGAATCCGGCCCGTTGACCATGATGTCGCTGATCGTCGGGTCTTTAAACAGGATTTCGAGCGGCCCGAGGCCGAAGACCTCGTCGAGCACCTCCTCAATCAGCCGGTCGCGTTCTGCCTGGGTGAGGGGGATGTTCTCTTCGCGAACGATGCGCTCGATGTGGATGCCGAGCTGTTCCCGCACGCCGTCTTTATTGAGCGCGCGGAGCTGGTCCGGCGTCAGCAGCTGCAGCAGCTTGGCGTGAACCTTCGACCGGATGCCGTGCCACCGGGCGTTGCCGGTGGTGGCGGGGGCGGGGCGAAGGGGGGTGCGGGTGGCCATGGGGGATTACGCTGCCTGCTCCCGCTTGACGCCCGTGGCCTTGTCGGCGAAGGCGCGGAGGGTTTTGTCCATGTCGGCGAAGGCTTGGCGGTCGGTGACGAGCGGGCGGGCCTTGTTGATGCTGGCGAGCACGGCGGGCGAGTCGGGAATGCCGTAGAAGACGGGCTGGTTCAGCGTCTGCTTGACCTGGTCGAGTGTCGCGTATTGCGCGGCGGGCTTCTTCTGGTATTTGTTGATGAGAACCTTGATCTGATCCTGCGTGAAGCCGAGGCGCATGAGATAGCCCAGGTAGCGCTGGGCGTTGCGCACGGCGGGAAACTCCTGCGTCGAGACGAGGAAGACCGAGGTGGATACCTGCAGGGCGGCGAGAGCGAGATCGTCGTTGATGTTGCGCCCGGCGTCAATCACAATGCACTCGTACTTTTCGACGAGAAACGTGGCGAACTCGCGGAGCATGGAATCGGTAAAGGCCCCGCGATTGGCTTCGAGGCTGTCGGGCGGGCCGACGTAAAAGAAGCCGGCCGGGTCGCGCGAGACGAAGCCTTCAAACAGGGTCTGGTCCATGCGGTCGAGGTTGTCGCCCACTTCGGCCAGCGTATACTGCGGGGTCGAACCGAGCATCATGGCGACGTCGTTGCCGGCCCAATCGAGATCGAGCAGGACGGTCTGCTTCTTCCGCTGCGCCTGAATCGTGGCGAAGTTCACGGCGAGCGAGGTGGTGCCAACGCCGCCCTTGGCGCCGAGGAAGGTGTAGATCTTGCCCAGTTGGCTGCCGCCGCTCGCGGCGCGGCGCGGCGCCCGGTCGAGGCGGAGCAGGGCGTCGCGGAGGTCGCTGCGTTTGAGCGGCAGGGTGAGATAGTCGGTGGCTCCGGCGCGGATGGTCATCAGAATGCTTTCGCCGTCTTCGCTGTAGTCGGTGGCGAGGATATAGAGCTCCGGTACGGCGAGGCGGAGCTTTTCGAGCGCCTTCAGTCCGTTCACCGGATCGCTGGAGATATCGAGCAGCAGCGCGGCTTCCGGAAAACGATCGAGCTCCTGCAGAACGCGGATGTAGAGATTGGCCGAAACGTCGACAAATTCGGTGAGGATGCGGGCGCTGGGGGTGGCGGCCACGGCGTCGCGGACCAGTTCCCGCAGCTGGTCATCAGGGGAGGCGATCATCAGGGTAAACGACATGCGGTCTCGAAGGTCTCCTTACGGGGTACAGGTGCCGGATTCGGCATCGCAGCCGGCGCTTTCCACCGGCAGCGAGGTTTGAAAGTTGGGCAGGCTTACCGGCGGCAAGCCGAGAAAGGCCATGAAGGCGCGGAACTGATAGCCGGTGACGCCGATGGTGACGGCATCCGGCACGCACTCGGTGGAGCAGTCGCCGCCCGAGCAGTTGAACTCGGTGAGCGAGCCGGTGGCCGGGTCGCGCTGAAAGTAGTCGATCTGAATGGTGGCTCCGCCGGACTGGAACTCGAGTTGGTCGAGGTTGGGCGGCACGTTGGCGCGCATGTAGGTGCGGACATTTTCGCCGGCGTTTTGATAGCAGTGCGTGACGGCGAAGCGGGCGCCGAGGCGCGTCCATTCCACGACCGAGTGCCACGTCCACAGCAGTTGCGCCGTGAAGACGATCATGAACGAAAGCGGAATCAGCACGCCCGCCGAGACGATGACGTATTCAAGCGAAGCCTGGCCCCGTTGGCGGCGCATCAGTTGCCCCCTACCGGCATCCGCACCAGCGGGCGCAGAGCAAAGGTCTCGGCGGCGTTGAAGAACGGGATGTTCGGCCGCATGGGAAAGCCGTCGGTGAAGGAGACGACAATAAAATCCGGGTTCCGCCCGCCCTGCGCAATATCGCAACCGGTGGACGAGCATTCGCACTCGCCGAGTTGCGAAGTCGCCGGATCAACCCGTTCGAGTTGAATGCGGAACTGGTCCGCGGTGAGGCCGGTGATGATATCGCCGCCGGCGCTTTCGCCCGCCCCGCGCAGCGCGAGCGTTTTGGCCTGCGCGAGTTGGACATCGGCTTCGTCGCAAAAGTTCAGGCCGGGCTGCTGGGCGGTGTAGCGAGCTACCGTCTGCAGCATTTTGTGCAGCGTGTAGAAGGTGTAAGTGATGCGGCCGAACTCGATCAGCCCCCAGAGCAGCAGCATGAGGATCGGCAGAAACAGCACCGCTTCGAGCAAGGAGTTGCCACGCTGGGCCTGGCGGCGCGTCATTGGTGCAACACTACCTTGCCGGGTCCGGCGGCCTGGGTGCAGCCATCGATGCGGCCTTGTTTGACCGGGATGCGGCTGCCGAGATAGAGGGCGGCGAAGCGGCCGTTCTGATCGGCGGCGTTCACGGTCGTGTCGTTGGCGGCGGGTTCCACCAGGAACTGCCGGAAGCCGAGGACAGCCATGGTCGACTCCGACGCCGTCTCGACGATCGGCACCGTGATGATCCGCCGGTTGTTGCCGGTGTAGGCGGAGTAGTCGTCCAGGTCGGTCAGGTCGGTGTCGGCCGGGTAGGCGCCCAGCACGGTGTCCGATTCGGGCACCGTGCTACAGGCGGCCGGCACTGTCGTATTGTCAAAGCGGGCGGCGAGTCCGCATAGGAACGTGGAAACCTGATTGGCCACGCGGTTCGTGTTGCAGCCGAGCGGCGCCGCGTTCACCCACACGGGCTCCTCCTGATTCACGCGCAGGCAGTAGACGGCCGGGTCGGAGGCCGGCGGCAGCCCCTGCGAGCCAATGCGATAGAGCTGCGTGAGTTCGTCCGACAGCACCGTGGCGCTTTCGTTATAGCGGTTGAGCATCACATAGGGCACCCGCGAAACGGTGTTGGCGAGCGTACCCGGGGTGGGGCCGCCCGTGCACAGATAGCCGAGCGTGTAGCGGGTGCCGGGCACAAAGCCGAAATCCGTGGTGTCTTCCGTCGAGACCGCCTGCACCGCAATCGGCTCGACGCCGCACGCCTGGCAGACCGGCGCGCTCTGGCCGGCCACCGCCTGCGCGGCGAGATTCACCCGGCCCTCAAGTCCGATCGCCAGGAAACGCCAGAAGATCGTCGGCGCCTCCCCGCGCACCAGCACGCGAACGTGCTTGGCCGTGGTCCCGCCGGCCTCTCCCCCCGTTGCCCCTTCGGCGCCCAGCGCCGCCGACGAGGCATCATAGAACGTCAGTTCCGGCTCGGCGCTGTTCAGCGTTCCGTTGGTCTGCCCGATCGTCGCTCCGCCAAAGTCATACTTGTTGGCCCGGCCGCCGGTGGCGTCAATCGGAATGCGCGCGTAGAGCGTCGCTGCCTCCACCGCCGACTCCGTACCGTTCAGCCGCTGCGCCGCTGCTAGCGCCATGGCATTGGCCGCCGTCTTCAGTTCGTTACGCGCCATGTACAGACGGCCGAGGTCGATAGCGAAACCCATGAAGCCGAGGAAGACCGGCACCATCAGCACCAGCACCTGCATGGACACACTACCCCGGCGGCGCCCTTGCCGATGGGGCGTTCGCCGGTTACTTCTTGGGTTCCTGATGTCCACTGGGGCCGATAAACTCCGGGCTGGACTTCTTTTTCTTCTTGTCTTTGGGCTTCTTCAGGCCGGCGTCCTTATCGTCCTTGGTGGCCGGCAGAAACTGCTCGACGGTATCGGGCAGGGCGACCTTTTCGCCGGCGG
>JADCJL010000040.1 GCA_020247055.1 Acidobacteriaceae bacterium | reverse complement strand
TCGCCGCCGCCGGACAAACCCTCTACCGCGAAGAGGACACCGAACTCCCCGCCTCGCCCGCCCCGGCCGTCCCGTCCTTCAACGACCGCTGCTGACGGCCCGCCATCGGATCACCCCGCCGCCTGCAACCCGCTGTCTGCTTTTTGAAAAAAGAACCTCGCCAAACCGGCTCACTCGAAGTGTGTCCAGCCGGTCGGCCGTCTCCCCCGGTTCACCCGAAGTGTGTCCATTCGCCGCCCCCAAACCAACGCGGTTGGCTTCGAATCGTAAACTGATCTGATACGCTGACTCATAGCCATGCGCCTCCTGGTCTTCTTCCTACCCGTAATCGCCGCCGCCGCTGAATTTACCGGATTCCACCAGCAGTCCATCGCCCTCGCCGCCGGCGAAACCGTCGAAGTCTATGCCGGCCTCCCCCAACCCAGCCAACTCCCCGCCAACGGCCGCATCGCCGTCGAATGGGCCGGCTACCGCAAAGTCATCCACGCCCACGACCCCGACTTCTACATCGTCTACCGCGCCCCCAAAGCCGCCGCCTACACCCTCAAACTAACTAAGGTAGAAGACGAAGAGCCTATCTTCAATCGCCCCCGCTGGCGCGAAACCGGCACCGTCGAGAAACTCACCGCCTACCCCAAACTCACCCCCTGGCCTACCGGCCACAAAGTCGCCCTCCGCACCAAACTCGCCAAACTCAACCCCGGCGCCTCCACCCGCGGCATGGTCCTCGAAGCCGAACCCAACGACGCCATCGCCTCCGCCCAACCCATTGATTTCCAGGGCCGCGATACCATCCACATCACCGGCGGCGCCGACGACGCCGAGTACTTCGACAACGGCCTCATCGGCTCCTCCGGCCTCGACTACTTCCGCATCCAATACACCGGCGCCACCCCCAAGTTATTCACCGCCAACTTAGCCCTCCCCGATCCCCTCGTCGTCGCCCAGTTACTCGTCTACACCGCCGACGGCAAAGAGTACCGCACCGGCGCCAACGCCAACGAACGCGTCCACCAGCAAACCGAATCCCACCGCACCGCCATCACCCGCACCCTCCAGCCCGGCGGCGTCTACTACCTCAAGGTGGAAGCCAACTCCCCCGGCTACGAAGTCGAACTCCGCCTCCGCGACCTCGCCCCGCACACCGATCCCCGCAAGGCCGTCCAACAGGCGATCTACGACCACATGGGCCAGGTCGACGCCTGGATCCTCAATCGCCCCCGCGGCGCCGCCGTCGACCGCCGCATCCGCGACACCGGCAACCTCATGGGAACCCACTGCATGAGCTGCCACACTCAGTCCGGCGTCTGGGGCCCCACCGTCGCCTTCCAGCACGGCTACCGCCCGGAAAACATCGTCAACTACCGCCACTTGGTCAATACGATGTACGAATCCCTCCGCCCCACTAACACCCTCGCCGAAGCCGCCAACAATACCTCCCTCGCGCCCCTCGACCTCGGCGACGGCCCCGCCGGCACCCGCGCCGCCGGCTGGAACGCCTCCACCGCCGAAGATTTCCTCGTCCCCCGCCGCCTCCACGCCATGCAGCAGATCCGCGCGGCCAACCACGTCCTCCAGTCCGCCGACCCCAGCGGCATCAACGCCGCCGGCCCCGGCTCCAACGTCGGCCCCGCTGTCGTCTACCGCTTCGCCGGCAAGATCCTCGCCGAAGCCTATAAGAAGACCCGCAACGAAAAGTACCTCCTCGCCCTCGAAGAAAAGGCCGAAAAGCTCCTCGCCACCACCCCCCGCTACGCCGACGACCTCGCCAACCGCATCCTCTTTACGACCGATATCTTCATCCCCCGCGACGAGAACCTCGCCGCCCGCCTCAAAGCCCAGGCGCTCGCCGACCTCCGCCGCCTCCGCCAGCTCCAGCGCCCCGACGGCATGTGGCAGTTCGACCCCGGCTCCTCCGCCGACGGCTTCTCCTGGACCCTCAAAGCCGACGACGCCGACGTCGATCCCGCCCCCACCGCCCTCGCCCTCACCGCCCTCTCCGCCCTGGGCTTCAACGACGCCGATCCCCAGGTCAAGAAGGGTGTCGCCGCCCTCCTCCGCGCCCAGGATCCCTACGGCCGTTGGAACAAACACGCCCTCACCGGCATGGTCACCACCGCCTACTCCATCCACGCCCTCGCCCGCCTTTATCCCGCCACCGCGCCGCCCGCGCCCAGCTTCGCCCCCGCCCCCCAGGAATCCCTCGCCGATACCGTCGCCCGCTTCCGCGCCATGGCCCAGCTCGGCCTCTCGCCGGACGACGCTCGCCACCTGCCCGCCGTCCTGCCCGGCGCCACGCACCCCCATCCCCAGGTCCGCTACTGGGCCCACATCGCCCTCGGCGCCCTCCACGACGAACGCGGCCTCCCCGCCCAACTCGCCGGCCTCTCCGATCCCGTCAAAATGGTTCGCGAAGCCGCCCGCTGGGGCCTCCGCCAAACCCTCCTCGACGACAAAGGCTGGGACCATCTCTTCGCCGCCCTCCCCTCCATGGACGATCTCGGCCGCGAAACCCTCGCCGGCGCCCTCATCATGCGCGCCGACGCCACCATGACGCGCTCGAGCGTCGGCTTCCCCCGCCTCACCGCCGCCCTCGCGAAGATGATGAATCAGGACCCCCATCCCGCCGTCCGCGCCTGGGCCTCCCGCGCCGCCTGGAACTGGTGGATCTGGAATCCCCCCGTCCGCGCAGCCCTCAACTCCGCCTTCATCGACTCCCTCGAACGTCCCGAACCCTTCTCCCTCACCGAAACCGCCAAACGCTACCAGACCGAAGCCCTCTTCATCGTCAACGGCCATCGCAGCAACGGCAGCAAAGAGCACCAGTACCCCGAACTCCAGTCCCTCTTCTCCGCCATCACCCGGCGCATCGGCCACCCGCTCCTCTCCCGCCGCATCGTCGAAATCGCCGGGACTTACTATAATCAGGCCGGCGGCGACGGCGGCCCCGGCCAGATGGGCTACGTCACCGCCGGCAGCGCCGAAATGGTCGGCAAAGCCGTCTACGCCTATTGGAACGCCACCAACGACAAGACACAAACCCGCCTCGCCCTCGAAGCCGCCGCCAACGCCACCTACGACCCCCTCCAAAAGAAGCTCCTCGAGTTCTCCACCTCCGGCCCCGAAGAGTACCGTACCCTCGCCGCTACCTCGCTCTCCGATCCCCGCATCATCACCCTCAACGGCACCCAGGAGTTCCTCGAACCCTTAATCGAACAGATCCAGCGCGGCGCCAACGAACCGGAACGCCGCGTCGAACTCGTCAACCCCATCCTCAAACTCTTCACCCGCGCCCGCTGGAACCTCCCCAAAACCGAAGAGCAGCAGAACACCTTCTTCCGCATCCTCCTCCCCGACCTCGGCGAAGACAAAGCCAAGCTCCCTGAAAACCTCCGTCCCCCCGCCCAGATGGAAAAGGATAGCCGCGACTGGTTCCTCGCCCGGTCCACCGCCCAGATCCTCCACAACAATCCCGACCTCCATACCCCCGCGCTGCTCTCCCGCATGCCCACCCGCTACCGCAGCGCGATGGAAGAAGCTCTCTGGGTCAACAGCGCCAAGTGGCTGCTCACCTATCAAACCCCCGTCCCCGCCGTCGGCGCCCCGCCTCCGGCTTCTGACCCGCTCGCGCCCCGCCGCCAGGCCGCCGCCGAACTCGTCGCCTCCTCCATCCGGAATCAGCAGGCCGATCCCCGCCTCCGTTCCGCCGCTCTCTCCCTCGCCATCGCCGACTCCACCGTTCGCAACCATCCCACCGTCAAAGCTGCCCTCCAACCCCTGCAGTCCGGCGTCTATGAAGACGATCCCGCCGAAGTCAAAGCCATGAGCGCCGAGTGGCGCAGGAACTACGAGTACTTCCGCGACTGGCTCGCCCCGGAACTCCTCCGCCCCAACCGCGACGACGAACTCGCCTGCCTCAGCTGCCACGGCGTCGCCGGCCGCGTCCCGTCCATGGAG
The DNA here is from genome assembly GCA_020247055.1 of Acidobacteriaceae bacterium. GTDB lineage: Bacteria > Acidobacteriota > Terriglobia > Bryobacterales > Bryobacteraceae. Next base: position 22,726 of record JADCJL010000040.1, on the reverse strand, counting down.
CTCCGCCCCGCCGACAACCGCGGCTACCTCTCCGCCGCCAACACCTTCGCCAACTACAAGCTCCTGCTCGAACGCGTCAGCGACGCGAACGTCGACCAGAGCAAACTCCTTCGCAAACCCCTCAACGTCCAGTCCGGCAAGGAAGACGGCCACCAGGGCGGTCGCCGCTACAACCCCGAAGACCGCGCCTACGAAATCCTCCGCCGCTGGGCGCTCGACGCCGCTCGCCTCAAAAAGGCCCAACCCGCGCCCTCCGGCGCCCTCTAAACCAACTCCATGACTACTGTAACCAAACTCCTCTTCGCGGGCGCTCTGCTCCCTCTCTTATCCTTCGCCCAGGGCGACTCCATGCGCGCCGATATCCGCGGCGGCGGCGGCAATAGCGGTAAGTGCACCATCGAAGTCGAAGTGGACGGTGTCGCCGAAGTCGTCATCGACCGCGACACCGCCTTCCTCCGCACTGTCGAAGGCCAGCCCGCCAGCTGGCGCCGCTTCGTCTGCAACCAGCGCATGCCCGCCTACCCGAACAACTTCCGCTTCCGCGGCATCGACGGCCGCGGGCGTCAAACTCTGATCCGTACCCCGCAGCAGAACCGCGGCCGCGCCCTCATTCAGATCGAAGATCCCAAAGGCGGCCGTCACGGCTACACCTTCGATGTCGAGTGGGACGGCACCGGCTCCGGCTTCGGCGGTGGCGGCAATCGCTACGAGGATCAGCCCAACCGTCCCGGCAGCGGCGGCGGCGGTGGCGGCTTCGGCGGTGGGGGTAACCGGCAGAACGAGCGCGCCTGCGTCGACGAAGTCCGCGACCGCATCCGCGACGACTACAACCTCACCGGCCGCGTCGAGAACATCCGCCTCGATAGCAGCCGCAACAACGTCGACATCTTCACCGGCCAAGCCTCCGCCCGCCAGCGCAACCGCACGCTCTACTTCGACTTCGATTGCCGCGTCAACGCCAACACCGGCCGCATCCGCAACCTCAACCTGAAAGAACGGGAGCCTCGCTAGATCGCCAGGCGCCCCGTACTATCGCCAAAACTTTCCACCTCGACGCCCGACCGGTTCAAGATGTCCACAAACAGATTGGCCGCGGGCGTCTTGGCTTCCGCCTCCACATGCCGCCCGCCGCGCAGACCACCCGCGCGTCCGGCGATCACCAGCGGCAGGTTGTGGTTCGAGTGCTGATTCCCGTCGCTGATCGCCCCGCCGTACAGAATCGTCGAGTGATCCAGCAGCGTCCCGTCCCCGTCCTGCGTCGCCTTCAGCCGCTCCACAAAGTAGCTGAACAGCTCCACGTGGTGCTCGTTGATCTTCGTCACCTTCTCAATGAAGTCCTCGTTGTTGCGATGGTGCGTCAACGGATGGTGCGGATCCGGCACCCCGATCTCGGGATACACGCGCACACTCCCCTCCCGGCCCAGCATCATCGTCGAAACCCGCGTCAAATCGGATTGAAACGCGATCGTCTGCAGGTCGAACATCAACTTCACATACTCGCGATAAGAGAACGGAATGCCCGACGGCTTCTCCCCCAGCGGAATCTCCGGATCGTTCTCCGCCTTGGTAATCCGCACCTCCACCTCGCGGATCGACGTCAGATACTCGTCCATCTTCCGCCGGTCGGTCGACCCCAGCGAAGAAACCAGCCGCTGTGTATTCTCCCGCGTCAAATCCAGAATGCTTTTCTTATAGAGCGCTCGCCTCGCCCTCGTCTCCGCGTCCAGACTCGGATCCACCGTCCCGAACAACCGTTCAAACACCGACCGCGGATTCACCTCCACCGCCATCGGTGTATCCGGGTTCTTCCAGGAGATCGTGTTCGTATACGCGCAGCTCGACCCCGTATCGCAGTTGCCGATCATCCGCGAATCCTCGCAGCCTAACTGCAACGACGGCACCCGCGTCTCGGGTCCGAACCTCTGCGCGGCAATCTGATCAAACGTCGTCCCGGCGTGCACATCCGCCCCGGCGGTATACTTCGGCAGCGCCCCCGACAAAAAGCTGCCCGACGCCTTGGCGTGCCCGCCGCCTTTAGCCTTGTTCGCCGCGTGGTTCGAGAGCCCGGAAACCACCACGATGTCCTCGCGGAATCGCTCGAGCGGCTTCAGAATGCGCGGGAAATCAAATCCCGTGCCAATCTTCTTCACCTGCCAATCCCGCATGATAATGCCATTCGGCACATAGACCACGCCAATCCGCCGCGCCTGCTTCCCGCCCGGCGCCGCCAGTGCCGGACGCATCGCGTCGAGAAACGGCAGTCCGATCATCGCGCCAGCCCCGCGCAGCAGCGCGCGCCGCGAAACCTGTCTCTTCGTTACTATCGTCATTCCGATTTGCTTCCCCCTGTCGCGTTCGCCGGCGGCAAGGCCCGGCGCATCTGGAAAGGTAAACTGTTCACAATCCCCAACACCAGGGACGAAAACCGGTAGTTACTCGCCGGCATCTTGGCCGCAATCGACGCCACCACCGGCTTGTCATACCGCTCGAGCCCTCGTCCCAAACCATAGGTCAATAGCTTCTCCGCGACGCCCCGCACAAACGCGTTGCGGTCCTCTTGCAATAGCGCCTTCAACTGCGCCGGTCCCGCAAACGATTTCCCGTTCGGCAAAACCCCGGCCGCATCAATCGGAAAGTCGCCATCCTGCGTGCGCCACGCCCCCACCGCGTTGAAGTTCTCGAGGCCAAACCCCAGCGGATCCATCCGCGAATGGCACGACGCACAAGCCGGGTTCTTCCGGTGCTCCTCCATCTGCCGCCGCAGCGAAAGATTCTTGCCCGCCGTACTCTCCTCGAGCGAAGGAACCGCCGGAGGCGGCGGAGGAGGCGGCGCGTTCAATAAGTTCTCGAGAATCCACTTCCCGCGCAGCACCGGCGACGTCCGCGTCGAATACGAAGAAACCGTCAACACGCTCCCGTGCGCCAGAATCCCGCCGCCGCGGTTGGTCCCGCCCATCTCCACCCGCCGGAACTCCGGCCCGGAGACACCCGGAACGCCATAGAAGCGCGCCATCCGCTCATTCAAGAACGTGTGCTTGGTGTCCAGCAAATCCAGCAAACTCCCGTCCTGCCGCACCAGGTCCTCAAGAAACAACTCCGTCTCCCGGCGCATCGAGAACCGCAGACTGTCATCAAAATCCGGAAACTTTTCAATATCCGGTTTCAAAACATCCACATTTTTAAACTGCAGCCACTGCCCCATGAAATTTTCGACGAGCGCCGCCGCCTTCGGATCGCGCAGCATCCTCTTCACCTGTGCCGTAAGCACCGTCGGTTGCCGCAGTGTCCCGTTGTCGGCCGCCCGTCGCAGTTCACCGTCCGGCATCGTACTCCAAAGGAAGTAAGAGAGGCGCGAGGCTAACTCATGGTTGTCGACAGGAGCAAACGCTCGCTGTGCGCCCGCCTGCCGGTCCCGTTCCACCCGGAACAGAAAATGCGGCGATACCAGCACACCCTGCAGCGCCGTCGCCACGCCCTCCTCAAAACTGTCGCCATGCTGCCGTGCCAACTGATACAACTTCACAAACGGGGCCACTTCGGCCGGACTCACCGGTCGCCGGAATGCCTTCCGCGTAAAACTGGTCAGAATGGTCTGCGCGCAAGCCGCCGTCTTCGCCGCGCAGACAAAAATCGCCTGCCGGCTCGCCGCCGAAGGCCCCTCGGGCTGGGTGAACGGTCCGCCGATGTCGATCGACTCGTAGCGATTATCTACCCGCACCTCCACCCGGTCCACTTTGATCTTCGTGCCGTACTTGCGCAGCAGCTCTTTGTCCGCCTCGGTCAGTTGGCCGCGGGCTGACGACAACTTCATGAAGTCGGTCCGCGTCGAGGGCTCCGGCCCGCCGTACTTCGGCGGAAGGCCGTGATAGTTCTTCAGATAGGTCGCGCTCAGCAGGTGCTCGCCCGCTGTCACCTTCGCCCGCACCTCCAGCACCTGACCCTCAAGGTCCGTGCCGTCGTATTCAAACGTTTGAATCAGCTTGTTGTCGATATAGAACGCCGGTGTCACCGGCATCGTCTGGTCGGGCCGGTGACCGTTCATCACTAACCGGAAACTGTATTCACCGTCCACCGGGAACCGGTGCAGCACATGAAACGCGTGGTGCAGCGACAGCCCCGACTCATCGTAGTGAAACAGGTCCTTCGGCAACACCGGAATCCGCACCGGCGCCGAGTAGTGCACCGAGGCCGGTTTCCGCTTCTCCGACCCGAAAACTGCCGTTCGCACCGCCCTTTCGGCGGCGTAGAGATACTTTTCGAGCAGCACCGGCGAGAGCGTTAACGCATCGGCGATGTTGTCAAAGCCAAACGCCGCCTCATCGTTCGGAAAATCGTCCGCCGGACGAACGTCCACGGCCAGCAGATCGCGTACCGTGTTGTTGTATTCGGTCTTGTTTAAGCGCCGCGCCGTAATCCGCCCCGGGTCCGGCTTCGCCGTCCGGTCCTGCCGCGCGAGTTCGGTCTCGAGAATCGAGGCGACGGCTTTCGCCTCCGCCGCCGGCGGCTTCGGAAATCCGGGAGGCGGCATCTCACCCATTCTGATCTTGGCGGCTACCCGCTCCCACGTCTCCCGCGCTTCGTCAAACGAAGCTGCCGTCTGGAACGCCGCCAGGTTCACGTCCCCGTTCGCCAGCGTCTGATTGTGACAGGCGACACAGTTCTTCTTGACGAAAGAAAACACCTGCGCGGGTTCAGCACCGAAGCACGGCGCCAGGCCGAGGAGCACCACCAAGACAGTACGCATCGCGATAAAAGGGCACCTCAACCAATAAAATATCACGGCTCACCCGATATCAAACTCCCAGCCGGTTGATCCCATCGAACGCTGCGACTTTGTAACACTCCGCCAGCGTCGGGTAGTTGAAGACCGTGTTGATGAAGTAGTCGATCGAACCGCCAAAGCTCAACACAGCCTGCCCGATGTGCACCAGTTCGCTGGCGCCCTCGCCCATGATGTGTACCCCCAGCAACTGCCGCGTCTCCTGGTGGAAGATCAGTTTCAGAATGCCGCTCGCATCGCCCAGAATCTGTCCGCGGGCGATCTCCCGGTAGCGCGCCTTACCGATCTCGTACGGGATGTTCGCCTTGGTCAGCTCCTCTTCGCTGCGGCCCACCATCGAGATCTCCGGAATCGTGTAGATGCCGTAAGGGAATAGGGAGGGAACGCTCGTCGCCGGCACCCCGAAGGCGTGACAGGCCGCCAGGCGCCCCTGCTCCATCGAAGTGGAGGCCAGGCTGGGAAACCCGATCACGTCTCCCACCGCGTAAATGTGCGGCACCGCAGTCTGGTAGTTGGCATTGACCTTGATCCGTCCCCGGTCATCGGCGAGCAGCCCTGCCGCCTCCAGGCCCAGATGCTCCGTATTGCCCGTCCGCCCCACGCTGTAGAGCAGCTTTTCGGCCATCACCTGCTTCCCGCTCGCCAGGTGGATCTTCACCCGCTTGCCGTGTTCGTCTTCAAACCGTTCAATCTCGGTGACGTCCTCGCCCAACCGCAGGGTCACCCGGTTCTCCCGCATGTGGTACGCCAGCGAATCGGCAATTTCGTCGTCAATAAAGTCGAGCAAAATCGGCCGCTTATCAATCAGCGTCACCCGCACGCCCAACGCGGAAAAGATCGTCGCGTATTCGGTGCCGATCACCCCGGCGCCGACGATCGCCAGCGTCTTCGGCAGGTGATCGAGCCCCAGCATCTCATCGCTCGTGAAAACCGTCTGTCCGTCGAAATCGACGCCGGGGCAGCGGGTGGCCGTCGTCCCCACCGCCACAATGATCTTCTCGGCCGTCACGTCCTGGTGCCCGTGGCCTTCGACGCTATCCACGCGGATGCGGTTGAGGCCGGCGAACCGGGCCGTGCCCGATAGCAGGTCGACGCCGTTGCGCTGCAACTGGCTGCGCGAGATGTCCTGCTCGTTCTCAATGACATGCGTGGTCCGAAACAGCAGATCCTGCATTGTGATGTGCTGTTTCACCGCGTAGGAGGTTCCGTAGAGTCCCTTCTCGCGGTATCCGGACAGGTGCAGTACCGCCTCGCGCAGCGTCTTTGACGGAATCGTGCCCGTGTTGATGCACGTGCCGCCCACTACCGCTTTCTTCTCAATCAGCGCCACCCGCTTGTCGAGCTTGGCCGCTTGAATGGCCGCCCGCTGTCCGCCCGGCCCGGAGCCGATCACGACCAGATCATAATCAAACTCGCTCGTCCGCACCATCTCTCCATTATGCGCATTCTCCACAACCCCGCACCCCGCGCCGGTATCTACTGAAGTGTGTTGCAAGTTGTCTGGTTGAAACGCGATCTGCGTTGCCGCGATCACGCGCCGCTCTTTGAAGCCGTGCAGCGGGGGCCCGTTCTTCCTCTCTACATCTACGAGCCGTCGCTCTGGTCGGCGCCGGACGCGGCGCCCCGGCACTGGAGTTTCGTCGCCGAGAGCCTGACCGATCTGCGCCGGCGGCTACCCATCGCGGTGCGCGTGGGCGAGGTGTTGCCCGTCCTCGACGAGATCCGCCGTACCCACGGCATCGCGGGTCTTTGGGCCCATGAGGAGACCACCAACTGGATCGCTTATCAGCGGGATCGGGCCGTGCGCCGGTGGGCCCGGGAGCAGGGAATCCCGTTCATCGAACTGCCCGGCTCCGGCGTTGTGCGGCGGCTGCGGAGCCGGAACGGCTGGTCGGCGGCCTGGGAGAGGCAGATGGGGGCGGCGCCCGCGCCGGCTGTCGAACAACTGCCGGCCATTCCAGGAATCGCGCTCGGCGAGATTCCGCCGTCGGCCCCTGCGCTACAGCGGGGCGGGGAAACGGCCGCCTGGGAGACGCTCGACAGCTTTCTGCTTGAGCGGGGGCGAAACTACTCGCGGGAGATGTCGAGCCCGGTGACGGCCTTCACCTCCTGCTCGCGCCTGAGCGCGCATCTGGCGTGGGGCACCATCTCGCTCCGCGAGACGACCCAGGCCACCCGGCGGCGTATGGACGCGGCGCCGGACTGGAAACGGGCCCTCCGCTCTTTCGACGCCCGCCTGCACTGGCGCAGCCATTTCATGCAGAAGATGGAGGACGAGCCGCAGATCGAGTTCCGCAACTTCGTCACCGCCTTTGACGGCATGCGCGAACCGCACTGGAACGAAGAGTACTTTGCCGCGTGGTGCGAGGGCCGCACGGGCTATGGCATGATCGACGCCTGCATGCGGGCGCTGCGCGAAACCGGCTGGATCAACTTCCGAATGCGGGCCATGCTCGTCTCCTTTGCCAGCTACCACCTTTGGCTGCACTGGCCGAAGCCCGCCGCCTTTCTCGCCCGGCAGTTCACCGACTACGAACCGGGCATCCATTATGCGCAGTTTCAGATGCAGTCCGGCACCACCGGCATCAACACGCTGCGGATCTACAGTCCGGATAAGCAGGCCCTCGATCAGGACCCGCGGGGAGAGTTCGTCCGGCGGTGGGTGCCCGAGGGGGTGGGACCGCGGATCGTGGACCACGGTGCGGCCTATAAACTGGCGCGGGCGCGGATGGCGGCATTCCGGCAGATGCCGGCAATGAAGGCGCAGGCCAAGGTGGTGCAGGTTAAACACGGAAGCCGGAAGAAACCGGCGCCGTCCCGGCAGAAAACGCTTTTTTAGTACCTGACTAGGAGTACTGTACGCCTGTTTCCAGGTACCAACGGCCCCTCGCTGCCGCTCCACCGGGCCTAAGTGATAGGCAGAAAAGCACTTCCGGCTTCCTGGGCGCCCATTAAACAAAACCACAATTAGTTGTTGACCTAAGGCGAAACACCACTGTATTCTGTAGTTCGGTAGTGCGAAACGCCTGTTTCGCTGGGTTTGTTAACCGTTTCCCGGACCGCACCGTCGCTCAACGGTGGACCGGGCTCGTCGTTTTTTTTACCGGGGAAATCATGGCTAGTTTTGCTCCTAAGATCGCTGTTGTACCGCCGTCTCAATCCGCCGTTGAGCAGGAGTTGTTTCCAGGCATCCGTCCGCAGGCCGCCGAGTCGGCCATGCGGGTTAAGAAGCGCAATGGCTCCTACGAGCCGGTGCACGTGGAGAAGATCATTCGCGCGGTGCAGCGCTCGGCCGCCGGCCTGAGCCAGGTGGATCCCATGCGGATCGCCATCAAAACCATTGGCGGGTTGTACGATGGCTCGTCGACCCGCGAACTGGACCAGCTTTCGATTCAAACCGCGGCCTCTCTCATCTCTGAGGAGCCGGAGTATTCCCGGCTGGCGGCCCGCCTGTTGGCCAACTTCATTGATAAGGAAGTGGCTAACCAGAACATTTACTCCTTTTCGCAGTCGATCGACCTGGGCCACCGCTATGGTCTCGTCAGCCAGGACACGTATAAGTTCGTTACGGAGAACGCGCGGAAACTGAATAGCTGCCTCGATGACCGGAACACTGACCTTTTCGAATATTTTGGTCTCCGCACGGTCTATGACCGGTACCTGCTGAAGAATCCGGAGAGTCGCGATGTCATTGAGACGCCGCAGCATTTCTTTTTGCGTGTCGCCTGCGGTTTATCGCAGAACGTGCAGGAGGCGATCGAGTTCTACCGGCTGATTTCGGCGCACGACTACATGCCGAGTTCTCCGACGCTGTTCAACTCCGGCACCAGCCACCCGCAGATGTCCTCCTGCTACCTGCTCGATTCGCCGCAGGATGAGCTCGAATCGATCTACGACCGCTATAAGGACGTCGCCATGCTGTCCAAGTTCGCCGGCGGCATCGGGTTGGCTTATCACCGGATTCGGGCCCGCGGTTCGCTGATCAAGGGGACCAACGGGCGGTCGAACGGCATTGTGCCGTGGCTCAAAACCCTGGACTCGTCGGTTTCGGCCGTGAACCAGGGTGGTAAGCGGAAGGGCGCGGCTTGTGTTTACCTCGAACCGTGGCATGCCGATATTGAAGAGTTCCTTGAACTGCGCGACAACACGGGTGATGAGGCGCGGCGGACCTACAACCTGAATCTGGCCAACTGGATTCCGGATCTCTTTATGAAGCGGCTCGAGGCCGATGGGATCTGGTCACTGTTCGACCCCAAAATCGTCCCCCACTTCCCGGATGTCTACGGGGAAGAGTTTGAAAAGGCGTACGAGGAGGCCGAGGCGCAGGGTCTGTTCATGCGTCAGGTGAAAGCGCGGGATCTTTACGCGCGGATGATGAAGACGCTGGCCGAGACCGGCAACGGCTGGATGACGTTCAAAGACGCCTGTAACCGGAAGTCGAACCAGACGGGTCTCCCGCACAACGTGGTGCACCTTTCGAACCTGTGCACGGAGATCACCGAAGTCTCGCATCACGCCGAGACCGCCGTCTGCAACCTGGGTTCGATCAACCTGGCCCGGTACCTGACCGTGGACGGCAACTTTGACTTTGAGAAGCTGGGCCGCAACGTCCGCCTGGCCGTCCGTTTTCTTGATAAGGTCATCGATATCAACTACTACCCGACGCACGGGGCCGAGGTTTCTAACCGGAAGTGGCGTCCGGTTGGTTTGGGGTTGATGGGCTTGCAGGATTTGTTCTTCCAACTGCGGCTGCCGTTTGATTCGGCCGCGGCCCGGGCGCTTTCGCGCCGGATTCAGGAGGAGATCTACTACCACGCCCTCGAGACCACGGTGAGCCTGGCCGAGGAGTTCGGGCCGCACCAGAACTTCTTCGAGACCCGGGCAGCGAAAGGCCACTTCCAGTTCGAACTGTGGGGCGTTACCCCCGATTCGCCCGAACGGTGGGATGCTCTGCGTCCGCGCATGATGCAATCTGGTATGCGCAACTCGCTGCTGATCGCCATTGCTCCAACCGCGACGATCGCCTCCATTGTGGGCTCCTACGAGTGCATTGAGCCGCAGATTTCGAATCTCTTCAAACGGGAGACACTGTCGGGCGACTTCGTGCAGGTGAACCGTTATCTGGTGCAGGAGTTGAAGGCGCTCGGGATGTGGAATGAGCCGATGCGCAACCGCATTAAGATGGGTGAGGGATCGATTCAAGGCATTGAAGAGATTCCCGAGGAGTTGAAGCAGGTGTACCGGACGGTCTGGGAGGTCCCGATGCGTTCGCTGATCGACATGGCGGCGGACCGGTCGCCGTATATCGACCAGAGCCAGTCACTCAACCTGTTCATTGAGAGCCCGACGATTGGCAAGGTCTCTTCGATGTACATGTACGCCTGGAAAAAGGGCCTCAAAACAACCTACTACCTGCGCAGCCGGCCGGCATCTAAAATCAGTAAAGCCACCGTTCCGGTCACCCCTACGGCAGCGGTTGCCTGCTCGCTCGAAAACCCCGAGAGCTGCGAAGCTTGTCAGTAGACGACCCAGTTCCTATTGCAGAGTAAGGAAGCATGATTCTCGATCCAGGATTTGATCTCACCCTCCGTCCGATGAAGTATCCGGTCTTCTACGATATGTATAAGACCGGCATTAAGAACACGTGGACCGTCGAAGAGGTGGATTTTTCCACCGACGTCACCGATCTTCGCCAGAAGATGAACCCGGCCGAACAGCACCTGATCAAGCGGCTGGTGGCCTTTTTCGCGACCGGTGATTCGATTGTCGGCAATAACCTCGTCCTGAACCTGTATAAGCACATTAACTCGCCCGAGGCGAGAATGTATCTGTCCCGCCAGCTGTTCGAAGAGGCGGTGCACGTGCAGTTTTATCTGACGCTGCTCGACACCTACATTCCCGATCCGAACGAACGGGCGGCGGCGTTTTCCGCGGTGGAAAACATCCCTTCCATCAAGGCGAAGGCAGACTTCTGCTTCAAATGGATCGATTCCATCAATGAGATGGAGTCGATTGAGTCCGATGCGGACATGAGGAAGTTCCTGCTCAACCTGTCCTGCTTTGCCTGCTGCATTGAGGGGATGTTCTTCTTTGCCGCCTTCGCTTACGTGTACTTCCTTCGCTCCCGCGGCCTGCTGCAGGGGCTGGCGACGGGCACCAACTGGGTCTTCCGCGACGAGAGCGCGCATATCGACTTCGCCCTTGAGGTGATCAACACGGTGCGCCGCGAACGGCCTCACCTGTTCGACGCCGACTATGAGGCGCAGGCCAAGCAGATGATTCGCGATGCGGTGGAGTGCGAAGCGCTGTTTGCCGAGGATACGCTCGGCGGCGGCATCTCCGGGATGTCGATTCCGGCGATGCGGCAGTATCTGCAGTACATTGCCGACCGCCGGTTGGTCTCACTGGGTATCCAGCCCATTTATGGATCGAAGAATCCCTTCGACTTCATGGAACTGCAGGATGTGCAGGAGCTGACTAACTTCTTTGAGCGCCGGGTCTCTTCTTATCAGACGGCTATCTCCGGGGAAGTTGGCTTTGCGGACGACTTCTAGACGGTAATCATGCCGGAGCAGAACTTACAGAATCACGTGCAACGGGTCCCAGGGTTTCTCACCCTGGGACTCGTTCTTCTGGTCACACTTATCGGATCCGCCGTAAACCTCTATCTCTCGCTCGGGGACCATCAGCGGGTCTACAGCGCCTCGCTGGTGCTGGTGCTTACCGGGTCGGTGCTGGTGGGGACCTTCTTTGCCCGGATCTTCGCGCTGAAGGCCCAGGACCGGGCGATTCGGGCCGAAGAGAATCTCCGTCACTTTGTTCTTACCGGCCGCCTGCTCGATCCGCGGCTGAGTATCCAACAGATCATCGGGCTGCGGTTTGCCTCCGATGCCGAGTTCCCCGCGCTGGCGCAGCGGGCGGCCGAACAAGGTCTGGCGCAGAAGGATATCAAGGCCGCGGTGAAAAGCTGGCGGGCCGATTTTCATCGCGTCTGAGGCTTACGGCCTATAATGGCGGTGTAGCTATGCCCACCCGTCGTACTCTCTTGCACGTCTCTGCAGCGTTGGCCGCGGCGCCGCTCAGCCAGGCCCAGGATCATGCCCGGCACGGTCTCACGCAGATAGAAAACGCGGCGCCCAAAGTCGCACGTTTTTTTAACCGCCGGGAGATGGCGCTGCTGGCCCAGTTGGTCGAGCAGATCATCCCGCGCTCGGATACCCCGGGGGCGGCCGATGCCAACGTCCATTACTTTGTCGACTTTCAGGCCCATACCAACCGGCGGCTGGGCGCGCAGCTCAAAAAAGATTTGGCATGGATCCGCAAACAGGGTTTTGACCGGGCGGATGGCGCCAGGCAGGTGGCGCTGCTGTCGGCTTGGAGCACCGCCAAAGGGACGGATTCCTACCGGGTGTTCAAGCAGATCAAGGACCTGACCATCGACGGCTACTATGGCTCGAAGGAGGGTCTAACGCAGGAGTTGGGCTGGAACGCCAATACGTTTCTGCGCGAGTTCAAGGGCTGCACCCATCCCGAGCACGGAGCTTAGCCGATGTACGTTCAGAACGCACCCGAAGTACACGATGTGATTGTGATCGGCAGCGGCGCCGCGGGCGGCATGGCGGCGTGGAACCTGACGCGACAGGGCGTCAACGTCACCCTGCTCGACGCCGGCACGCGTTTCCGGAAGGAGGATTTTTGGACGCATGTGAAGCCGTGGCAGTGGCGGGAGCGCGTCGAGCGCGGCATGGAGCCGCCGAAGATCCGGCTCGATAACGCCGAGCAGCCGTACTCCTGGAAGGATCCGAACTACTTTGAACTGATCCGGGTTTGGGGCCGGGGCGGGAAGACGAACATCTGGGGGCGCGTGGCGCTGCGTTACTCGGACGTCGACTTTGCGGGGCCGGCGCGGGACGGCTGGGAGATCCCGTGGCCGATCCGCTACAAAGACATTGCCCCTTACTACGACAAAGTGGAGCAGGAGATTGGCGTCTGCGGCGGCGATGACGATCAGGACTCGCTGCCGGGCTCGAAATTCCATCTGCCGCCGCCGGCGCTGCGCTGCGGCGAACGGTTTCTGCAGTCGGCCGCGCGGCGGCAGGGCATCAGCGTAGTCAATCAGCGGCGGGCGGTGGTGACCAAGCCGCACAACGGCCATAATCCGTGCCACTTCTGCGGCGCCTGCGGCCGGGGATGCGACGTGTCGGCCTTTTTCAACTCGACGGACTATCTGCTCGATCCGGCCGAAAAGACCGGAAAGCTGAAGATCATCGATAACGCCGTCGTGGCGCGGATTCTGCTGGGCGAGAACGGCCTGGCCACCGGCGTGCAGTACTTCGACCGGTACACCAAGCAGGAGCGGGTGATTCGCGGCAAGCGCATCGTGCTCGGCGCCTCGTGTGTGGATTCAACGCGGATTCTGCTCAACTCGAAGTCGGCGCAGTACCCGACCGGCATCGGCAACTCCTCGGGCGTGATCGGGCATTACCTGTGCGAGCAGGTGCGGTTCCACATGTATGGCTTCATTCCGGAGTTGATGGGGACGCGGCCGCTAAACGACGACGGCATTGGCGGCGAACACATCTACATGCCGCGCTTCAACCATCGCGACGGGCGCAAGCGCGACTATCTGCGCGGCTACGGATCGCAGTTCTGGGGCATCGGCGCGCAACCCGGCGCGGCCTATGCCAAGCAGCTCGACGGTTTTGGCCTGGAGTTCAAAAAGGCCGTCAAGCGGCGGTACCCGGCGCTGGTGGCGATGCACCCGTATGGCGAGACGCTGCCGCGGAAGGAGAACCGCATTACGGTGGAAGGCACGCCGCTCGACCGCTACGGGGTGCCGACGCTGCGCATTGAGTACAACATCGGCGACAACGAACGGAAGATGATCGCTGAGATGTACGATATGGCTGAGGGCGTAATGCGGGCGGCCAAGGCCGAGATTCTGCCGTTTGAGCGAGGCGCGCTCGACAACTTCGGCAGCGCCATCCATGAGCATGGCACCTGCCGGATGGGCGAAGACCCCAAGCGCAGTGCGCTGAACGGGTTCAACCAGATGCACGATGTGAAGAATCTGTTTGTGGTGGATGGTTCGGCGTTTACGACGGCTTCCGAGAAGAACCCGACGCTGACGATTCTGGCCCTCGCGTGGCGGTCGACCGATTACCTGGCCGAGCAGATGCGGCGAGGCGAGATCTAGCGGACGAGGGGCGTGACGGTGAGCTTGCGGATCTCGACGGGGCCGTGGTCGCCCTGCACGCTGAGCGGGCCGGGGCCGGCTTCGTTGGGGTCGTGGGCCATGGCGGTGAGGCCTTCGACTTCGGCGCGGTCGATGACGGTGACGCCGTTGACAATGACGGTAACGGTACGGCCGACGAGGCGAATGTCGTAGGTATTCCACTCGCCGGGCTTTTTGACGGCGTTGACGCGCGGCTTGATGCGGCTGTAAAGGGCGCCGGTGCCGTGCGTGTCCGGCGCCTTGCCAAAATCGTCGACGATCTGCACTTCGTAGCGGCCGCGGAGGCCGAGGCCGGCGTTGGAGCCCGCACCGAGCCGGAACTCGCCGTGGAGTTCAAAGTTCCAGAAGGTTTGGGAGGAGACGAGATTGTTGGCGCCGGCGACGTTCTTCATGATGCCCTTCTCGACCGTCCACCCGAGCGCCTGGCCGGGGACGAGGGCGGACCAGTTGGCGAGGTCTTTGCCGTTGAAGAGTTCGACGGGCTTGCCGGGCTTCCATTTGCCGTCTTCCATGTCGGTGATGACGGGGGCGCGCTTGCCGGTGAAGGTCAGCTTCGAGGCGGGGTCGCCTTCGAGTTGGAAATCGCCGGCGAGTTCTCCGTTGACGAGGCGGGCGGTGTAGACGCCCTTGGCGGTGCCGGAGGGTTGGCGGCGGTAGTTGCGTTCAAAGACAAAACGAAGGACGCCGTTCTTCACCCCGATCTCGGGAATAGCGTTCATGTCGCCGCCCGGGGCGCCGACGAAGCGGCCTTTGATGGCGGCGGTGCCGGCTCCGTCCACTTCGAGCCACCAGGCGCGGCGCCGGGGTTCGTTCGCCACCGTGAGATTCCAACGGCCATTGAAATCGGCGTCTTTGGCGAGGGCGGCGAGGGAGAGCAGAAAGAAGAAGGCAAGACGCATAACTTCGAGAGTGTACCATTGCACGCGCCCCGCTGTTTCGATAGAGTGCGGCATATGGGAAACGCAGCATTGAATCGACGCGCGCGCCTGGTTCCGCCGGTGGCGGCCGCGATTTCGACGGGTCCGCTCACGATTGCCGGAGGCCGCCTGTGGCGGCTGCGGGAGCCGAGCGGGCGCGTCTACAGCATGATTCGGCTGGATACGCGAGGTGGGCTGCGGGGCTATGGGGAGGCCGGCCCGGTGGAGGCGGTCGAGTTCGCCCGCGTGCTGGCGCTGCTGCAGGGCCGGGAGGCGAACAGCTTCGAGGTGCTGGGTTTGAGCGGGCCGCTGCGCGGCGCCGTGAACATGGCGATGCTCGATCTGGTGGGCCGGGCAACGCAGGCGCCGGTTTATCAGGTGCTGGGCGGCCCGACGCGGCATAAGGCGCGGGCGATTGCCACGGTGAAGAACTCGAACAACGTGGAGGCGGCGCGGGAGGCGGGTTTCCGCGCGTTTTCGGTGCCGCTGCCGACGCCGCTGTTTCCGAACTCGGGCAAGCAGTATGTGAATCTGGTGCTGTCGCTGTGGGAGGAGCTGCAGAAGACGGGCGGCGAGTTTGTTCTCGACGGGGCGATGCGGCTGACGCCGGGCGATGCGCAGATGGTGGCGGCGGCGCTCGAGAAAGAGCATCCGCTGTTTCTCGATGAGCCCTGCCGGATGACGCAGCTGCGGCAGTTGGCCAAGATCAGCGAAGAGTCGGTGACGCCGCTGGGGTTTGGCCGGGAGGTGGAGTCGCTCGCGGTGTTTCAGGAGCTGCTGCGGGAGCAGGCGGTGGACGTGCTGCGGCCCTCGCTGCAGCAGTGGGGCATTTCGGCGATTCGCCGGGTGAGCGCGCTGGCCGAAACCTACTACACGGCGGTGGCGCCGTTTCATGACGGCGGCCCGCTGGGTACGGCGGCGGGGCTGCAGTTGGCGGCGAGCTTGCCGAACTTCTTTGCGCTGCAGGTGCCGCGGGTCAGCGCGGCCGAGCGGGAGGCGCGCGATGCGATGCTGTCGGGTTGGAATGAGCCGGTCAAGGACGGCTTCTTTGAATTGCCAACCGGGCCGGGGTTGGGCGTGACGGTAGACGAAAAGGCGCTGGGGCGCTACGAGGTGAAGGCATGATGCGGCGACGGGGATTTTTAGGATTAGCGGGCGCGGCGCCGGCGTTGGGCGGCAAGCTGGTGGATTCCTGCGGCTGCGGGATGATGGCGCAGGCAGCGGCGGGAGCGCGGCCGGAGGGCGCCGAGGCGTTCGCGCGGGTGGGTTCGAAGCTGCGGATCACGAACGTGAAGGTCTTTGGCGTGTCGCTCACACCGGACTCGGACCGGCCGTATGTGTTCGTTAAGATTGAGACGAACCAGGGGCTGATCGGCTGGGGCGAGGGGACGCTCGAAGGCAAGGCCGCGGCGGTGATGGCCTGCGTTGAAGATTTCAAAGAGCTGCTGATCGGGGCCGATCCGATGCAGGTGGAGCATCACTGGCAGTCGATGTATGTGCATAGCTTCTACCGGGCCGGGCCGGTGATCGGGTCGGCGATCAGCGGGATTGATCAGGCGCTGTGGGATATCCGCGGCAAGGCGCTGAACATGCCGGTGTATAAGCTGCTCGGCGGGCCGGTGGATCCGCGGGGCGTGCGCGGCTACTACCATCTGCGGGCGCGGAACAAGGCGGATCTGCCGCGGCTGCGCGAAGAAGCGCGCAAGCAGGGGATTACGTGTTTCAAGAGCGGGATTCCCGGCTACTACGAGTGGATTGAAACCAAGCAGAAGATCGCCGCCGCCGTGCAGGCGATGGCCGATCTGCGCGAAGGGCTCGGGCCGGATATCGACATCGGCATCGACTTCCATGCCAAGACCTCGCCGAGCGTGGCGTCGATTCTCGTCAAAGAAGTAGAGCCGCTGAATCTGTTGTTTGTGGAGGAGCCGTGTCCGCCGGAGAACGTGAAGGCGATGCAGCGGATTGCGCGGCGATCGACGACGCCGATTGCGACGGGCGAGCGGTTGGTGGCGCACTACGGTTGCCGCGAGGTGATTGAGTTGGGGGTGGCCGACATTATCCAGACCGATATCAACCACGTGGGCGGCATTACGGCGCTGTGGAAGGTGGGGGCGATGGCGGGCATCTCCGGCATTTCGATGGCGCCGCACGCCTGCGAAGGACCGATTGGCGGCCTGGCGACGGTGCACGTCGACGCGGCGACGCCGAACTTCCTGGTGCAGGAGATCTGCAGCGGCGTCGAGGTGGGGCTGAACGAAAAGGTGTGGGCCGAGTGGATGGGCTTCCCGGTGATGCGGATGGTGAACGGCCGGTTCCCGCTGCCCGAGAAGCCGGGGCTGGGCTTCGATTTGACCGAGGAGGCGCTGAAGAAGTACCCGTTTGGCGGAACGAAGCCAATGGCCAGGGTCTTCCACGAGGATGGCTCGGTCGCCGAATGGTAGCGCTGCGCGTTGGCTTCGTTTCGCTATTTGGCGTTTTGGCGTTCGCCGATGAGTTTACGGAGAAGGTGCGGCCGGTGCTCGAGGCCAACTGTGCGAAGTGCCACAATCCGGCCAATCCGCGGAACCGGCTGAACTTTTTGCAGGCGACGGCGGCGACAGGCGTCGAGGCGCAGCGGTCGCTGTGGCGCAACGTGGCGACGCAGCTGCGAAACCGGACGATGCCGCCGGGCGGCGCGGTGATGGCGGAGGCGGACCGGTTGGCGGTGGCCGATTGGATCGAAGCCCGGCTGCGGAACACGGGCTGCACCACCGGCGACTACGCCGGCTTTGTGGCGCCGCGCCGGCTGAACCGCCGGGAATGGAAGAACACGATCCGGGATCTGTTTGGGCTCGAGGTGGTGGCGCCGGATCTGTTCCCGGCTGATGAGTCGGGCGGGGCGGGGTTCGACACCAATGGCGACACGCTCTATGTGCCGCCGATGCTACTCGAGCGCTATCTCGAGGCGGCGACGGCGGTGCTGGACCGGATTGTCATTACGCCGCCGTTTCAGCAGGTGATGCTGTCGCATGAGATGGAGCCGGTGACGGCGCCGCCGAAGGGCATCAAGCCGAGCCGGTTTATTGAGCCGGGGACGGAGCTGTCGGCCGCGGTGTCGGTGTTCGCCGAGGGGCCGTACACGATTCGCGTTTCCGTCGAGCGGCCGAAGCTGACGCCGTTCACGATGACGGTGAAGGTGGATGGCGTGGAGGTAGGGACGCTGGCCTACGCGCGCGATTCGGGCGGCGGGGCGACGGCGCGGGTGGCGACGGCGACGCTGTCGCGGGGCGCGCATACGGTGACGGTGGTGAACGGGACCGAGCGCGTCGAGTTCTACAGCGTGACGGTGGATCAGCGGCCGGTGGCGGCGCCGGTTGAAAAGCGGGCGCTGCACTTTCAGCTGCTGGGTTTGGAACCGGGGCAGTCGCCGGTGGAGCCGCGGGTGGCGGCGCGGCGGATTCTCGAGCAGGTGCTGCCGAAGGCGTTTCGGCAGCCGGTGGCGGCGGCTGAAGTCGAGCCTTTCCTGGCGCTGTATGACCGGGGCGCCAAGCGGGGCGACCCGTTTGAAGAGAACGTGAAGCTGGCGCTGAAGGCGGTGCTGGTCTCGCCGCGGTTCCTGTTCAAAGTGGAGGATGTGGATGCGCGGCCGGGGGTGCGCCCGCTGGGGCAGTACGCCATGGCTTCGCGACTCTCCTACTTCCTGTGGTCGACGATGCCCGATGCCGAGCTGTTGCAGTTGGCCGCGGCCGGGCGGCTGCAGGACCCGGCGGTGTTGACGGCGCAGGTGGACCGCATGATAGACCATCCGCGGTCGCGGGCCTTTGCGAGCGGCTTCATGGGGCAGTGGCTGGGGACGCAGGAGACCGGTGGACGGGCCATGCCGCTGTTGACCGAGCTGCAGCACTTCTACACGCCCGAAGTGGCGGCCGACCTGCGTGAGCAGCCCGAGTTGATGTTCCACCACCTGCTAGCGGCCAACCGGAGCGTGCTTGATCTGTTGACCGGACGGACGACGTTTTTGACCGAGCGCCTCGTGAAGTATTACGAGCTTGAAGGGAAGGTGAAGTTGGGTCCGGGGCCGGGGTTTCATCAGGTGGAGTGGCCGGATACGCGGCGGGCGGGGGTGTTGGGGTTGGCGTCGGTGTTGGGGATGCGGTCGCACTACAAAGAGGCGAGTCCGGTGCTGCGCGGGGCGTGGGTGCTCGAAACCCTGCTGGGGACGCCGGTGCCGCCGCCGCCGGCGGATGTCCCGCCGCTCGATGCCGTCAAGGCCGCGCACAAGAAACTGACCGTCCGCGAGATGCTGGCCAAGCACCGGGAGAACGTCTCGTGCGCGGCGTGCCATAACCTCATGGACCCGATCGGGTTGGGCCTCGAGAACTTCGATTGGATGGGGCGCTGGCGCGATACGGAGGCCGACGGGCGGCCGGTGGACGCCTCGGGCGAGCTGCCGGGCGGGGCGAAGTTCAACGGGCCGGAGGAGTTGCGGGGAGTGCTGCTGGCGCGGAAAGAGGAGTTCCTGCGGCAGTTGGTCAGCAAGACGCTGGGGTATGCGCTGGGGCGCGGTTTGCAGGATGGCGATCAGTGTACGGTGCAGCGTTTGATGGACCATTTGGCGCAGGACGGCTACGCCATGCGCACATTAATCCGCGATATTGTATTAAGTACGCCGTTCCGCAACGCGCAGAGCGATGCGGTGATGAGTGAAAACCATGGTCCGGTGAAGCGGGCTCCACGCCGGTTATTGGGAACCAAGTAGGAGAATCAGGATGACCAGACAGTTTTCGCGACGGACGATTTTGCGGGGCCTGGGCGCGGCGGTTTCAACGCCTTGGCTTGAGTCGAGCCTGTTGGGGGCGCCCAAGGCCGCCGTCGAGCGGCTTTCTGAGCCGCCGCTGCGCATGGCTTGTCTGTTCATGCCGAACGGGGTGCGTCCGGAGCACTGGACGCCGGCGGGTGATGGCGAACAGTACGAACTGACGCCGCACCTGGAGCCGCTGCGGGCGCTGAAAGACGATTTCCTGCTGCTCGAGAACCTCTGGAACAAGAACACCGTGGGGCGCAACGGGCACTGGCCGAAGGTGCCGGCGTGGCTGTCGGGGGGCTTTGTTGAAAGGACCACGGGCGGGGACCTCGATTCCGGGGGGACGACGGTGGATCAGGTGGTGGCGCAGCGGATTGGCCACGAGACGCCGCTGCAGTCGCTCGAGCTGGGGATTGACGCGCCGCGCACCGGGATTGATACGGCGGGCGGCGGGTTTCCGCGCGCGCTGGGTTCGTTTATGTCCTGGGCCGATCCGAAGACGCCGGTGCCGAAGGAGATTGTGCCGCAGTTGGCGTTTGACCGGCTGTTCCGGAACCGGCGGGCACCGGTGGTGTCGGGCAAAGATCCGAATTCGCCGGAGATGCTGGGGTCGCTGCAGCGGGACGAGACGAGTGTACTCGATCTCGTGCGGGAGCAGGCGCGGGCGCTGCGGGCCAAGGGGAGCCGGACGGATCAGGCGCGCCTCGATGAGTACTTTGAGTCGGTGCGGTCGGTGGAGCGGCGTCTCGAAGCCTCGATGAAGCCGCAGCGGCGGTGGATCAACGAAGGCAAGTTCCCGCTGGACCGGCCGGTGGCGGGGACGCCGGCGACGCACAAGGAGCATCTGCAGCTGATGCTCGATATCTTGCTGCTAGCCTTCTGGACAGACTCAACGCGGGTGGCGACGATGATGTTCGGCGATGCGCAGTCGTCGCAGGATTACGGGTTCCTTGAAGGCGTGAAGGGGAACTGGCATGGGATTTCGCATCACCGCGATCTGCCGGACGGGTTGGCGTAGTATGAGCGAATCATCAACTGGCAGACGGAGCAGCTGGCGGCGTTTCTGACCAAGATGAAGAGCCTCAAAGAGGGCGACCGGTCGCTGCTCGATAACTCGATGGTGCTATTTGGCTCCTCGCTCAAGTGCGGGAACCGGCATCAGGAGGAGAACCTGCCGATTCTGCTGGCGGGGCGCGGGAAGGGAACGCTGCGGCCCGGGCGGCGGGTGCGGGCGGCGGTGAAGACGCCGTTCTGCAACCTGCACCTGGCGATGATGCACCGGATGGGCGTTAAGGACGAGAGCTTTGGCGATAGCACGGGCGTGCTGGGCGGCTTGGCTTAAGGTTTGGGCGGCTGGAGCGCCGCTTCGATGGCGTCGTAGAGTTCGAGCATCTGGCGGGCGGCGGCGGGGTCGGCGCCGAAGCGGAATCGGTTGTAGGCGTGCGTGAAGGCGGCGACTAGAGTGACCGCGGGCGAAGGCGGGAGGACGCGGGCGAATTCGAGGGGGGTGAGCCAGGCGGGTTTGTGCAGGTTCTGCGTGGCGAGCAGGGTGAGGAGTTGGCGGTAGAGCACGGCGGCGTCTGAGGGCGAGGCGGCGCCGGCGGCGAGGCGGGCGCGGCGGAGGCTTTGCTGGCGGCGGGCGCGGAGCCAGGGGGTGAGGACCCAGGCGAGGGCGAGGCCGAGGGCGGGGAGGAGGACATAGAGGCCGTAGTGCTGGAGCCAGCGGGCGGCGGCGCGGCGGGCTTGTTCGACGCGGTGGGCGAGGGTGGGGGCGGCGGCATCGCCGAGGCGGTTGCGTTCGATGGCCGTGGCGAGGCGGAACTGCCGTTCGAGATCGTACTGCATGACCCACTCCTGCCAGAAGAGGTCGGCGGCGTCGAGCAGGTGGGCGAGGCGGGCAAACAGGGGCGCGGCGGCGGGTCGGCCGGAGGCGGGGGTGGGATCGAAAGTGGTCCAGCCGTTGTTCGGGATCCAGGCTTCGACCCAGCTGTGGGCGTCAGTGGCGCTGAGGACGTGCCAACCGGAGACAGGGTTGCGCGTGCCGCCCTGGAAGCCGGTGACGACGCGGGCGGGGATGCCGAGGGAGCGGAGCATGACGGCGTGGGCGGAGGCGAAGTATTCGCAGTGGCCGCGGCGGCGTTCGAACAGGAAGTGGGCGATGGGGTCGGACGGAGCGGTGGCGGGGAACTCGAGGGTGTAGGCGAGGTTGGACTGGAGCCAGGATTCGAGGCGCCGGGCGCGGCGCCAGTCGTCGGTTTCGTTGGCGGCGAGGGAGCGGGCGAGGTTGGCGATGCGGGCGTCGAGCGGGGGGAGGGCGAGGAGGGTTTTGCGTTCTTCGGCGTCCGGTGCGGGTGCGCCGTCGCCGGCGGCGGCGGGGAGGAAGCTGGAGGCGGAGTAGCGGAGGAGGCCGTGGTGGTCGCCGAGGGCGCGGAGGCCGCCGGTGGAGTGGCGGAGGAGGGAGGGGAGGTTGGACTCGAGGAGTTCAGGGACGCCGGCGAGGAAGAGATTGTCGAGGGTGCTGTCGGAGTGCTGGACCTGATAGCGGAGCCGGGTGCCGGTGCGGCGCAGGTGGCCGCGCACGGGGAGGCTCAAGGCGCCGTACTGGAGGCGGAGCAGGTCGGTGGAGCCGCGTTGGGTCCAGCGGCGGCCGTCGAATTCCGTGAGGGCGGCGCCGCGCCATTTGTAGGGGAGGATTTCGGGGGCGGGGCCGTCGATGCGGATGTGCATCATGGTGCGGCTGGAGGTTTGGATGGCGCCGATGTCGCCGAGGCGGACGGCGCCGGAGAAGCCGGGGAGGTGGTAGCGGGAGCTGATGAGGTTTTGCAGGGCGGCGCGGGCGGTGCGGGGCAGGACGAAGAACATGCCGATGGTGAAGACAAGAATGGCGAGCGCGGCGGAGAGGGTGGTGAGGAGGAGGCGGGCGGGGAAGCGGGAGTTCGAAAGGGGAAGCGCGCGGGGGGTGTGGAGGGTGCCGAGGCGGATCTGCCAACTGGCGAAGGTGGCGACGCCGG
>JADCJL010000004.1 GCA_020247055.1 Acidobacteriaceae bacterium | reverse complement strand
TGACCACCGGCACAAGCTGCCAGTCGGATACCGGTTAACGAAAACACCGGTCCTTGGCGGCTTACATCACGAGTATCGCCTGGTGAAGGAGGCCGCTTAAACGATAGTGCAGGGCTCGGATGGAGTTTTTGCGGACCACAGCGGTACAAGTTCGCTTCAGTGGACAATAGGGGAGCAGATTCGTTGATGAAGACGCGCTCCTTATCACTGAGGGTTTATCAGTGACCATTGCTGACTACCTTGGGTTTACGAAGGCGGTAGTTTATAAACTTGTCATCGGTTTGAATCTCGTGTATTTTGTAAACCATGGGTAGTCACACTCGGGGACGGCTAAACTGGCTTCAACACAACCTCCCGGAAGGCCTGGTCGTCGATTCAGCCTGGCTTGAACGTCACCACATATCCCGCCAGTTGCGACGCAAGTACGTTATGAACGGATGGCTGCTTACCTTGGCACGGGGCGTCTACTGTCGACCCACGTCGTCAGAACAACCCTCGTCCCTTGCCTGGCAGCAACTCGTGATCTCGCTCAACGCTCTTCTGAATTTTCCTGTGGCGGCGGGCGGAAGAACCGCGCTTGAACTGCAGGGCTTCAGCCATTATGTCGCCGTGAATGGTACGCGAGAAGCGCATCTATTCTCAAATGAGGATTTGCCGGGCTGGGTCTCGTGCGTACCCGTGAATACCAAGCTCGTTTTCCACAGTGCGCGAAAGCTGTTCCGGAACCGCGAGGTACCGCCGCTGCTGACTGCAGAGGGTGCTCTGCCTTCGCGGGAGCACAGCGGCTTTACGGTGCAAACCTGGGGACACTGGGAATATCCCCTCCCCGTATCGACGCCGGAACGCGCCATCCTCGAAGTGCTAAATGAGGTTCCACAGAGCGAGACATTCCATCAAGCGGATGTACTGATGGAAGGGCTCCGCAACCTAAGCCCGCTTCGGCTTCAGGGGCTGCTCGCCGATTGCCGAAACATAAAAGTGAAGCGGCTGTTCCTCTGGTTCGCCGAGCGCCACAATCACGCCTGGCTGCAGAAGCTCGACCGTTCGGGCATCGACCTGGGAAAAGGCAAACGGATGCTCGTGCGCGGCGGCAAGCTGGATACGAAATACAACATCACGGTGCCGGAGAGCTTCGTTGGCAGCGTCTGAACAATACCGCCGCCAGGCCGCGCTGCTGGTCCGGACCATCCCGCTCGTTGCGACAGAAACCTGCTTCGCCCTGAAGGGCGGCACGGCCATCAATCTCTTTGTGCGCGACATGCCACGCCTTTCGGTCGACATCGACCTCACCTATCTGCCGGTGGAGGACAGGGCAACTTCTCTCGCCAATATCGACGCCGCCATGCGGCGGCTTGAGAACGTAATTCGTGAGGGCCTTCGCGGCGCCAGGGTGACATCGTCAGCACTGAAGCCAGAGAACACCGTCAGCAAGATCTTTGTCGAGGCGGATGGCGTCCAGATCAAGATCGAGGTGACGCCTGTCCTGCGCGGCTGTGTCTATGAACCGAAGACCCTGTCGGTTTCGCGGTCCGTCGAAGCGCAGTTCGGCTTCGCCGAGATCCAGGTCGTAAGCTTCGCAGACCTTTATGCGGGCAAGCTGGTCGCGGCGCTCGACCGCCAGCATCCGCGCGATCTCTTCGACGTCCGCGACCTTCTCGCAAACGAGGGAATCGGGCCAGACCTGAGAAAGGCCTTCGTGGTCTACATCCTCAGCCACAACCGGCCCGTGGCGGAAGTCCTCGCGCCTGCGCGCCTCGATATCGCCCAGGAATTCACGCGCGGATTTGAGGGGATGACGGAGACTGCTGTTACACTTGACGGCCTGCTTCGCGCGCGGGAAGAATTCATCGAGGAACTCGTCGGGAGGATGCCCGTCGAGCACCGCAGGTTCCTTCTCTCCGTCGAGGAAGGAAATCCCGAGTGGGAACTGCTGGGCATCCCGCACGTCGAAAAGCTACCCGCCGTTCAATGGCGGCTCCAGAACCTCGCAAAAGCTGATCCGAAAAAGCGGGATTCGCTCCTTGGCAACCTGCGCAAGGTGCTCACGGTCGGGGAGTGAGTTGAAGAAGCTCAAGAAGGCCGAAGGTATCGGCCTTGTGCGGGAGAAGCGCGAAACCGCCGCTCAAACCTTGGGTTTCACTGCGCGGCCGTTCGTACTTTGCGGTTTTCCGATCTGGCGACCGCCGGAAAGTCAACTGCTTTTTGATCGCCGGAACGGACTGTGGTTCTCGCAAATCTCGAAGTTGCTGATAAATTGGGGGTTGCCTTTCTTTGTTCGATTCCCTTGTTCGCCTCCGTTGGTGGCGCTGGCGGCGGCTTTCTTGGCTTTCTTTCGCCAGCGTACGGTGACCTATAGTCCGCAAAGACCTCGTCCGAGAACGCAGGGGCAGGCTGTAGTGCATTGCTTGCGGACCTTGTCTTTGGTTGCTGTTGACCTGGTCCGACTGGTTGCCCTCGCTGCACGTCCTCGGGCGGCGCTGGTGGCCGAGAACCTTTTCCTGCGAAAGCAGTTGGCCCTGTTCCAGGAGCGGAAGGTCAGGCCTCGGCGGGCCGACGATTCCACCCGCTGGATGATGGCGGCCCTGAGTCAATGGTTCGCTTGGCGCAACGCGCTCGTGAACGTCCAAGCCGACACGCTCCTGCGTTGGCACCGCCAGGGATTCCGCCTCTTCTGGCGTTGGAAGTCGAAGACAGCGGGCCGACCGCGCCTGCCCAAGAACCTCCAGGCGTTGATCCGCGAGATGGCGGCAGACAATCCCACCTGGGGACAGGAACGCATCGCCAATGAGTTGCAGCTGAAACTGGGAATCCTGATTTCCTCTCGGACGGTCGCGAAGTATCTGCGCCGTGGCGGCCCGGTGCGCACGCTAGAGCCCAAGCAGCGCTGGCTAACTTTCGTCCATAATCACGCCAAAGGGATCGTGGCATGCGACTTCTTTGTCGGGATGACGGAGGCGTTTCGCATTCTCTACGTCTTCGTGGTGATGGAAGTGGGGAGCCGCCGCATTCTCCATCACAATGTGACCGCCCATCCGACGGCGGACTGGA
>JADCJL010000039.1 GCA_020247055.1 Acidobacteriaceae bacterium | reverse complement strand
GTTGGTGGGGGGAGTTTGCTTACGCTGGGGGGCGGCATGCGTTCCGGTCTCTTCTGTATTTCTGTTTTTTGTTTTTTGCTGGCGGGGTGCCAGCCGGCGGCTCCTCCGTTTCGGGGGTCGGCTACCGCCATCCCGGAGACCGCGGCTACTTTGATCGCTAGCGATGGTTCCTGGGGAAATACCGAGGGACCAGCCGTCGATTCGAAAGGCACTCTCTACTTCACTTCGCGCGGGAGTTTCAAGGGAATCGTCTCCTGGACCGCTAAAGAAGGCGCGAAACCGTATCTGGCAGTCGCGACCAAAGAAGGCCCCGGCGGCCTCTGGATCGATGATCAAGACTTCCTCTACCTCACCGCTACCGGCGAAGGACAGATTTTGAAAGTCAGTCCGGATAAGAAAGTCACGGTCGTGGCGGAAAAGTTTGATGCCATGCCCGCCGGCGTCAGCAAAGGGCCGAATGACCTGGTGGTGCATCCGAACGGCACCGTCTACTTCACCGCACCCAACGGCTATGACGGGACGGCACCGAAAGGTACTATTTATGAAATTCCTCCGGGCGGAAAAGCAAAGGTCTTCAGCCAAGAGATTACCGGCCCGAACGGTATTATTCTCAGCCCGGACCGGCGGACTTTGTATGTGGCACACAATACGGCGTTGAACACCTCGAAGATTGTCTCGTTCGAACTAAGCCAGGACGGCAGCCACAGCATGGCGCGGGAAGTGGCGACGATTGAACCCTGCCAGGCAGACGGCATGGACGTGGAAGAGGGCGGCAACCTGTGGCTGACCTGTTACTCGCACGGGACCGCCTACCGGCTGACGGCGACCGGGCAGATTCTCGAGAAGATCACTACGGAGCAAAAAGCATTGACGAATATCAAGTTCGGCCGCGGGGCCGACAACCGGACGCTGTATTTGACGAGTTCGGATATGGCCCGCGCGACGGGTTATGTCTACAAGGCCGCCGCCAAGGCGCCGGGGGCGCGATAAATGGGACGGCTGGCAGGAAAAGTGGCGATTGTGACCGGCGGCGCCTCCGGCATTGGTTTGGCGATTGTCCGGCGCTTTCGCGAAGAAGGGGCGACCGTCGAGGTGCTCGAACGGGAAGCCGGCGAAGATCAGATTGCTTGTGATGTGACGGACGCCGCGCGCGTGGAAGCGGTCGTAGACGAGATTCGGGCCCGGCGCGGCAGGATCGATATTCTGGTGAATAACGCCGGGATCGCGCACGTAGGGAACGCGCTGACGACTTCGGCGGAAGATTTTGAACGGGTACAACGGGTGAACGTTTTTGGACCGGCGAACTGTTTGCGGGCCGTGCTGCGGCATATGGTGGCCGACGGCGGCGGCGTTGTGCTGAATCTGGCGTCGTGCCTTTCGGTGATGGCGATCGCGGACCGGTTTGCTTACGGGACGAGCAAGGGCGCGGTGTTATCGATGACTTACTCGGTGGCGAAGGATTTTCTCGATAAAAATATTCGGTGTAACGCGCTTTTGCCCGGGCGGGTGCATACGCCGTTTGTCGACGGATTTATTGCAAAAAACTACGCCGGCCGGGAAGCGGAAATGTTTGAAAAACTTTCGAAGGCGCAGCCGATTGGCCGCATGGCGCAACCGGAAGAGATGGCTCACGCCGCGCTGTTTTTGTGCAGCGACGAAGCAGCGTTTATTACCGGAATCGGTTTGCCGGTAGACGGCGGAACGCTGTCGATTCGTTAGGCGAACGACCTTTGCAATTTGAAGGTAGCACAGGGGGGCAAGCGAAACGGCGGCGCAGCGCGGCGGGCGACGGGGGCCGCGTAATGGAATGAGCGGGTTGCGGGCGCGTAATTTTTTTGAACGAGGCGTGAACGGGTGCGTTGGGATATACTGTCCCGCATGAATTCCACTCTCTTGAGAAACCCGCGCACAACGGCCGCCGCGGCCTGTGCGCTTGTTTACCGGTTGGGCGGCTTGGCCGCTTTGAGTCTGGGGCTGGTTTACACCACGCAGAGCGAGGCGACGCCGAATACGGTGCAGGAGATTGTGCCCGGGGTTTGGTTCCGGGAAGGCGACATTCAGAAAGAGGGCCACTGCAACAACGTCATCATTGAGATGAAGGACTATCTGATTGTGGTGGACGCGAACTTCCCGTCGGGCGCGCGGCTGGCGGCGGCGGACGCGAAGCGGCTTTCGAAGAAGCCGATCAAGTACGTGTTCGATACGCATCACCACGGGGACCACGCTTACGGGAACGCCGTTTGGACGGAGATGGGGGCGAAGACGCTGGCGCACATCGGGGTGGCGCAGGAGATGAAGCGCTACGAGCCGAAGCGGTGGGCCGAGGCCAATCGGAAGGACGTGAGCGAGTTGAAGCGGACGACGGCGGAGCCGCCGCAGCAGACGTTTGACAAGACGCCGTTTGTGCTGGACGACGGGAGCCGGCGCGTGGAGTTCCACTTCTTTGGGTGGGCGCATACGCGGGGGGATGGGTTTGTGTATCTGCCGAAGGAGCAGGTGCTGGCGACGGGGGACGCGATTGCGAACGGGCCGTTCAACTTCATGGGGGATGCGCACGTGGCGAACTGGCCGAAGGTGGTGGAGGCGGCGGCGAAGCGGCCGGTGCGGCATTTGCTGCCGGGGCACGGACGGCCGGGCGGGATGGAGATTGCGACGGGGCAGAAGGTGTTTCTGCGGGAGTTGTACGCCGGGGTGCAAGGGATGGTGAAGAGCGGGAAGACGGTGGACGATATTCAGAGGATGGGCATGGGGAAGACGCTGGCGGGGGCGCTGCGGTTTTCGCCGGAGGCGAAGGGTTGGGTGGGCGATGGATTGGCGGGTCAGGCGGTGGTGGTGGCGGAGGAGATTATTCAGAAGAAGCCGCACGGGGAGATTGCGGGGGGGAAGTAGGCCATTAGATGAGCCGGCGCTGGGGTAAGGGCGCCTGTCCTTCCGGGAGGCCGAGGAGGCTTGGATGGTCCGTGGTGGCTTGCCAGGCGGCGAGGCCGAGGGCCATGACGAGGTCGTCGTGCTCCTGCTGGTTTCCACTGGACTCGAAGTGCCGTAACTCGCGCTCCAGGATCGGCATGCCCGAAGCAGTCCGCTCCAAGTGCAGCTGCCCCCGCTCAAAGAGAAGCTTCAGCCTCGCCAACAGGTCGCTGCGCGGGATGGCCAGATAGCTATCCTTCAGATGCTTCGCCGTGCGGCCGCCCGAGATACAGACCGGCAGGAGGCGCAAGCCGTGCGGTTCCCGCCGCAGCAGTTCGACCACCACGTGGCCGTTGCCGGTGGCGTCGATCAGCAGGGTTTCGGTGACCCGCGGCCGGCCGTATTCGCCGGCGAAACGCTGCGTGGCGGCGCGCACGAAACCGGGAATGGTGACCGATTCGGTATCGAGCGGCAGCCGCGGCGCGTAACGGACCGTAAGGCGCGGACGCAGCGGCACCTGCCAAGTGACCGGGTTCCGGGGGCCATACTCCCAGGTGAGTTCGAGAACGACGAGGGCCGTATGGTCCTGCCGCTTGCCGAGGTCGAGGCCGTAGTAGCGTTCGGTTTTCTCCCAGAGGCCGAGGACCGGAACGGGCGCCTGGTCAATGAGCGCGGCGGTGATCTGCTGGCTGGTTAAGAGCTGCAGCCCGTGGCTGAGGAACTGACAGTCGTACTCCTGCGCGTAGGAGAG
>JADCJL010000038.1 GCA_020247055.1 Acidobacteriaceae bacterium | reverse complement strand
ATGCGGCGGCGAAGGCACCGGCCGGCTGTACCGATTTGTCAACAGCAGAACCAACTGCCGCGTCCCGTTCCATTTGGCCGCAATCTTCGCCCCCGCGCCCTCCCCCACGTGGCAATCCACGCACCGCACCTGTGCGTGCGCTCCCCCCGCCAGATGCGCCGCATACTCCGGGCCCATCACCTGATGGCAAGCCGTCCCGCAAAAGTTCGTCGACTCCATGTACCGCACCGTCCGGTAGCTCAGCGCCCCGCCCACCACCACGTTGAACCCCGTCGCCACCGCCAGAAAAACCAGCAGCCGCTGCACCCGCCGGTTCCCCCACTCCACCCGCTCCGGCAAATGCAAATGGTGGTCCGGCGCCTCCCTCCTCCGCTGCAAAGCGATACCTAACGGCACCAACCCCAGCCCCGCGAAAAACAGCACCGGCAGCGCCACAAACTGCAGAATTCCCAAATACCCCGACGCCTCACTCGCCCCCGTCAGAAAGATCCACAGCACCACCGCCGATATCACCAGCCACAGCCCCACCCGGCTGATCCAATGATCCGTCAGGTAGAAAACCGGCAAAATCCAGCGACGCGTGAACCGTCCCATCGACCGCCTACTCCTTCAAGGTCCGCAGAAACGCCACCAGATTCGCCGCCTCCGCCTCCGCCAAAGCGGCCCCCTTCATCTTGCCCACACCCTCCACCGACTCTTTCCGCAACTGCCCGTCCGGCTTCGCCTGCACCTCCTTCGAACCGAGATGCCGCATCTCCACCTTCAGCATCTTCGCAACCGCGCCATTGGCCGCCCCGTCCACCCCGTGACACCGCTTGCACGACCGGTCATAAGCCGCCCTACCCGCCCCCGCGTCCGCCCCGAACGCGCCGCCGCAACACAATCCAAAACTCACCAAGCCGATTAGAAGTCTCATAAGCAGGGAACTGACTGCAATCTAATGCCCAGCCCCAACTTAGCGGATCTTCAAGCCCAAGCCGCCCCTCCTGCGCCATATCCCCCACCCCCCGTGCGGCATCTGCCCCGCACCCCCGGCCGTATACTACAGTCCAATGACTCTCCTCCACGGCGGCACTCTCGTTGACGGCTCCGGCGCCCCCCCTACCCCCGGCGACCTCCTCTTCGACGGCGATACCATCCTCGCCCTCGGCGCCGTCCCGCCCCCCGCCGACGCCCTCCGCCTCGACTGCACCGGCCTCCTCATCGCCCCCGGCTTCATCGACCTCCATAGCCACTCCGATCTCCAGGTCCTCGAACGCCACCGCGCCAAAACCGACCAGGGCGTCACCACCGAAGTCGTCGGCAATTGCGGCTTCTCCGCCTATCCCTGCGGCACGCACCGCCACGAAGTCCAGGAGTTCGCCAACGGCATCCTCTTCGGCTACGGCCGCGACTGGGCCTGGCCCAACGCGCAACAATATCTCGCCGAGGCCGCCGCCCAGGCCGACCTCGTCAACGTCCACTCCCTCGTCGGCCACGGCACCCTCCGCGTCGCCACCATGGGCCCCAGCCAGGCCCCCGCCACCCCCGCCGAACTCGACCGCATGGAACAATCCCTCGCCGAATGCCTCTCCGGCGGCGCCGCCGGCTTCTCCACCGGCCTCATGTACGCCCCCGGCTCCGCCGCGCCCACCGAAGAGCTCGAAGCCCTCTGCCGCGTCACCGCCCGCGCCGGTAAAGTCTACGCCACCCACATGCGCAGCTACGGCGACGACCTGCTGAACTCGCTCGACGAACAGCTCGCCCTCGCCCGCGCCACCGGCTGCCGCCTCCAGATCTCCCACCTCCAGGCCGTCGGCCGCCGCAACTGGCACAAACAAGCCCAGGCCCTCGAAAAGCTCGCCGCCGCCCGCCACGAAGGCATCGACGTCGCCTTCGACAGCTACCCCTACCTCGCCGGCAGCACCGTCCTCACCCAGCTCCTCCCCGCCTGGGCCCTCGACGGCGGCGCCCCCGCCCTGCTCGCCCGCCTCGCCGACCCCGCCCTCTGCGCCCGCATCAAAGCCACCATGATCGAGCAAACGCCTCAGCAATGGAGCGACATCTTCATCACCGCCGTCGGCTCCCCCACGAGCGAACGCTTCGTCGGCCACGACCTCGCCAGCATCGGCGAAACCCTCGGCGAACACCCCGTCGACGCCGCTCTCCACCTGCTCCGCGTCGAATCCGCCAACGTCAACATCCTCGCCTTCAACCAATCCGACGACAACCTCCGCCACCTGCTGACCCACCCGCTCTGCACCGTCATCAGCGACGGCTTCTACGTCAAAGGCCGCCCCCATCCCCGCCTCTACGGCACCTTCCCCTTCCTGCTCGGCGAAATCGTCCGCGAACGCCGCTGGATGCCCCTCGAACAGGCCATCCACAAGATCACCGCCCAGCCCGCCGCCCGCTTCGCCATGCCCCGCCAGGGCCTCCTCGCCCCCGGCTACTATGCCGACCTCACCGTCTTCGACCCCACCGCCATCGCCGGCCGCGCCACCTACGAAGCGCCCGAAACCGCCCCCGCCGGCATCCGCCACTGCTTCCGGCGGGGGCGCCGCACCGTCTAGTTACTTGCCCGGCGACAGATACTTCATCAGCACCGCCGCCAGCCCGTCGAGCGAGGCGCCGTTGCCCCCCGCCACGAGGATATTCGGCACAATCGGCATGCCGCTCTTGGCAATCGCGTCGATGCCGTTCACAATCGCCGTCGCGTTGGCGCCAAACGCCTTCACCTGCGCATCGTAAGCCTCGGCTTTCGCCAGGCCCACGGCCCGCACCTCAGCGCCCTTGGCCCGGCCCGTCTGTTCGATGTAGAACGCTTCGCCGTCGGCCTCGGCCTTCCGCGCGTTCGCGTTGTTCGACTTGATCGTCACGCCCACCTTCGACTTCGCCAGATCGGCCTGCATATCGGCCGTACCGCGCGCCTGCTCGGTCTCAATCCGCTGCTGCTGCGCCTGCTTCTGCTGCTCAAAGGTCGCAATCTCCTGCTTGGCGATCTCCCGTTCGGTCAACACCTTCACCAGATCCTGCGGCAGAATCACGTCCTGGATGTACACCCCGCGCGTCTCGACAAAATACGATGCCAACTGCTCGCGGATCCGCCCGTAGGCCTCCCGCTGCACCTGCTGCCGCGTCTCGACAAAACGCACCGCCGGCATCGACTGCAGCGTATCCCGGAAATGGTTCCCCACCGCCGCCTGCAGCACCTCGTCCACCAGGTTCCGAATGGTCCCCACCGTCGAAATCACCCGCGGCGCCCGCGTGTCCGGAATATGGATCTGCACCTGCAAATCCATCTTGAACACAAACCCCTCCGAGCTCTTGGCCACAATCTGTTCGAGCTTGGCGTCCAGATGGTGCGCCGCCGAAACCCGGTCCGCCCAGTTCAGCGTCAGAATCGCCGTCGGCACCAATTCGGCCTTGTAGCAGTATGGGTTGATCGGATACTTACCCGTGCGCAGCGGCTCCTGCCAGATGCCCCGATGCCCCGGCCGCACCAGCGTGCCGAACGGAAACTCCGTGCCCGAGGTATCCGACGGCGCCAGGCCCACATAAGCCTTGATCACCGCCACCTGCCCCTGCTCCACCACCAGCATCGGCACCTTCTCGACACGCACTAAAAACGGGTTCAACAGGTAGGCGCCATACAGCAGCGGGTCATGCTGCAGACCGATGCGCCCCCCGTGGTCGAGAAACGCCTGGAAATCCTGGTAGTTGTTGTGCAGCTCGTTCTTGTTGCTGAAGAGGCGATCGATCACTTCTGCATCGTGCGTCTCCCCGCCCCGCTCCATCTCGGCGATATCGGCAAACTGCCCCAGCCGGCTCGCAATATCGCCTGACGACAGCGGATCGCCCTCGAGCGTCGACACGATCCCGATTACGTCCGCCTCCGCACCCGCCTCCTTGGCAATCCGCACCACCTCCAAGTCCGCCGGGCTCAGCCCGAAACTCGTCGGGCTCAACTCCTGCCCCTGCAGCTGCTCGGCCACCGGCCGCCCGAAAACACGGTCCCGCGTGATGACGAGAAAGGCCACCGGATGCAGCGGCAGCGTCGTACCCGGTGCCAGCACCGGCCGCTGTACGCCCTTCTGCCCGCCCTCCCTTACGAACGTCTCCAGCTCCGTAAACTGCCCGAAGCCGGGCTGATACGAGCCGCTCTTGGCGCCCGTCGGCAGCGGCGCGCCCACCTGCGCAATCACCACGCCAATCTGCCCCGCCGGCACCTGCACCCACGGGTACTTCTCCACCCCGAAGACCGGCCAAAGCTGAAACCGCAGCCCCGGCATCAACAGCTCAGCCTGGTATCCCGCCTCGCCGCGAAAGGCGATCGGGTTATCCTCATCCAGCCTCCGCGCCGAAAACCGGCGCGTCACCAAACCCACCTCCGTGGGTCCAATCCGATGGAGCGACAGCAAAACCACCGCCGCCGTCGCCAAAAGCAACAGCACAAATCCAATCCACATAAAGGGCTCCTGTTGTGGACCGTCGCCGCCCTGTCCTCCCCGGCGGCAATTAAAACTATCCGAGCCCCAGTAAATGCCCGGTCCTGTCCCAATTCTTCACAGAATCCCGCGCCGGTGCAAGAGAAATCGAACCGCGATTCGCCGATTTTATGGCCAAATCTGCGAGACTCGAAGAAGACTTATGGCCTTCGTCCCCCGTACCCCGGTCCATCCCCTCCGCACCGCCGGCAAGGTCATGGCCTTCACCGGAGTCTTCTTCGTTGGCGTCGCCATGATCGGCGCCTGGAAGCCCTACTACCAGCTCGAACAGGCACCCCGCGCCCACGTCAAAGTCCTCAAAAACGACATCGGCTACAAAACCGCCAAAGGCTTCGCCTTCCAGCTCCAGATGAGCTGGAACACCAGCCTCGGCGAACAGCGCACCCAGCTCACCACCCCCGTCGAAGCCGCGAGCGAACAGGAGGCCCGCGGGAAGTACCGCGGGTCCTGGATCGTCGCCGGCCAGGAGTACGACTTCCCCGTCGACCCCGCCGATCCCTCCCGCATCCTTCCCTTCAACGGCTACAACTGGAAAACCTTCGGCCAGTTCGCCATCACCGGCCTGCTGGGCTTCCTCTCCTTCGCCCTCGGCATGTACCTGGTGAAAAAGGGCCAGGAACTCGAGAAAAAGCCCAAGATCTAGCGGCCCGAGCTCCCAAAGCCCCCCTCGCCCCGCGCCGTCTCGCTCAGCTCGCTCTCGACCAGCTCCACGCCCTCGTACCGCGCAATAATCATCTGCGCAATCCGGTCGCCCTTAGCAATCGGATACGGTGCCTTGCCCAGATTCAGCAGAATCACCTTCAACTCGCCCCGGTATCCCGGGTCCACCGTCCCCGGACTGTTCGGAATCGTAATGGCATGCTTCAATGCCATCCCGCTCCGCGGCCGCACCTGCGCCTCGTAGCCCGGCGGCAGCTCAATCGATAGCCCCGTGGCCACCGCCTGCGGCACCCCCGGCTCGAGCACCGTGTCCACCACCGAGCACAAATCCATCCCGGCATCCTCCAGCGGACCGTGCGCATACTTCGGCAAAGTCGCCTCGGCTACTAATCGTTTCACTTTCAATTGCATAATGAAGTATTCAGTATGCCAGCCCCTCCCCCTGAACGGCGCATTCTTTCCGTCGCCCCCCTGGCCCCCGAGAAAAGCGCCTACGCCCTGGCTCGCTACAGCCGTTCGGCTGACTCCATCACCCAATCGCTCGATTGGGTCCGCTCCCACGACTCCTCGAAGTTCCTCGAAAGCTTCTATTTCCAGTACGGCCACGCCTCCATCGCCGACCTCGGCCACCTCACCTTCTGCCTCGAAGGCATCTCCGAACTCGCCGCCGCTGAAGTCGAAGACGAACAACTCTGGGACGGCCAGGCCAAATCCTCCCGCTACCAGGACTTCGGCAAAACCGGCTTCGTCATCCCCCCGGAACTCAACCTCCGCGAACGCGGCCAGTTTGAAGCCGCCGGCGAAGCTCTCCTCGCCGCCTACCGCCTCGTCCACGATGCCGCCTTTGCCCACCTCTCCGCCCAACTCCCCCGCCCGGAGTCGATGAAGCCCGACGCCTACCAGCGCAACATCGCCGCCCGCGCCTTTGACGTCGCCCGCTATCTCCTCTTCTGGGCCGTCCCCACCAACGTCGGCCAGGTCACCAGCATCCGTACGCTCGAAAAACAGATCCGCCGTCTCAAAGCCTCCCCCTACGCCGAGGTCCGCGCCATCGGCGCCGAAATCGCCGCCGCCTGCGCCGCCCCCCCTGCCTGCCGCTGGGACGACGCGCAAACCGAACCCCTCGCCCCCACCCTCGCCAAGTACTGCGACCCCGACGAACACCTCCGCCAATCCACCGCCGACCTTCGCCTCTGGGCCGACCAAAACCTCCCCGCCGCCCCCACCCCCGAAACCGACGTCGATCTGTTCAAACCCACCGACACCGCCGCCGAAATCGCCGCCACGCTCCTCTACCCCGTCACCGCCTGGCCCTTCCGCGCCCTCTATGAATGGGCCGCCGCCGCCTCCCCCGCCCTCCGCCAGGAGATCCTCGACACCGCCCTCCGCTCCCGCTCCAAACACGACGAACTCCTCCGCAACTTCCGCGGCGGCCTCTACTGCTACGACCTCGTCATGGATGTCGGCGCCTATCGCGATTTCCATCGCCACCGCCGCTGCCAGCAGTTCCGCCAGGACTACTCCGGCCTCCTCGGTTACGAAACCCCCCAGGTCATCACCGACGCCGGCCTCACCGTCGAATACCAGGTCGCCATGGACCAAGCCCTCGTCACCCTGCGCCAACTGCCCGCCCCGGCCAACGAATACCTCCTCCCCTTCGGCGCCCGCAGCCGCTTCCTGTTCAAAATGGACTTCGCCGAAGCCGAGTATATCTGCCGCGTCCGCAGCGGCGTCAAAGGCCACTTCAGCTACCGTTCCATCGCCTGGCGGATGAAAGAAGCCATGGAGCGTCTCGAACCCGAACTCGGACGCCTCCTCTCCGGCACGCCCCCATGGATCGAAGACCCGCTCCAGCGCTAGCCTGCCTTCTCCTCCTCGCCGGCCACCTCTGCGCCGAGGACGCCAAGCCCCTCCACGCCCACTGGGGCTTCCACCCCGACTCCGCCGCCTGCGCCGACCCCGCCCGTCCCGACAAACGGTGGGCCCCCGCCGCCATCCCCAGCCCCACCCCCGGCTGCTACCGCAAACGCTTCACCCTCACCGCCGGCGCCCGCTTCGCCCTCGCCTTCGACGGTCCCCCGCCCGGCCAACTCTTCCTCAACGGCCAACCCCTCCCGCCCCCCTACGCATTCACCGTCCCGCTCCAGGCCGAAAACCTCCTCGCCATCCTCGCCCCCGCCGGCCTCACCACGCCCCTCCGCCTTGTCAAAGACCCCGCTCCCCCGCCGGCCCCTCCGCCTCCTCACCCCGGCGCCCTCCGCCTCGCCGCCGCCCCCGGCCCCCTCCCGGCCGACCGTACCGGCTTCGCCGTCCTCACCGCCAACCAGCCCGGCCCTCTCCGCTGGTCCGTCCGCGGCCAGGGCCACCTCGCCGGTCCCGCCGCCTTTGGCTCGGTCAATCTCGTCCGCACCACCGGCACCCCCGGCAAAATCACCGTCACCGCCACCAACCCCGCCGGCGAAACCGCCTCCGTCGATCTGTGGTCTACCGCCGTCCCCCTCGGCGCCGCCTGGATGCGCGAACCCGCCCGCTAAACAAACGCCAAAAAGTACTTGACACCCCCGCGCAATCCGCTATGCTGAAGCAGGCGAATAAAAAGCGAATCATCTTCCGAGGGGAAAAAACATGCTGGCTACTAGCGAAATGACCCGCGTTGTGGACACTATGGTGAAGGCATCAAACCCAGTTCCGCGACAGGAAAAGCTTATGTTGGACGAAAAAGAGAAAATGCGAGCCCTCCAAGCCACGCTTGGAGCCATTGAAAAGCAGTTTGGCAAAGGTTCCGTGCTCCGGCTCGGGTCCAAGGAGTCGGTGCAGCCGGTGGCGGTCATCCCCTCGGGCTCCATCTCGCTCGATCACGCCCTTGGCGTGGGCGGCTTCCCCCGCGGCCGCATCATTGAGGTCTACGGTCCGGAGTCCTCGGGCAAAACCACCATCGCCCTCCAGGTCGTCGCCGAAGCCCAGAAGGCCGGCGGTGTCGCTGCCTTCGTCGACGTCGAACACGCCCTCGACCCCGTCTACGCCCGCAAGCTCGGCGTCGATATCGACAATCTTCTGGTCTCCCAGCCCGACTTCGCCGAACAGGCCCTTGAAATCACCAATACGCTGATTCAGTCCGGCTCCATCGACGTTCTCGTCGTCGACTCGGTCGCCGCCCTTGTCCCCAAAGCCGAGCTCGATGGCGAAATGGGCGACTCCTTCGTCGGCGTCCACGCCCGCCTCATGAGCCAGGCTATGCGCAAGCTCACCGGCATTGTCGCCAAGTCCAACACCTGCCTCATCTTCATCAACCAGATCCGCGAAAAGATCGGCGTCATGTTCGGCAGCCCGGAAACCACCACCGGCGGCCGCGCCCTTAAGTTCTATTCGAGCGTCCGTCTCGACATCCGTCGCATCAGCTCGCTCAAAGAGGGTGAAGAGGTCATCGGCAACCGCACCAAGGTCAAGGTCGTCAAAAACAAGGTCGCCCCGCCCTTCCGCGAAGCCGAGTTCGACATCATCTACGGCCAGGGCATCTCCCGCGAAGGCGACCTCATCGACCTCGCTGTCGCCAATACCGTCGTCGAGAAATCCGGCTCCTGGTACAGCTACAAAGGCGACCGCATCGGCCAGGGCCGCGATAACGCCCGGCAGTTCATCAAGGATAATCCGGATTTCTTCCGCCGCATCGACGTCGAACTCCGCGACAAGCTCGGCCTCGCCCAGGCGCCGGTGAACCCGGACCTCGAAAAAGCCGCCGTCGCCACCAAGAAGTAATCGGACCCTACCGGCCCCCGGTCGGCGCCAAATCGGCCTGCACCACGCGGAGCAGTGCCTCGAGCAGCGCCGCCCGGGGGTATCGCGTCTTGTCCATGTTGTTGCGCACGGTCGCGTCCGGCGACTTATCAAACGGCAGCGCCACCGCAAAGTGGTCTCCCTTCAGCACGCCCAGGTACTTGCTGCCTGGCACAATCGCATCCTGCCGCGTCAACTGCCCGTCGTGAACCGGGTCAAAGGAGTTCATCAGCATCCACGTCTGCTGCAGCGCCTTTGACGTATTCTCCTTGCTGCTCGACGCCACCACGGAGTAAGTCGGCACCTTCGGCTCCGGAAACGCGGCCAGAAACGCCTGCCGCACCCCCTTACCGAGGCTCTTGAACCCGGTCGACAGATCGCCCCGGCACGTCTTGAACTGAAACTGCCGGATCCACCGGTCCGCCTGCCCCGGCATCGCGTCCGCAATCGGCGATCCGCCGCTCGCCCCCGCCACGCTCACAAACGCGGCCACCTTATCCGCAATCCCCTCTCGCGCCAGCGCCTCTTGAATATCGGGCGTCCCCTTGCTGTAACCAACCAGAATCCACTTCCGCTGGTCGGTCTTCCAGCTCTCGTTCAGATACCGGGCGATCTCCTTGGCGTTGACCTCCGACCCGTCATTCCCCACCCCCAACAACTCCACCGTCATCCCGTACTGCTTCCGCAGCGCCCGCGTCCCCTCCTCAAACGCCGGACTCTCCGCAAAGCAGGAGCTCATAAACCCCGGCACCACCAGCACCCGGTACTCCTTGCCTAACGGAGCTAGCCTTCGATCCGTCCGTCCCGCCCGCTCCGCCCAATCCTGACAGCCGCCCCAATTGCCCGTGTCCGGATTGTTCTGCACGAGCACGCTGCAGAAGGTGTCGCTGAACACCTCGCTCGCGTCGTGTTCCTCCCCTTCGAGGTAGATCACCAGCGTCCGCCCGTCGGAGAAAAACTCCTGCCCGTGGGCCGTCCTGGCCTTGAGCAGCGGGTTCCGCACCGTCATGTACTCCCGCGCCGCCACCATCCCCGTATCCGCCAGGCTCTGCCCGATGAAGTCCCGCTCCTTATCCGTTTCCGGGTCAATCTTGTGGGTCAGCTTGCCGTTCCGCTCGTCTTTGTCAAACCCCACGTCGTGCGTGCCCGCCCCGGCCCACACCGTCCGCCCGCCCACCTGAAACGGCGCCTTCCAGATCCGGAAATGGTGCCGCGCCGCCACCACCTTCAACGGGTCCGCATGCGCCCACCCGTAGTCCTGCGGCCGGTCGAACAGGTACAGCTCGCTCATCGGAATCGTTAAGTACGCCTGCTTTGAAAAACTCGCCAGCGCCCCCCGCAGAATCGTGTCCTTGATGCTCCGGTCCACCGTCACCCAGTCGCCCGCCTTCAGCGCCGCCACCACCTGCACCTCGCTCCCCACCAGGAAGAAGTTCACGCGGTCGCCCGGCGTCCCCTCCTTATCCCCCACCCGCACCGGCACCGAGTTCAGCTGCGCATCGGTCATTTTCACGATCGGCGCCTGCACCCGCGCCGCCTTCGCCGCCCCCGCCACCCGCTCCACCCGCACCGTAAACGCCCCGTCCGCCCCGTCCGTCGCCGCCTGATTCACGCCCAAAAACAACCGCCCTTTTACCGCCACCCGCCGCTCCCCCTGCGGGCCAATCAGAAACGGGCGGTTCGTCTCCCCCTCGCCCACCCGGCCCACCAGAGCCCCCCGCTTGCCGTCCATCACCGGAAACGCCTTAATCATATCCATCCACGCCCGCGTAATCCCCTCCGGCGGCACCTCCCGGCCGTTCCAGCGCAACGCGCCCGTCGCCGTGAAGCGCAGCAGATCCCCCGCCTCGACGTCCATTCCCGTATCGGTCCACTGCCGGCTCCCCGCCACGGTCAACTCGCCGCCGGCGCCCGCCGCGCTCGGCTTCGCGGCCGCCTTCCCCACGTCATACCGGCTCACCGGAGCCTGCGCCAGCAGCGCCCCGCCCACCGCCCAAGCCAAAACCAACAGCCTCATCGTATCGACTCCACAATCAACGCTTGAATCTGTGCCCAGAGTAGCGGATCCGCCTCCATCCGTGCGTGCCCCCCGCCCAACACCCGCCGCCAACTCAGCTCGGGCGCCGGATTCAACCCCAACAACGGATACCGAAACCGGAAGTTTCCCAAAATCTCTGTCCGCTGCCCATCCTCGGCCTGAATATAATCCTCACCGCGAAAAGTCAGCCGCTCTTTCTGGTAAAAATTCACCGCCCGCCGGACATTCGGCGGAATCCGCCCGTCCCGGCCCAGCGAAACGCTATCCACCTGCACCGTCAGCTCCACCGCCACCCCGTTCTTGCCCAACTCCCGGGCCAGCCGCACCACCTCACCCCCGCCCAGGCTCTGCCCGTAGAGGATAATCTTCACCCGCCCCCGCTCCTCCCCGTCCACGCGCCGGTTGCCGTTAGCGTCCAACGCCGCCACCACCCGCCGCCGCGCCTCCCGGTGCCGGTAGTGCTCGAACGTCTCGGCATACACCCCCGGCAGCCCCATTGCCCGCATCGCCAGCGCCAGGCGCCGCACGCCCCGCTCCGGATCGTCGGCGCGGTCCAGCCCCCCGGTGAATCCCAAAATCAGCGTGCTGCCGGGCGGCAACGGTCCCGCACCCTCCGGCGCGGCGTACATCCCGCCCGCCCACACCACCGCGAAAAACATCATCTTCCGCAACATCCCACTTCCGTAGATGCCGCCAACGGCCCGTCAAGTTTCCGCTAACTCGCCACCACCGCCGTACCCGACACCGACACCATCAACATCGTCCCGCCCGAACCCACCGGAATCGTCTCGTAGTCCAGGTCAATCCCGATCACGGCGTTGGCCCCCATCTGCCGCGCCTGCTCCTCCATCTC
The DNA here is from genome assembly GCA_020247055.1 of Acidobacteriaceae bacterium. Classification (GTDB taxonomy): domain Bacteria; phylum Acidobacteriota; class Terriglobia; order Bryobacterales; family Bryobacteraceae. Next base: position 36,795 of record JADCJL010000038.1, on the reverse strand, counting down.
CTTCATGGCAATCGTCTTCGCCTTCCGCAGCTCCGCCTCGTAGGAGCCGCTCCGTCCCCCCACAATGTCCGTAATCTTCGCGAAAAAATCCCGGAACACATTCGCGCCCAGAATGGCCTCGCCCGAAACAATCCCCAGATACCGGATCTGTTGCCCTTCAAGCGTCGACGTTGTCGTCAGTAACATGCTTATCCCCTCTTCCGCAGTAGCGGCGCCAGCACCGGAAACACGTTCCGGTCTGCCACGATCTTACACCCCGCCGCCGTCGGGTGAATCCCGTCCTGCTGCATCAGCGCACCCACGGTCGCCACCCCGTCCAGCAGAAACCGGATCCGCGGCACCTTGTGCTTCGCCGCCAGCGCCGGATACATCTGCTCGAAATCCCGGATATACTCCGGCCCGTAGTTCGGCGGCAGCGTAATCCCCGCCAGCACCACCTTCGCCCCGCCCTCTTTGAACGCGGTAATCATCCGGTCCAGGTTCTGCCGGCTCAGCGCTACCGGCAGCCCCCGCAACCCATCGTTACCGCCCAGCTCCAAAATCACAATCTCCGGCTTCTCGGCCAGCGCCTGCGCCATCCGCTCCACGCCTCCGCTGGTCGTATCGCCGCTCACCCCCTGGTTCACCACCCGGTAGCGGTAGCCCTGCTCATCCAGCTTCTTCTGCAGAAAGTCCGGGTAAGACTCCCCGGCCTCTAACCCATAACCAGCGCTCAAACTATCGCCAAACGCCACAATCGCCGGCCGGTCGTCCCGCTTCTGCTCCTTCACCGGCGCCGCTGCCACTGCCGCCGGCGCCGCTTCCTTCCCTGGCTCCACCCGCTGCCCGCAACCCGCCAGCAGCAACGCCACAATAACCAGAACCGTTCGCATCTAATGCCATAATAAGGCTTGGCGACCGATACTCTAAGTTCCTCTGCCTCCCCAGCCATCCGGGTACGCGGACTTACCAAGTCCATCTCCACCCCCTCCCACCGCGTCGATATCCTCCGCGGCCTCGATTTCGATGTCCCGGCCGGCCAGTTTGTCGCCATCATGGGCCCCTCCGGCAGCGGAAAAAGCACCCTCCTCGGCCTCCTCGCCGGCCTCGATAACCCCACCGCGGGCAGCATCCTCCTTGACGGCGAAGAGATCGTCGGCCTCTCGGAAGACAACCTCGCCCGCCTCCGCGGCCGCAAGCTTGGGTTCGTTTTCCAAAGCTACCAGCTCATCCCTACCCTCACCGCCGAAGAAAACGTTCTGCTCCCGGCCGAACTCTGCGGCGCCTCCGGCCAACCCGCCGCCCGCGCCCGCGAGCTCCTCAACAGCGTCGGCCTCGCCGAGCGCCGCGACCACTACCCCGTCCAACTCTCCGGCGGCGAACAGCAGCGCGTCGCCCTCGCCCGCGCCTTCATGCTCGCCCCGCCCATCCTCATGGCCGACGAACCCACCGGCAACCTCGACTCCGCCAACGGCCAGCACGTCCTCGACCTCCTCCTCACCATGAACCGCCAGCAGCGCACCACCCTCGTCCTCGTCACCCACGACCCCCAACTCGCCGCCCGCGCCGACCGCCGTCTCCTCATGCGCGATGGAGTCATCGTCAGTGACGAATAGCGGCCTCTCCTACTCCACCGCGCTCAAAATTGCCTGGCGCGAATCCCGCTCCTCGGCCTCCCGCTTCCTGTTCGTCATCCTCGCCGTCGCCATCGGCACCGGCTCGCTCACCGGCGTCCGCGGCTTCTCCCGCTCCTTCCGCGCCATGCTGCTCAAGGACGCCCGCACCCTCATGGCCGCCGATCTCTCCATCCGCGTCTTCGAACAGCCCACCGAAACCCAGCTGGCTTCGTTTCGCAAATGGGAGTCCCGCGGCCTCGAACGCACCTGGATCACCGAAACCGTCTCCATGCTCTCCGGCGACGGCGTCGCCGTCCCCCAGCTCATCGCGCTCAAAGCCGTCGACCCCGCCAAATACCCTTTCTATGGCCAGGTCACCACCACCAGCGGCCTCCCCCTGCCCGCCGTCCTCGCCGGCGACGGCGTCGGGGTCTCCGACGACCTGCTCACCCGCACCGGCCTCACCCCCGGCTCTACGGTTCGCATCGGCTCGGCCACCTTCACCATCCGCGCCGTCCTGCTCGACGAGCCGGACCGCATGAGCGGCTCGGTCAACGTCGGCCCCCGCGTCATGATGTCGCGCGAAAACCTCGACCGCACCGGCCTCACCCAACTCGGCTCCCGCGCCAGTCAGCGCCACCTCTTCCGCATCGCCTCCGCGCAGGCCGACGCCATCATCCAGCAGGTTCGCGACGATCTCAAAACCGTCTTTCCCGACGCCGTCTTCGCCGACTACCGCGAAACCCACCCCCTCATCACCCGCGGCCTCAACAACGCCACCACCTTCCTCAGCCTCGTCTCGCTCATCGCCCTCGTCGTCGGCGCCCTCGGTGTCGCCATGGCCATGCAGGCCCACCTGCAAACCAAGCTCGATTCCATTGCCATCCTCAAAGCCCTCGGCGGCCGCTCGGCCCACATCCTCCGCATCTATCTTTCCCAAACCCTCGTCCTTGCCCTCGCCGGCGGGGCCCTCGGCCTCCTCATCGGCTTCGGGGTCCAACTCCTGTTCCCCCTGCTGATCGCCCAATTCTTCCCCGTCTCGCCCACGGTCGAGTTCCAGTGGCTCTCCATCGTCGAAGGCCTCGGCCTCGCCCTGCTCTCCACCCTGCTCTTCACCCTCCCCACCCTGCTCGGCGTCCGCCAGATCCGTCCCATCGTCATCCTCCGCCGCGACATGGACGGTGACGCCCCGCCCGCCGCTGAGCGCTGGAAGCAGTGGCGCGCCTCGCTCCTGGCCGGCTTCCTCATCCTCGCCGGCATGACCGCCATGGCCACGGTCCTGATCGACGCCAACTGGCGCGATTCGTTCCGCATCAGCGCCTGGTTCGTCGGCGGCCTCACCGTCGCCCTGTTCGCCCTCGCCGGCTTCAGTTGGGCGCTCCTGCGCGGTCTCCGCCTCCTGCTCCGCGCCCCGGGCCGCCGCCTGCCCTCCGCCCTCCGCCACGGCCTCGCCAACCTCTACCGCCCCGGCAACCACGCCGAAGCCGTTCTTGTCGCCCTCGGCGTGGGTGTCATGTTCACCCTCACCGTCTACCTCCTGCAAAGCAGCCTCCTCGGCCAGATCGCCGCCAGCGCCCCGCCCGGCATGCCGAACGTCTTCCTCATCAACATCACCGAAAGCGACCGCGCCGCCGTCAAATCCTTCCTCGAAAACGGTCCCGGCGTCCAGGGCGAAGTCGTCGTCTCCGCTTCGGCCAGCGGCCGCCTCAAAGCCATCGACGGCAAACCCATCGACCAGATCGCCCTCGAAGGCCCTGCCAAGCGCTTCCTCCGCGCCCGCAATCTCACCTGGAGCGCGGAACTCCCCAAGCAAACCGAAGTACTCGCCGGCGCCTGGTGGAAAAACTCGTCCCCAGACCGGCCTGAAATCGCCGTCAACCAGGAAAGCGCCCGCCTGCTCGGCCTCGCGCCCGGCGCCGTCATGGAATGGGAGTGCGCCGGCCGCCGCCTCGCCCTGCGCGTCGCCGCCATCTTCCGCACCGAAGCCGTTGGCCCCGGCGCGAACGCCGAGTTCATCACCAGCCCGGATGCTCTGCGCCAGGTACCTATGCTCTACTTCGGCGCCGCCCGCGTCGCCCCCGCGCAGATCCCGCAGCTGCAGAAGCTCTCGTTTCAAAAGTTCCCCGCCATTACCATGCTCAATCTGGCCGACGTGCTCGACCGCGTCCAGGAGGTCGTCGACCAGGTCGCCCTCGTCGTCCGCTCCATCTCGGCCTTCTCCATCCTGGCCGGCGTCATCATCCTCGCCTCGAGCGTAGCCGGCTCCCGGCTGCGCCGCGTCCGCGAAGTCGTCATTCTCAAGACCCTCGGCGCCACCCGCCGCCGCATCGCCAACACCTTCACCGTTGAATTCCTGCTGCTTGGCGGGGTCGCCGGCCTGATGGGCAGCCTGCTCGCCAGCGCCTTCTCGAGCCTGCTTCTTACCCGCCTGCTCGACGCCCGGTTCGTCTTCTCCCTCTGGCCCAACCTCGCGGCCATCGTCGCCAGCGCCCTCATCGCCCTCGCCGCCGGCTGGCTCGCCAGCTTCCGCATCCTAAGCCAGAAACCTCTCGAAATCCTCCGCAACGAGTAGGAAGCCGTGTGATAGACTTCAGTCGGAAGCGCACGGGCCGAACCGAGTTTGTTGTGCGCGTGTTCCTCAATAAAGAGTTACAGTTTGCGTCTTCTCGTCACCGGCGCCGCCGGGTTTCTGGGTAGTCATACGGTGGACCGCTTGCTTGCGGAAGGCCACGAAGTAATCGGCATCGATAACTTCATCACCGGCAAGCGGGAGTTCCTGGCTGACGCTACCGCCGCCCCCCGCTTTCAACTGATCCTCGGCGATCTGTTCGACTTCACCACCGTCTCCGAGGCCTGCCAGGGCGTAGACGCCGTCTTCCATCTCGCCGCGCACTCCAACCTTCACGACAGCGCCGAGTTTCCTCGTCGCGACCTCGACCAGAACGTTATCGTCACCTGGAACGTCCTCGAAGCGATGCGCCGACATGGCGTCGCCACCCTCGTCTATGCCAGCACCGCCAGCCTCTACGGTTCCAACACCCAGGCGCCTACCCCGGAAACCGCTGGGCTGCCCATCCAAACCACACTCCTGGGTGCCTCCAAACTGGCCGCCGAAGCCTTCATCACCGCCTACGCCCATACCTACGGCCTCCGCGCTCTCCTCTTCCGTCTCGCCACCGTGGTCGGCGAGCGCCAGTCTCATGGCCAGCTGTTCCAGTTCTGCCGCCAGCTCCGCCACCATCCCGGCCACCTCGACGTCCCCGGCGACCCCGCTCTCCGCCACTGCTACCTCGATGTAGCCGACTGCGTCGATGCCATGCTCCTTGCCCTCGGACACGCCACCGCTCCCGTCGAACTCTACAACGTCGGCGCCCCCCAATTCTGCACCCTCGCCGACGCCATCGCCTGGACCATCAGCGAACTCCAACTCCAGCCCGCCGTCCGCTACCATTCGTCTTCGGCCTCCCTTCCCATCTCCCCCACCCACCAACTCGACTGCTCCAAACTAAACAACCTCGGCTGGCGGCCCCAAACCGGCCCCGAAGCCGCCGTCCGCCGCACCGTCCGCTACCTCGCGGCCCATCCCTCGCTACTCGCCGCGGGTTGCTGAAAGCCCCCGCCGGCTTACTCCAGCTTCCCGCGTTGATAAGCCAGGCCCTGCCGTTTGGCCCTCACCCGATGGTCCTGCACCATAACCTCCGCCTCGAAAAGCGAGAGAGCGGCGCCCCAAAGCACCCTGTCAAGAACAAGCCGCCCGGGAGATCGCCGGAACCAAACCCGGGAATATCTGGGGCCCGAAACTAACTACTGCTTCTAAATCCGCTTCTAAATCTTTTGTTAGACTCATGGTCAAAAGAGTGCGTCCATTAACCCTCTTCCTGCTTTCCATCTCGTCTATCTCTGCCGGCGGAATGGAATTTGTTCCTAACCAAGGACAGTGGCCTGCCGAAATCGCTTACGCGGCGGCGAACGGCGCGCCGGCTTCGGTCACCTCTGACGGTCTGGATTTGCAGGGAGTTCGGCTACGCTGGGGTGGTGCTCCGTGGGAGCACGAATCACCCTCGCAAAATACGCATAACTTCTACTTCGGAGCGCGCCCGGATGGTTGGCGCCACGCCGTTCCCGGCTATTCCATTCTCCGTAAACGCCACGTTGCGCCGGGTGTCGATCTGCTCCTCTACGGCCAAGGCCGCCAGTTGGAGTATGATCTGCTACTGGCTTCTCCCGGCCACGCCAGTGCGGTCCGCATGGTCGTGGAGGGAGCTGTTCCGCAGGCAGACCCGGATGGATCGATCCGTATCGGACCATGGCGGCAACGCCCGCCCAAAGCCTTTCAGCAGTCCGACGGCCACGAACTCCCCATAGCCAGCCGGTTCGTTGTCGAGGGTCAAGTTCTGCGGCTCGAACTTACACCGCGATTTCCGGATCGCCCGGTCCGCGTGGACCCGGTTATCGATTACGCCTTCCAGTATTCGGGCGAGGGTCACGACCGAATTGTGGCCGCCGTCGGCAACACCGTCTACGGCATGACCAGTTCGATGGGCCTCGGGGCGGCGGGCCGGCGCCGCGATACCGATCTCTTCTGGCGCACTCGGGGCCCGCACGGCGTGACCACGACTTACTGGGGTGGCTCCGGCGATGATACCCTCACATCGGTGGCGGAAGGGGTGTTGGCGGGATTTACGAACTCACGCGATCTACCCCGCCCGCCGGGCTTTCTCGGGGAAGCCTCGCGGCCTTTCGCGGGCGGTGAGACGGATGGCTTCTTGGTGAATACGCGGCCCTTCATTCCCGAGGCCACCTATTTCGGTGGTGCGGGGGCAGACCGGATTTGGGCCATGACCTCTTTCGGCGGCCTCACCCTGGCGGGTGACACCGACTCCGTGGACCTCGGCGTTGCGCCCGGACGTGATCGCGATGGCTTTGTTGCCGTTTGGCCCGACCGTACGGTGACCCTCGTCGGCGGTAGCGCTTTCGATTCCTTGCGGGTGCTGCAAAGACGGCCAGGCCGGCTCATTGCCGCCGGCTCGACGCGGTCGCCGGATCTGGCCACGCTCAGTCCCTGGCAGGAGAGATTCGGCGGCGAAGAGGATGGCTTGGTGGTGGAGTGGGACTCCCTCGATGGCCGCTTGCTCGCTCCCTCGCGGGTAACCTACTCGGGTGGCCCGGGCGTCGATCGCTATTCCGCCATCTGCACCTACGACATCCAGACCACGCTGTCAGGACCTTCGTTAGCAGCTTCGGTGCCGACCTTGAGCCCGGACATCTACCTGCTGGGCGACTCCGGCGGCGACCTGTGGCTCACACGGGCGCAGCCGGATCTCACCGTTCCTCGATCGCGCGTCTATCCCGGGACGGGAGTCACGCAGGTGGCCGGCTGCTATCTCTCCGGCTGGGATGTGATCGCCGCCGGCACGACAACCTCACCAGGCTTCCCGGTCAAGGCCGGCCAGCAGATGCAGTACGGCGGCGGCGCGTCGGACGGCTTTGTGGCAGCGTTCGATCCGACGGGCGAGATCGTTTGGGCCAGCTTCGCCGGCGGCGCCGGACGCGACGCAATCCTCTTCGTGGATCTCGAACCGGTTAACGATGGCAGCATCGGTGGTACGCTGCTGGCGGGCCTCACGGACTCAACGGATTTCCCCCGCGAGGACGGAAAAGGCAAGGTCACGCAGGAGATGGAAGGACAGCCGGGCGGCGAAGAGGGATTTGTCCTGCGCATGCGCCGGGCCGCTATCTCGGCGCCGGATCTCTATGTCGGCCGGAACCTCCAAACCACACTTCCCCTGGTGGGCCCGACCGAACCCGGCGCCAACGGAATCGTCACCGTCCGAAGTCTCTCCCCGGAAAAGCTGCTGGTCTCGCCGGCTGAGGATGTGACCGGTTCGGCCACCGTCAACGTAGTCGATGCCGACCTCCGGCGAGGCCAGATTATCTGGCTGCAAGCCCTCGCGGAGGACGGCGAGGCGCTCGTGTCCATTCGCGGCCGGGACTACCCGGAGCGGCTGGTGCGCATCCGCCTCGCCGCGTCGCGACTCGACACGATCACGGGCGAATACCTCGCTGCACTCCCCCAGCGGGAAACATCGTTGACGGTGGGAGCCCGGAGCGTCGCGATCAACCCGGTCGATCCAAAGTTGCTAACGCCGCAGTCGCTCCGTCCAGGTCTGGCCGAACGGATTCGTTGGGAAAGCAGCAATCCCCAGGTCGCCGCCGCCTTCCCGTTGGCCAGAAGGCCCGGATTCAGCCCGGGGAGCTACGAAGGCTCGGTCTCGCTGCGCGGTGCGGGGTCGGCGCAAGTGCGGGCTCTCCTCGATAGCGTGCCGTCCGGTGATTCGCTCTATCAGGTGGAGATTGGCGGCCCGCCCCGCCTGGTCGCGCCGCCGGTCTTGATCGGACACAACCTGCGAGCGACGATCCGGATTTCCGGGCCTTCCGATACAACCTTCCGGATCACCTCCGAAGACCCCGGTCGGGTCCTGCTCAGTGCGATGGAGTTTGGCGTGACCCGGCAGGCATCTCTCGAGGGCGTCCAAATTGGCCGTGACTTCTATGTGGACGCCCTCACCGGAGAGGGCGAAGCCACCTTGCTGATTGAAGGAGGCGCGTACCGCCAACGGATGACGATCCGGCTGGCGCCCCTTCGGGTCGCATTCGCCGGTTGGGCTGGCAACCCCCGCTTCGTGGCCGGCGATTCCGTACGATTCTCTCTATCCGTCCAGCTCGCTCGCGCCGCGGTGAGCAACTCCCCGGGCTACACCGTGCCGTACCAAACTGTATCGCCCGGCTCCCCGTTGTTCACACGTCTCGACTCCGGCCTGTTGCGGTGGCCCCCCGGCGCGAGATCCGGGCCCGTCTACTACAGCCTCGGCGCCAACGTCAATTTCTGGATCCCACAGATGCCGGTTGGCCAGTGGCAGGTTGGCTTCGGCTCGATACCAGAGGCAACCGAGATCGGTGAGCCGTGGACGGTGGAGGTGGTCAATCCGCAACCTCCCGCCGCTTCGTCGGTGCTGATCGCGCAAGGCATGGCCACGGCACTCGACCTCGCGGGATTGCGCCTCGCGCAGGACGATCTGCGGCAAGTAACGGTCGCCACACGCGATCCGGCGGTGGTGCGAGTCTCCGGCCGCAGCTACTTCGATATCCGTGATGTATGGACCTTCGATCTGGTGAACACGAACTATGACCGGCAGCCGGTCGTGCTCGTCGCCACGGGTGCGCCGGGATCCACCACCACGGTTGATCTCCGCACCCCAAGCGGTCGAAACTATTCCCTGTCCGTAACGGTGGGCCGGCTTTCCGCGGAACCCGCTTTGGACGAGGCGATTGTGACACCCGGCCAGTCCTCGGTAGACTTTCGCCTCTTCGCGATTGACCCGGCTACGAACCGGCGCGCCTACAATCAGCTACTCACCACTGGCCTCCCGCCTGCTTCCGCCTCGGCGCGGGTGACCAGTGGCCCCTGCTCCATCGCCGGACCCTTACGAACCACTTTCTTCATCGTCACGCAAGCACTGGATGTTCCCCTCGATTGCCGCGAGGGTGAAGCCGTCGTCACCCTGACCCTCGGCTCCCCACCGGCGCCGGTGTTCTCCTCTTCCGCTCGCGTGAAGGCCACCTCGCGGCGTCCCCTGCCTGCGTCGTACGGCCAGCCGTTCCCCAGCCGCCTCACCCTCGGCAAGGGCCTGCAGCGCGAGATCTCGTACCGCCTAGACGCTCAGACCGCGGTGACCTTCATCAGCACAGACCCGGCCAAGGTGCGCCTGGGAGCCGACCCCCAATCGCCAGGCCGGGAACGAGTGACCGTGCGGAACGGAAAAGTCTACATCCAGGCGCTGGTCAGCGAAGGCGCCGTCACCGTGCTGGCGCAGCCCGAAAACACCGACCCCGTCCCGATCTCGGTCCATCTCTTTCCCGCCACCTTCATCGTCGCTCTGCCCGTGCCCACCGACGGCGCCAACCGCATCCTGACGCGAGACGTCGAACTGCCGTTCCAGCCGGGCGAGGCGCAAAGTCTGATCTTTGCACCCGCGATCTTCGACCCCGAAACGCAGGCCGTCATTCGCGGGGAACTCACCTTGGCCGGTGGCACCGAGCCGTTCCTCTTGCGCTACTCGGTCGAGAGCGAGGGCGTTGTCATGGCCACCTCGTCCTTACCGTTTCTTGAAGAGGGCCGCGGCGCCGTATGGCTCCCCTATCGGCATTTGAAGCCGGGCACGGCCGAGTTTGCCGTATTGCAACCGGACGGCTTTGTCGAATCACCGGAGTCGCGCCTCCGCCTCCGGTTGGTAGAGCAGCAGCTCTCGGTACAATCACTCCGGGCTGTGGGCCGCAATTTGCAAATTCCAGTCCGGCTCCAGAGCGTCACGGGCCGACCCTTCCTGCTGAACGGTCAAATCACCGCCACCAGTCGAGATCCTGCCCGGTTGCTCCTTTCGGCCGATCCGCAGCAGGCGGGTCAGGCCTCCGTCACGTTTGATGCCGCCAACGGCTTCTATGCGCAGGCGCTGGCCGGGCAGGGGACTGTGGAGATTGAATTGCGCGGCACCGGCTTTGCGGAAAAGACGTTCAGCTTGGAACTCGTTGAGAGCCAACTCACCGGACCATTGTCCCGCCCCGGCGCAGTGGTGACGTTCCGCGCGGGCGAAAGCCTCGCCCTCGTCCTCGCGCTGGCTCCCGTGCGCGATGGCATTTTTTTGGAAGACTGGAACAGTTCGACCGTCCGGCCGGGCTTCTCCCTGCCGATTGAGGTCCTGGTGAGCGCCCCGGAGGTCGCACGGATACAGACCTCCGCGACGGGTTTTACGGCGAACACGAACCGATTCGTCTTCACCGTGATCGGCGTTTCGCCGGGCCAGGCGCAGGTTCGTTTCCGCCTGCCCGACGGCGTGACTCCACCACCGCCCTTCGATGTGACGGTAACCGCGGGCACCATTGACTTGTCCGCCAGCCCCGTCGGGCGTGGCCTGCAGGGCCAAGCCCGACTTTTCAGCAGCTCGACCGCGGGGCGAGTGCGCCTCGAATCGATGAACCCGTCGCGCCTGCTGTTGTCTCTCGATCAGCGGCGCGCCGGCTCGGCCGCCGTCGAGGTGGATGTCCTTCGTGGGAACAACCCTGTGTTGTTCTTGCAAGCCTTGGATGACTCGGACGGTCCGGCGAACGTACGTCTGTCTGGTCCCCTTTTTGAGACCCGCGAGGTGGAAATACGCGTCGAGTCTCCGCTGCTGGAACTCTTCAACTCCGCGAGCGAAATGGTCCGCTTGAGTTCGCAAGGGGTTGCCCGAGCCGATTTTCGGTTGCGTAACGGAACGGTCTCACCCGCCAGTGGTCCGCTCCCGGTGCGCCTCGAGAGTTCCGATCCGCGCATCTTTACCGTGGCCCCGGAGCTCAGCATACCGGTAGGCGAGACGCAGTTGAGCGTGCCGCTCACCCCGGTATCGACGGGGCGGGCAACGCTATCTCTTCGAGCCGGTGGCCGCTCTAACGCGGTACCGGTCGAGGTGACCCGCGGGCGGTTTGCCCTCTCCGGCGAGAATCGCGTGGGCGCGGGCACCGCCATCAATCTGAGCTTTGAACTTTCTTTTCCGGCACCCGCGGGTGGCCTGCTCGTGCGCGTAACCAGCGCGGATCCAGATCGAGCCACCGTCGGCCTCGCGGGGGGAATCGGCCAGACCGAAATCCTGGTGCCGGTCCCCGCCGGCGAGCGTGGCGTTTCGTTCCGCTTGGATGGCCGGCGTGTGGGGGCGGCCAATCTGCGGCTCTCGGCCCCGGGCTATGAAGACCTCGCGCAGCCGGTAACCGTGCTCGCCGTAGCGTACCGATTCGTCCGCCCGGCGACCACAATCAATGCCGGCTCACAGGATGATGTCCTGATTCAAGCTCTGGCCGTAGATCCCGTCACCCGGGAAGCGAACCCGCTTTCCCTGGTGAGCAGCCTCCCCCCGGGTGCTTCGCCGTTACGCCTCCGCGTCACCAGCAGCACCGCGGGTGTCGTTCAGATTCCAGACAACATCATCTCGTCCTCTCCCGCCTTGCTCTCGTTCTTCCTCCGCGCCCTGGCGCCCGGCCGGACCCGGCTGACGCTCATCGTGCCGGAACCGTTCTCGGTCTGGAGCGAGGGAGGCAGCCTCGAGGTGACCGTTCCGTAGTCCGTGACTTTATCAAGGCATATGCGACTGATCATCGTGTTGTTGGCACTCTCTTCTTTAGCGTTCGGCTCCCCGGAGCCGGGGCTGCCGAGGCAGCTCCGGTTTGAGGAAAACCGGGGGCAGGCGGCCAGCGCCACCTCCGGTTTTCGGACGGTGGGCGGGCGTTATGTCGCCGAAATCTCCGAACGCGCCATCGGCCTTGGCGATGGCGTCCGGCTTGTCTTCGCCGGCGCCCGTTCGCAAGCGAAGTGGCGGCCTGACGATCGGGTGTGGACCAACCGGTACCTTCTCGGCAGTGAGCGCCGTCAGTGGATTCCCGAGGTGCCCGTCTATGCGAAGTTGCGGCGCGACGATCTGTATCCCGGCATTGGCATCGTATTGTACGGAGCAGGCCGGGACCTGGAGTACGACCTGGTGCTGGCGCCTGGGGCCGACCCGGGACAGGTGCGTCTCCGCTTTGAAGGAGCGCGGGCCGTGCGGCAGCTACCGGGCGGTACCCTGCGGGTGGAGTCGGTCGCGGGCGAGGCCTGGGAACAACGGTTGCCGGAAATCTTCCAGATGCATGGCGAACAGCGGCGGCTGGTGCAGGGCCGCTTCGTCGCGCGGGGCGATGGGGAGTTTGGCCTGGAACTCGCCGCCTACGATCCCTCCCGGACGCTCGTCGTGGATCCGGTTCTCACCTCTCTGGAGGTGATCGGCGGCGAAAACGATGACGAAATCACCCACTCCGGCCGCGACCCAAACAACGGTCAGTCCTTCGTGGCGGGTCATACCCGGTCGGTCAGCTTTGGCCGCGTCCGCCGGCGTAGCCGCGACATCTTCATCACCCGCTTGCCTCTGCCGGGCAACCCCGGCACCCCTGGAGACACTACTTTCTTCGGTGGATCGGGCGATGATGAGCTTGGCTCCTTCAGCATCGCGAGGTCAACCCGCGAGTGGGTCCTCTCTGGAACCACCTCCTCGAAAGATCTTCCTTTTGCCAGCGAGAACGATCCGGCCGGAAGCTATCAGGGCGGAGCGACGGATGGGTTCTGGGCTCGGATCGGGGGCCGCTTTCAGGTCTTGTCCCTTGCCGGAGGCTATGTCGGTGGCTCTGGCGAAGACCGCGTCGCGGGCGCGGAGTTCGATTTCGATTCCGTGGTGATCGGCGGCCATACCAACTCCCGGGACTTGCCGACCCGCGGTGCCTGGCAAACACAATTAGCCGGAGGTACCGATCTGTTTGTCGCCATCTATCAACTGCCAACGCGCAGACTGACATTTGGAACCTACTATGGTGGCACTGGCGACGAGGTCGCCCGGGCATTCGCCGGGCCCCTCAATTGGAGCTGGCTGGGTGGCGAAACGAAGTCCACCGATTTCCCAACTACGCTTGGCCGTGCCGATCTCCAGGGAGGCTCCGATGGTTTCCTGCTCAACATCCGCCGCACGTTCAACGGCGCCGAGTTCAGCTACCAGCCCGCCGCGCAGCTAGTCGGCGGCAATGCCGCCGATGCCGTAACCGCCCTGTTCTACGAACGGAACTTGTTCAACAACACGTTGCCGCTCTTCGTCGCCGGCACCACCAGATCCACCGACCTCGCTGTCGTCAATCCCGCCCAACCAGCGCCCGGCGGCGGGGCCGATGCATTCGCCGGACGCTTGCGCTTCTCGGACTCCACCTGGTTGAGCCTCACCTATTGGGGCGGCAGCGGTGACGAGGACGCCCGCGGCATCTGGGCAGACAGCGCCGACCGGATTCACCTGGTGGGCGAGACCCGCTCCGCCGATCTGCCATTGAAAGATCCCCTGCAAAGCGTCCTGGCCGGCCCGTCGGATGGATTTTACCTGTTCCTCGATCTGGACAATCTTCCGCTGCAATCCACATACTTTGGCGGGGCCGGGGAGGACGCCGCGAATACCGTGGTCGGCGTGGGCGCCAGTGTCGCCGATTGGGACTCGTCGGTGCTGGTTTCCGGGGTTTCGACTTCTCCCGAACTGCCCCTCCCGCCCGACACCCTCCCGCCCGATGTTCCGGCCGGCCGCAATGGCTTCATCGCCGGGATCACGACCACCGCGATCCTCACCCCGGAACGCGTCTTCCTCGGAAAGGATCTCCTCTCATCTGTACGCGTGGGTCTCGCGCAGGGACCCCTGACGGTTCGCTCCACCCGGCCCGATCTAATGAGACCAATCGACGACAACAACACGCCCGGCGCCGAGGTGACACTGGCAAGTCCCCAGGCTATCGGCATAGAAGCCTACGCCGAATCCGGCGAGGCCGATCTCATCCTGAGCGCGCCAGGATTCCCGTCCCGCACCGTGAAAGTCGTCCTTCGTCCGGCGTTTGTGGTGATGCAGCCGCTGCCTGCGGTGATGGCGACCTGGAGTGCGGCTTTTCGACCGCGGGTTAACTTTGGCGCCGTGAATCCGGAAACGAACCAGGTGGACGCTTACGGCTTCAGGCTGCGTACCGGGCTCGGCGAGTTCGAGCCCCGCTGGGTGTCGTCGGCGCCCGACGTAGTGGCCGTCAGTCCAACGACACCGGACGGATATCCGGGGACCACGCTTCAGCCCGTAGGGCTGGGGGTGGCCGAAATCACCATCTCCAATCCACCACTTCCTATTTTATCGGGCGTCAACAACCGCATTGAAGTCGTGTCGCCGGAGGTGATTGTGCCAGCTACTCCCGGGATCATCGGACGCGACCTGGTGACCGGTTTCAGCGTGAGCTTTCGCGTCCCGGGCCAAACTAACGCTCCGTCACCGCTGGCACGCGGCAGCATCACATTCCGCTCCTCTGATCGAACGAAGCTCTTGCTGAGCTTGTCCCCCAATTCGCCCGGCAGCGACAGCGTGACAGTCACTGCCCAGCCGAACGGTTTCGTCGGCGCGTTCCTGCACGCCCTTACGGATAGCGGTGGGGCCGAAGTAATCGTATCCGGGGAGCAGTTTGCCAGCGCCCGCATCCCCATTCAGTTCACGGCATCACAAGTGTTGTTGAATGGCGGTGCCCGAGAGCTTCGCGTGAGTCCCGAACTGGGGCAAGGGTTCGTGGGTGTATGTGTGTCCAACACGGAACCTCGGCCGGCCGGTAGCGCTCCATCTGGCGAAAGGGTTCGGCCCGACTTGGGCAACGCATTGATCCGGTTTACGTCCACCAACCTGGGGGTCGTCGAGCCTCTGACCAGCGCAATCCCCATCAATACCGGCACCCTGACGTTACGCGTCGTCGGGCCGGGCGAAGCGGAGCTGATTGCCGAGGCATCCGGTGCAAACCTGGCCCCGGCCCGGCTCAAGGTGATCTCCACGCCCACCCCGCGTACCGTGGAGCTTCCGCGCGAAATCCTGGTCGGCAAGGACTTGCGGACCCGCGTCACGGGCTCGGTCAATCCAGAGCGTTTTGGTGCCGGCGAAGTTGTCCTGCGCGTCACGAATCCGCAAGTGGCCGGCCTAAGCTTGGGTACGCAACCGGGTACGCAAGAGCTACGCGTTCGCGTGGAACGCTCATCCTTCGAGTTCTGGGTCGAGGGGTTCTCCGCGTCCGGAGCCACCGAACTCACCGCCGAGTTCCCCGGCGCGGCGCCCGCTCGCAGCAGGATCGCGGTCTTGGCCTCCGCCATCACTTGGACGTCCCCCCGCGCGGACCTCGTAGTCGGCGATCAGCAGCAGGTGCGGATCGCCGCGGTTCCCCTCGACGACGCTACCGGGGAACCGCTCGGCCCGATGCTTCCGCGCGTGGGAGTCTCCATCACCGGCACGGCTGAAGTCAGTAGCAACGCCATTGAAATCTCCCCCGCCGGCTTCAACCTCCCGGACGGAACCGGGAGTCTTCAGTTGCGAGCTGTTCAGGCCGGTAATCACTCCGTGCGCTTCACCTCCTCCGGGCCGATTCCTTCCACCCGCGAGAACTTGCCCGTTGCTGTCTCCCGGAGCCGCATTCTGCCTCCAAACGGAACAATAGCCCGCGATACCGCACAAGCCTATTCGTTCAGAACCACGTCATACCAGGGAAACTCCGTGTTCTTCACCGTGACATCGCTCGACCCGTCGCGCCTGCTGGTTTCGACCTCCGCTACAGCTCCGGGCCTCCCCTCGGTGCGCGTTCAAGGCACACAAGTCTTCCTGCAGGCACTGGCCGGCGATGGCGTTGTCCGCTTATCCATCACGGCGGAGGATCATATCCCTGGCGAAGCCCAGATCTCTCTGACGCCGCTCACCCCCTCGTTGCAGGGCCCCTTCAGCGGACAGACCCGTGCCTTGGATCTACGGGTGCCGGCACAAGTAAGCTTCGCGGTGACTTTGGATAGCCTCTCCCGTGGCACCTCGCTCCGTCCCGGCGTTGCTCCGCTCGAAGTCAACGTCTCCTCCAACAATCCGGGAGTTTTCATCGTGGAGCCCGCCCGGCTGACCCTCGTGCCGGGAGCATCGCGAGTGGGGTTCCGCGTCAACACCACAGGACCCGGCAGCGCCGAGTTGTCCGTGACCAGTCCACAGATAAGCATCGCTCCTTCAACCGTGCGGATCGATGTCCGGAGAACTGCTTTTTCGCTCGAAACCTTGACGCTCGGCACGCAGCAGCAGATCTCCGGCGCCGTGAGGTTGGAATCCGGCGCGGAACCGCCCCCGGAAGCCTTTATCCTCTCCGTCACGAGCGCTGATCCCTCGCGGCTGTTGCTCTCCCGTTCGCCCACCACGCCGGGCTCGGCCTCCATCAACGTCGTTTGGCAGGCCCGTAACCCGCAATCCAATCAGTTCTTCCTGCAAGCGCTGGGGGTGGCTGGCGATGTCTCCGTCACCGCCAGCGGAGGCCCGTATCAGGAGGCAACGGGTACCGTGGCGGTGCAGCGCAGCTTCTTCCAGTTCTCTGACTCCAGCGCGTACCCGCTCCAGGTCGGCGGTAGAATGACGCCGTCCGTGCAACTCGGCCCTGGCTACAGAGATCGCTCCCTGCGGCCAGGGGCCCCCGATGTGCGCGTAGCGGTGGTTTCGAGCAACCCGGGCATCCTGACGCTGCCGCAGGAACCCCTGCTGTTTCGGGAAGGAGACACTCGCCAATCCTTTCCGGTGGTTGGGCGCAGCCCCGGTACGGCCAACCTCACCCTGCGGCCGCCGGAAGGGTTTGGTCCGCCGCCCGAGAACGCCTCGCTCACCCTGACTGTTCGCGAGTCCACCGTGGAGTTTCAATGCGGCGGCAACCTGCTTGCTAAAGATAGCCGGTTCGCCTGCTTTTTCAACGCCGAAACTACCCCCGAACTACTCACCCTCACCTCAAGCGATCCCGCGAAGGTCCGGTTCAGCATGCAGCCCGACTCTCCGGTATTGACCGAACTGCGGTTCTCTGGCACCGCCTCGGCGACTTTCTTCGTGCATGTCTACAGCGACGCGGGCACGGTGACCCTCACTGCCGCGGCCAGCGGATTCACGACCGCCCGGAAGACCTTTACCCTGGTTCCCTCCGCCCTGGTCTTCGAAGGAAATACCAGTTTCATCGTGGGATTGGGCCAGCGGCGGAACGTGGGAATCCAGCTGGCCGGTGTATCCAGCAGCGGCGAGCTGTTTCCCGTACAGCCCCGGCCGGGCCTGAACGTCCGCGTCAACGTGACGACCTCCTCGGCGGCCGTGCTGCGGCCCGATCCCGTGTTCGTTGACTTTGGTCCCTCGTCGCCGTCCGTGCAGCTGGTGGGTGTCGCCTCCGGCGTCGCGACCGTCACCCTGGTGCCGCCAGCGGGCTTTCCGACGCGACCGGAAGCTTCGCGCATTGTACTGGTGCAATAGACCTCTGCCCGCGCAAGCGAACCCATACTGCCATTGTCGACACCACACCTTCACAGAACCAGGTTCGTCCCCACCAGGGTGACCTGCCAAGGCTCTGTGGAGCTGCGGATGCCCGCGCCAATCCGCCCCGCGGCCATCCCCGCCACGATCGCTCCTTTCGCGGCCCAAAAACGCCTGCTGCGGGCGACCCGCCCTCCTCGCAGCCTCCCGCACCCCTCGCTGCTCGCCGCAGGTTGCTGAAAGCCCCCGCCGAGCCCCACAATCAAACCAGCATGACTAGTCAGCAGCGGGAACGCTACTCCCGCCAAATCCTCTTCGCCCCCATCGGCGAGGCCGGCCAGGAACGCCTCCTCGCCTCCCGCGTCGCCATTGTCGGCTGCGGCGCCCTCGGCTCCTTCCAGGCCGCCTCCCTCGCCCGCGCCGGCGTCGGCTTCCTCCGCCTCATCGATCGCGACTACGTCGAAGCCTCCAACCTCCAACGCCAATGGCTCTATGATGAAGCCGACGCCGCCGAAGCCCTCCCCAAAGCCGCCGCCGCCGCCCGCGCCATCGCCCGCTTCAACTCCACCATCCACGTCGAACCCCTCATCGCCGACCTCACCCCCGCCAACGCTGATGACCTCCTCGCCGGCGTCGACCTCCTCCTCGACGGCACCGACAACTTCGAAACCCGCTATCTCATCAACGATTTCGCCCTCGCCCACCAAATCCCCTGGATCTACGGCGCCGCCGTCGGCAGCTACGGCCTCACCATGCCCATCCTCCCCGGCCAAACCTCCTGCCTCCAGTGCGTCTATCCGGCTCCCCCCTCCGGCGCCCAACCCACCTGCGAAACCGACGGCGTCCTCGGCGCCATCACCTCCACCATCGGCGCCCTTCAATCCGCCATGGCCCTCCGCCTCCTCTCGGGCTCGTTTCCCGCCCCCAAACTCACAACAATCGATGTCTGGTCCGGCAACATCCGCCAACTCGACCAACCCCCCGCCGACCCCGACTGCCCCGCCTGCGGCCGCCGCGAGTTCGTCTATCTCGACGGCGCCCGCCGCGCCCCCATCAGCCTCTGCGGACGCAACGCCGTACAGATCCACGAACGCAACCGCCCCCTTGACCTCGCCTCCCTCGCCGAACGCCTCGCCCCCCTCGGCGCTGTCCGCCGCAACGAGTTCGCCCTTCGCTTCTTCCTCGATCCCTACGAACTCACCCTGTTTGCCGACGGACGCGCCATCATCAAAGGCACCCAGGATATCGGCGTCGCCCGCAGCCTCTACTCCCGCTACATCGGCGCCTAGGATACTCCTGATAGCGTCTCTGTCGACCTCTCCCACAAGATTTTGTAGTTTTCCACAATCTCCCCACAGCAGAGCATGATATGCTCAGTCCAGCAACGTGGTTACGCAGCAGTCCTGGACTCGCGATCAAGTACGACGCGTCCTGTCGGTGACGGAACGCCATCTCCGCTGTTGGGAACAGCAGGGCCTCATCCCGCAACAGGACCGCTACGGTCTCGGCGACCTGATCGCCCTTCGTGCCCTCAACTCGCTCCGCGAAAAGAAAGTCCCCGTCGCCCGCGTGCGCCGCAGCTTCCAGTCGCTCCGCGAACGCCTGCAGCACATCGCTAATCCCTTCACCGAACTGAAGATCTTCCTCGATGGCAAACGCATCGGCGTACACCTCGGCGGGCAGAAAATGGACTCGCTCTCCGGGCAACTCCTGCTCGATTTCGACGCCGCCGCGCTCGAAAAGCTCCGGCCCTTCAGCCGCCCGGAAGGCCGTACGATCGACGATCGCCGGAAAAGACTCGCCGACGCCGAACAGTGCTTCGAACGCGGCCTCGCCATCGAGCAAACCGGCGGCCCCATCGCCGAAGCCATCGACCACTACGAAAAAGCCATCGCCCTGAACCCGCAGGCCGCCGGCGCCCACGTCAATCTCGGCACCATCCGCTTCCACCAGCGCCGCTGGGCCCAGGCCGAAGACCACTACCGCAAAGCCATCGAGGCCGACCCCGAATACGCCCTCGCCCAGTTCAATCTCGCCAACCTCTACGATGAACGCGGCGACCGCCTCCGCGCCCTCACCCACTACCACGCCGCCCTCCGCCTCAACCCCCAATACGCCGACGTCTACTACAATCTCGCCCTGCTCCACCAAGCCTCGGGCGACGCTCTGCAGGCCGTTCAATACTGGAGCACCTACCTCAAGCTCGACCCCCACAGCCAGTGGTCCATCGTCGCCCGCCGCGAACTGGCCAAACTCAAACAAGCTACCGTCATCCCCGGCGCCCGCTCGCTCTCCCAGCACGCTTAATTCTCCCGCCGCCGCCCCGGTCCTGCTATAACTAACTTGATCCGCTCCGATGCCGCCGAACTCCAAGCCTCGCCGTCGCTTGCCCACCATTCGCATCGGCCACCTCTCCATTACCCTCCTCCCCGGCGAAACGGTCGAACGGGTGCAACAGATCACCGACCAGGTCTGGGAACGCTGGCAGCCCGAAAACATCGTGGAGCAGTTCGACTGCGACATGATCATCCACGCCCTGTTCAAAATTGAACGCTACGAACGCTTCCGCGACCAGTTCGTCGCCAGCGGCATCCGGGCCGAAGACCTCGACCGCGCCCAGAAATCCTACGAGTCCACCATCGTCACCGCCGAACGCAGCCTCCTCATCGCCCGGGAATCCAGCTCCCGTCCACGTCAGCAGGTCACCCCCGATCTGCTCGCCGATTGGCCGGTCGACGGGCCTGTCCAGTAGCGTACGGTGTATCCTGAAGGTTTCAGGAGCTTTTCGTTGTCTCGTATCGCTGACGCCTTCTCATCCTTTTTTGGAATCCTTTTTTCGGGAACCCTCCCCCCTGACGTAGCCAAAACCTACGGATACACCAAGGCCGTCGAGAAGAAGCCGGAGCCGAAGGCCGCCCCCGTCCCCGTCGCGAAAACCAGCGACGGCGCCCTCCAAATGCTCGGCATCCTTCAGCGCGAGGCCCGCCTCGTCGACTTCCTCATGGAAGACATCTCCGCCTATCAGGACGATCAGGTCGGCGCCGCCGTGCGCACCCTGCACGAACAGGCCGGCAAGGCCATCGGCCGCTATGTCACCCTCGCCCCGGTCATCGATGGCGTCGAAGGCACCTACACCGAAACGCGCGCCGCCGGCCCCCTCGCCAAAGACAACGCCGCGCTCAAGTTCCTCGGCAACGTCCCGGCCCAGGGCAAGCCCCCGGGCGGCACCCTCCGCCACAAGGGCTGGCATGCCTCGAAGGTCGATCTGCCCGAAGTGAAGCCGGCCATGTCCGTCCACATCCTCGCCCCCGCCGAAATCGAAATTGAATAGCATGAAGCCAACCCTTGGCATCGACCTCGGCACCACCAACTGTGCCGTTGCGCGCGCCGCCGAAGCCGGGGTGGAACTCCTCGGCATTCGCCAACTCGTCAACCCGGGTGAAGTCCGCGCCGAATCGTTGCTGCCCTCCTGTCTCTATCTCCCTCGCCCCAACGAGTTCGCCCCCGGCGCCCTCGCCCTGCCCTGGGACGAAAATCCGCCTTATGTCACCGGCGAACTGGCCAAAAAGCGCGGCCCCGAAAACCCCGCCCGCTTCGTCCACTCTGCTAAATCGTGGCTCGCTGTCGCCGCGGAAATGCCCCACCTGTCCGCCGTCGAAGCCAGCCGCGCCTACCTCGCCCACCTCCGCGCCGCCACCCCGGACTTCGACACCCACAACGTCCTCCTCACCGTCCCGGCCTCCTTCGACGCCGCCGCCCGCAACCTCACCCTCGAAGCCGCCCAGCAGGCCGGCTACCCCACCCCCGTCCTCCTCGAAGAGCCGCAGGCCGCCTTCTACGCCTGGCTCGAACGCCACCCGGACTGGCGCGAACGCATCCACCCCGGCGCCCTTATCCTCGTTATCGACATCGGCGGCGGCACCACCGACTTCACCCTCATCCGCGTCACCGACGACGCGGGCGAACTCGCCCTCGAACGCATCGCCGTCGGCGAACACATCCTCCTCGGCGGCGACAATATGGACCTCGCCCTCGCCCGCGCCGTCGAAGCGGAGATGCCGAAACTCGACGCCGCCCAGGTCCACGCCCTCTGGCAGCGCTGCCGCGTCGCCAAAGAAAAGCTCCTCGCCCCCGGCGCCACCCAGGCCGAAGAGCCCGTCACCATCCTCGGCCGCGGCACCGGCCTCATCGGCGGCACCCTCAAAGCCGCCCTCCGCCGCACCACCCTCGAACAGGTCCTCCTCGACGGCTTCTTCCCCCCCGCCACGGCCGCCGACGTCCCCGCTCGCCCCCGCCGCGCCGCCCTGCAGGAGGTCGGCCTCCCCTACGCCTCCGACCCCGCCATCACCCGCCATCTCGCCGCCTTCCTCCGCGGCCAGCAGCCTACCCACGTCCTGTTCAATGGCGGCGTCTTCCACGCCCCGCTGCTCCGCCAGCGCCTGCTCGCCGTCCTCAACTCCTGGCTCCCCGCGCCCGTCGAAGTCCTCAGCGGCGAAGACCTCATGCACGCCGTCGCCCGCGGCGCGGCCTACTACGGCCTCGCCCGCCAGGGCCGCGGCCTCCGCATCCGCGGTGGCGTGCCCCGCACCTATTACCTCGGCATCGAATCCGCCATGCCCGCCGTCCCCGGCTTCCCGGCGCCCATGAAGGCGCTTACCGTCGTCCCCTTCGGCCTCGAAGAAGGCTCGGCCGTCGCCCTGCCCAAATACGAGTTCTCCCTTCGCACCGGCGAGCCGGCCGAGTTCCGCTTCTTCTCCTCCACCACCCGGAAAGACGACCAGCCCGGCGACCTCCTCGACCCCATCCCTCCGGGCGTCGAAGAGCTGGCCCCCATGGAAGTCACCCTCTCCGGCGCTCCGGCCCGTGTTTCGCTCGAAGCGCAGGTCACCGAAACCGGCATGCTCGAAATCTACTGCGTCGCCGCCGGCGGACAACGCTGGAAGCTCGAATTCAACCTACGCTCATGAAGATCGGTATCGACCTCGGCACCACCAACTCCGCCCTCGCCTATTGGGACCCCTCGAGCGACGACGCTGCCATCAGCGTCTTCGAAATCCCCCAGTTCACCGCCCCGGGCCGCCTCGAAAAGCTCCGTACCCTCCCCAGCTTCCTCTACCTCGCCGACCAGACCTACGTCGGCGCCTACGCCCGCGAACAGGGCGCCCTCACCCCCACCCGCTCCGTCCACTCGGCCAAAAGCTGGCTCTCCAACCCCGACGTCGACCGCTCGGCCAAAATCCTCCCCTGGGAAGCCCAGCCCGAAGCCCGCGAACTCTCCCCCGTTGAAGTCTCCGCCGCCTTCCTCCGCCATATCCGCGAAGCCTGGGACACCGCTCATCCGGAAACCCCCCTCGCCGCCCAGGACATCGTCCTCACCGTCCCCGCTTCCTTTGACGAAGAGGCCCGCGAACTCACCGTCCAGGCCGCCGCCCAGGCGGGCCTCGAAAACATCACGCTCATCGAAGAGCCCGCCGCCGCCTTCTACTCCTGGATCGCCAACCACCTCACCGCTTCGCAAAAGCAGCTCTTCGACGGCCAGACCGTCCTCGTCTGCGACGTCGGCGGCGGCACCAGCGACTTCACGCTCATCAAGGTCTCCCGCACCGGCGACCTCGTCGAGTTCACCCGCACCGCCGTCGGCAAACACCTCCTCCTCGGCGGCGATAACCTCGACCTCACCCTCGCCTGGCTCGTCGAAGCCAAGCTCGGCCAGCAGCTCTCGCTCCGCCAGCGCTCCGCCCTCCGCCGCCAGTGCGCCGCCGCCAAAGAGCGGTTACTCAACGAACCCAATCTCGAAAAGGTGGAGATCACCGTCCTCGGCGCCGGCAGTTCGCTCATCGGCGGCACGCTCCGCACGGAAATTCTGCGCGCCGAAGCGCTCGAACTCGCTCTCGAAGGCTTCCTCCCCGCCGCCCCGCTCACTGAACGGCCGAAGGACGACAAGCGCAGCCTGTTCCGCGAACTCGGCCTGCCCTATGTCTCCGACCCCGCCGTCACCAAGCATCTGGCCGCCTTCCTCGCCGACAACGGCATCACCGACGGACCCGACGCCATCCTGTTCAACGGCGGCTTCTTCATCCCGGAACTCCTCCGCCAGCGCGTCGCCGATGTGCTCGAACACTGGTTCGCCAAGCGCCCGGCCATCTTTGAAAACCGCGACCTCGATCTCGCCGTCGCCGTCGGCGCCGCCTACTACGCCAACGTCCGCACCGGCGGCAAGGGCGTCCTCGTCCGCGGCGGCCTGCCCCGGGCTTACTTCATCGGCCTCTCGCCGGACCGCAAACAGTCCATCTGCCTCGCCCCCCGCGGTAGCGAAGAGGGCGCCGAGATGTCCATCGACCACGCAGGCCTCCAACTCGTTGCTAACCGGCCCGTCAGCTTCCGCCTCTACAGCTCGCTGCACCGTACGGAAGATCACATCGGCGACGTGGTCGACCTCTCGGACGAACCCGAACTCCACGCCCACGCCCCGCTTCAGGCCCTCATCCGCTTCGGCAAGCCCACCGGCGAGCGGCTCGTCCCCGTCCGGCTCGGCGCTAAGCTCACCGCCGTCGGCACGCTCGAAATCTGGTGTGATTCGAAGGTCAGCGACAACCGCTGGCGTCTCCAGTTCGAACTCCGCAAGTCCGCCATTCCTACGGCGCAGCGGGCCGCTACGGTCATTGCCGACGAAGCCGTGGCCCAGGCCGAAGCCCTCATCCGGGAGACCTTCGCCGCCGGCGCCCTCCCGCCCGAAGAGCTACCCGCCAAACTCGAACAACTGCTCGGCCTCGGCCGCGCCAGTTGGCCCTTGAGCGTCATTCGCCGCTTTGCCGATCTGTTTCTCCAGCTCGCCGACGGCCGCAAGCGCTCCGCGGCCCACGAATCCCGCTGGCTGAACCTCGCCGGCCTCTGTCTGCGGCCGGGCTTCGGCTTCCCGGGCGACGAACTCCGGATTGAACAGGCCCGGCGGGTCTATGCCTCCGGCCTCGCGTTCGGCAATCAGGTGCAGCCGGAAATTGAGTGGTGGATCTTCTGGGGCCGCGTCGCCGGGGGCCTCAACCGCAACCAGCAGACGGATATCTATCAGCGCATCGCCAACCAGATTCTCCCGAAAGGCAACAAGAAGGCGCCGCGGCTCAATCCCAGCCTGCAGCGCGAACTCTGGCGCACGGCGGCCAGCCTCGAACACCTGCCCGCCGGCACCCGCACCGAACTCGGCGAAGCCTGCCTCAAGCGTCTGCGGAACAACCAGTCCACCCATCCGGACACGGATCTATGGTGCCTCAGCCGCATCGGCGCCCGCAAACTCTTCTACGGGCCTCTGAATCTGGTGCTGCCCGCCGCCACCGCCGTCCGCTGGGCCGAGCAGCTCGCCAAGCAGCCGCACGCGGCCGTTCCCGATACCCTGGTCGCCCTTTGTCAGAAGACGGGCAACGCCACCCTCGACGTCCCGGCCGTCACCCTCTCTCTCGTCGGAGCCCGGATCCGCCAGCACAAAGACGCCGAAGCGCTGCTGGCCCGTCTCGAGGGCAAAGCCACCGATTCGGCCGAATCCCTCGCCCGCCTGTTCGGCGAGGAGCTCCCCAGCGGCCTCATCTTCGCCGATTCCTATTGAGTCCGGTCCAGATAGCGCAAGTACCGCCATCCGCTGTTTGGCAAACCAGGCGACTTGCTCTGTATCCCTCCGAAATAGAGGAGGTGGCCCAGGAAGCTCGGCTTCAACGTCAAGCCAAAGATCAAGGTAAGGTCGCGGCCGTTCACGGCCCGGGAACTGGTAGCGCCATCGAGAGTGCACTGCTGATTGGTCGACGTACCGGGAGCACCGGGAGTGATTCCGGGAAGCAGAAGGCCGGTTCCCGCATCATTCACAAGGTACATTACATTCGCCATCGCGTCGTACCCGACATAACAGGCCGTTGCGCCGTTCAACTCGCTGTTGATCAGCAACTGGACCGCGTTGATATTGCTGGCCGTCACCGCATCACGGTACAAAACCGACATACGTCCCACGTCCAACTGTGTGTACGCGATGACCTGAGGCCGCTCATTCCCGGGTGTAGACTCGGAAAGCCGAAGAATGGCACGGGGACTCCATCCGGAGTTCGCTCCGCCGCGATCGCGCGATCGCTGCCAACCGAGGTCAGATTCATCTCCTGCCAGCCGCCTTCTAAGCCGTCAAGCCCGAATGCCAACGCTGGAAAGCCGTGCTCTATTGACCTGGCACATGGGTGATGGTGTCTCCGCTAATTCAGATAAGCCAGATTGATTTCCTTGATGGGCGTTCCCTCGGGGAGATTTCGGACCTGCTCAAGCAACTGTCCCATTACATCCCAATAAACATCCAAGTCGGCCATCACCAGATTGTCAACAGAAACGTCGCCGTCCAGAAAGACGGGCTTTCTGTAACCAACACACTGCGAACGATCCGGCCCAGGCAAATCAGACCGCCACTCATTCCAAAGGCTGAGGCTCAAAGCCTCCTCGGCATGCTCGGTGAGTTCTTCATTGTGAAATCTTTCGAGTGAGTCAGAGACCTCAAAAACGTCTCCAGTGCCCGGTTGGAACAAAAACACCCGGGGCGCTCTGCCTTCTCGATACCCAAAAACGTTGCCTTGCCAGTCACGGCCAAACGCTTCCACTTCGGCGGATTCTATCGGAAAGAGCCGCCGCACCATGATCGTCCAACGCTTTGCATCCTCAGCGTTGAAAATTCGGTAGAGTCCTCCCTCGTAAGAAGTACCTCCATGCTCTCGGATCAAGCGCCGAACCTGAGTGACTTTCAACCCTTCATCTGAGCTTTGCACTTCCGGGTTTTCAATTACGCCCGAGTATGCGGCCTCGAAGATTTTCATTTGCATAGGTCGATCCTACAGACATTATCCCCTTCCTTCAGTCTCCGTTCCCCGGCCCCCAACGCCGAGGCTAGACCATTCCTGTACTGCTTGTTCATTGCGGTTGGCTCCTCCGCCCTCCTCTCTAATTAGTGAGACCGGTAGTGTCTCAGCTATGTTGGCACGGAGGGGTGAGCGATGTTTTGTATCAGGCGTTGCGGCCGATGCTGGTGGTGGGGCGGGGGGCGTTGGCGTTATTGTCGACGCCGTTTGGGGGGAGGGGATTTTTCTGGAAGGAGTGGGTGAAGGGGGGAGGGGAGTGGAAGCGTGTGGAGGGCAAGGCGACGGAGTGTGAGCGGATGTCGGCGGAGGTGCTCGAGGAGGAGAGGCGGGGGCAGACGGCGGACTGGTTTGCGCAGGAGTATCTGTGTTCGTTCGTGGGGCTTGAGAATGAGGCGTTTCGGGTGGAGTGGCTGGCGGCGGCGCGGGAGGCGGGCCGGGGGTTTGAGGCGCTGCGGTTTGAGTTTGAGGGGAGGACGCTGGGGGGCGGGTGAGGGGACGGGCGGGGCGAAGCAGTCTCAATCGCTCTACACTGTGCGACTTCGCGAGAGTCTGCTCTGGTCAGATCTTGAGCCGCCGCTAGTCTGCGCCCCGCAAAGGAAGCCACTTCCCTTGATAGAAATACCAAGTGGTCGAAGCCTTTTCTAGAAAGGCGTCATCAATGCCGTGGTGATCAATCGGCGGGGGCTTGGGGCCGCCGTAGGCACGGTAGTGGCGCATGATGTAGTCGTGGCCTGCGGTGGTGATCTGGCGTGAGTAGCTAATGCTGTCGCTGTCCATCTGCAGGTAGGTCCGATCATCGCGGATAGTGACCGTATCCGGTTTCGCGTCGCGATCGTTGCGGAATGCGAGCAGCGCCGTCGAGTTGTTGACAGAACAGAGCACCGCCCAACCGGCTTCTCCCTTAACGAAGAACTCGCCGCGAATGGCATTGCGCGGAGCGCCTTCCGGCGACGGCTGAGGAACCCTACAGTTTCGTGCGCGCAGGACTCCGGCAACGGCGGCTGGAAGTTCGGGAAACGCCTCCACCGGGACACGTCGGATCTTCCCAATTGCGTCGTCGGCGCGCGCGGCCCAATCCCGCTGGGACTGTTGTTCGATTTGCCGCGCACGAGCAAGTGCGTCCAACTCAACCTGCGGCAGGATCGCCTTTCGGTCCAGATTCGGATCGAGCGCCCTGGCGCGGAGGAAGTAGCGCTCGGCCAGTTCAGCTGCGTTGGGCTTCGGCGCTCCGAACTGGACCGATTGATTGTACTGGCTCTGAAGCATGTAAGCGGCGTTGCCCAGCACCCAGACGTTTTTCGACGCATCTAGCCCGGCTCGCGCCCGTAAGGTTAGCGGCCCGCGCTCGAGTATCGCGAGCGCATAGAGATGCGCCAACGGACGCAAGGCGAACGGATGGTTAGGGTCTGCGGCGGCAGTCGATTCCAAATAGTGCATGTGGAGACCGGGGTCTAGGCCCTCAAAGAACGAAGCCGCATTCCACTGCACGACTGCCTCGGCGCGCTGCCGTTTGGCCGCAGCCTCCCAGAGGGCGACCGCTCGGCGATAGTCGGTGGAGCTTAGCTCGCCCGGCGAGAACCGCGACACGGGCGAGTGCAGCAGTTCCGACTCGGGGTGATGCTCAATCAACCAGAGCGCGTGCTGCACGCGTTTGGAGCGGTCTTCCTGATGGCCAGCCCGATCAGCGCGCCGATGGTAAGCCATCAGTTTGAGCCTCGTCGGGAAATCGTCCGGATTCGCCGCGAGCCGCCGCTCAAGCTGGGCCGCTTGGGCCCCCTCCAAGTCGAGGATTCCGCGCAAGGACTCGCCGTACCACGGGCTGAACATATTGGGCGGCGGCGGTACGGGGCCAGAAGGGGACGACTTGGGCGCGACGCTCTGCGCCTGCGCAGAGCGTCGCGCTGACCCGGTCATGAGAATCAAGACCGCCACGGCTGCCAGCGCCACTAACCCTGCGATACGGACGAGCATGCACACAGTGTTGCACGCCAGAACGGCAAAGGCTCGTTTGGCGGGGCGGGTTGAAAGTGACGTCCTCCCCGCGAAATCTAAATTACTCCACCCTGACGGCAAAGGTGGCAGGAAACTGGCACCTGCCTCGCGTTCGTACCCTCGCGTTCGTACCAAGGATCGCAGTCGCGCATCGCGGCGGCTGTTACGACCGCTCGCAGAGTTCCAATTCCCGGTTCCCTGTGCGACGCCACGGGTTCAATCGAGCCCAGCGGAGTATGACTACGTGACCCTAGTGTATTGCTTCGCTAATGGTAACCAGTATGCGCTTTCCGACGCCTCTACAATTGAGGTGCTGGACTTTCATGCGCGTTGCTCCGCCAATCGAACTCTCCGCTGAACAGCGAACCACCCTGGAGGCGTGGGCCAACGGCCGTAAGTCTCAAGTCCGGGTTGCCGAGCGAGCCCGCGTGGTTCTCCTCGCCGCCGAGGGAAAGCAGAACCTGGAGATTGCGGCAATCCTGTCCATTTCCGTGCAGAAGGCGGCTCGCTGGCGCTGGCGATTCCTGGCCAAAGGCCTGCCTGGCTTAGAGAAAGACGCTCCCCGCCCCGGTCGCCTGCCTTCGATCGCCCCAGACAAGGTAGCGGAAGTAATCCGGTTGACCACTCTCGAAAAGCCGGCCCATGCCACCCACTGGAGCACTCGCAGCGTGGCGAAGCACATGGGGATCAGTGACACCAGCGTTCTGCGCATCTGGCGGGCCCACGGACTCAAGCCCCACCGCTCCGCGACCTTCAAGGTCAGCAACGACCCCTTGTTTGCCGAGAAACTCGAGGCAGTCGTCGGCCTTTACCTGAGCCCACCGGAACACGCGATCGTGCTCTGTGTTGACGAGAAAAGCCAGGTGCAGGCCCTCGATCGCACGCAGCCGGGTCTTCCGTTGAAGCGTGGCCGGGCTGAGACCATGACCCACGACTACAAACGCTACGGCACCACGACGCTCTTCGCGGCCATGGACGCGGCGACGGGCCGGGTCATCAGCCTCTGCCAGCAGCGGCATCGGCACCAGGAATGGTTGAAGTTTCTGTGTCTGATCGACGAAGCGACTCCGCAAGACCGCCAGATCCATTTGATCGCCGACAACTACGCCACGCACAAACACCCCAAGGTCCAGCGTTGGCTGAAACGGCACCCGCGTTTCCATGTGCACTTCACGCCGACCAGCGCCTCGTGGCTCAACATGGTCGAACGCTTCTTCCGGGATCTCACGGAAAACCGGCTGAAGCGAGGCGTATTCCGCAGCGTCCTGGAACTCATCGAGGCCCTCGATGAATACGTCGACCACCACAACGCAGAGCCCAAGCCCTTCATCTGGACGGCGAAAGCTCAGGATATCCTGGCCAAAGTCATGCGGGCGCAGAGTACGCTGAATAAACGACAGACTGTTTGAAGCAGACCGCTAGACACCGGTGCAATGTGGTCGGTTGCGCAGGGACTTGCGCGAAATGACCAGGAGTACAAGCGATTGCTTGCCAACTGCGACCAGACACGCCGCAACGATCTCGCCGGACGCGGCACGCTGAGCATAGAGGCCCTTGGAGAGTTCACACAGTTTTTCCTGAAGATCTGTATCGATCAGGTGACCTTTATGGAAAGCCTGGTCCAGCCGGGCCGGCTACGCGCCCGAATCCTGCTGTGGGCGGAGGAAGAAGTCAGAGTGGGCGAACTGCTTCCAAAATCCGGAAGGTCCTGGAGGCAGTGCTGTACCGCGGCGAATTGCCGCGCGGCGATGCCGAGACTGTATTGGGAACAGGCGAACGTCAGGCCCGCCGAGCCCCACTGCGTCTGGCATTCTCCGCTACATTGGCCTCCCGATGGATACCAGGGTTATTCCCCGACAAGGCGGATTGAAGTTACTGCAATGGCGGAGCGTATCGACATCGAACGGGCTCTTGGATGACCTGATGTCCAACGAAGGGGGCATGATCTTCGAGGGGCTCGCCGTTGTCCTTGCGAAAATCCGTTACCCCGAACTCGGTGCGCGTGAGCGCAAGAACGACCTCGGTCTCGATGCCGCCACCATTCCAATGGGAAAACTTGCGTGTGGCCAATAAACTGGTTCCCCATCGAAGTGCTACCCTTGAGGTACAAGGGGAGTCCCCTCTTGCCAGCCTATTCCTAAGGAGGTCTCTATTATAATGAAGTCACCCGCGCAACGCTGGTCTTCCTCGGCGGTGCTCTGTCTCGCTCTCGCTCTCCCCGGTTTCGCCCAACTCGCCAGCAACACGTCCATCGTCGGCAACGTCGCCGACGCCTCTGGCGCCAGCATCGCCGGAGCACAAGTCACGGCGCTCAACCAGAACACCGGTGAATCCCTCAACGCCACGTCCAACGAAAGTGGCAACTACGAATTCCAGTTCCTGAAGGCCGGCGTCTATACCGTCACCGTCCAGAAAAACGGTTTCAGCACCAGCAGCACCAAGGACATCAGCCTCTCCGCCAACCAGACCGTCCGCTCGGACTTCTCTCTCAAGGTCGGTTCGGTCGATACGCGCGTCGAAGTCACCGCTGATATTCCGCCCATCAAGACCGACGAAGCGTCGATGAACGAAGTCATCTCCACCAAGAGCACGGCCGAACTCCCCCTCAACGGCCGCAACCCCATGCGTCTGGCCATTACCACCCCCGGCGTCATCTTCGGCGCCCGCGGCACCAGCAACCCCGGTGGCGGTGAAGCCTACATCGGCGCCGGCTTGCGCGAAATCACCAACAGCGTCTCCCTCGACGGCGTCAGCATCATGTCGAACCTCATCACGACCACCACGCTACGCCCCTCCGTCGACGCCGTCGCCGAAGTGCAGGTCCAGACCGGCACCTACCCCGCCCAGTACGGCGGCTACCTCGGCGTCCAGGTCAACATGATCACCAAGTCCGGCACCAACAACTTCCACGGTGCCGCCTATGAGTTCCTCCGCAACCAGGTGCTCGACGCCAAACCCTTCTTTCTTCCCCAGGGCCGCAGCAAGCCGCCCCTGCGCCAGAACCAGTTCGGCGTGCAGTTCAATGGTCCCGTCGTGATACCGAAACTCTACAACGGCAAAAACAAGACCTTCTTCATGTTCGGTTGGGAAGACCTTCGTCTCGTCTCTCAGGGTCCGACCATCGATAGCGTCTTTACCCCGTTGATGCGCCAGGGCAATTTCAGCGAAACCACCACCATCGCACGCGACCCCCTCACCGGCAACCCCTTCCCCGGCAACATCATCCCCAACAACCGGATCGCCCCCCAGGCCACCCGTTCTCTGGCCTACATGCCCCTGCCCAACGGCCCGGGCCTGCTGCAGAACTACAACACCAACATCGCCGCCAACAATACCGGTCGGCAGTATGTTGGCCGTTTGGACCAGTCCATCGGCGAGAACAACCGGTTCTTCTTCCGCTACGTCACCAACTCCACCGTCCTGTTCAACGAGAACTCCAACCCGTTCAACGGCTCGGAACAGCCGGTCGGCGATCGCAACTACGTCATCGGCTATACCCGGATCTTCAGCTCCTCGATTGTGAATGACTTCCGCTACGGCGACCAGTACACCACCATCGATGCCCTGAACTTCTTCACCCCCGGCAAGCGCTTCCCGGCCACCGCTGGCAGCGACCTGGGCATCCCCGGCTTTGCGACCTCCGCCTCCAACCCCGGCCTGCCCTCGCTCGGCATCGCCAACTACATGGCGATCGGCGGTCAGAACATGAGCTCCACCAACTGGTTCCAGCAGGACGCCACGCGCCAGCTCTCCAACACCACCAGCATCCTGAAATCGGCCCACAACATCGCCTTCGGTATCGATAGCCGCCAGGTCATCACCAACCGCACGGCCAACAACAACCCCCGCGGCGGCTTCGGCTTCAACGGCCAGCTGACCGGCTACGCCCCGGCCGACTTCATGCTCGG
Organism: Acidobacteriaceae bacterium; assembly: GCA_020247055.1. Classification (GTDB taxonomy): domain Bacteria; phylum Acidobacteriota; class Terriglobia; order Bryobacterales; family Bryobacteraceae. Next base: position 4,516 of record JADCJL010000038.1, on the reverse strand, counting down.
CCTGCCCCAGAACATCACCACCCCCGGGCCCATGGTCCCCGGCGGCGGCCAGCAGTGGCGTCATGGCTTCTTTGTCCAGGACAAGTGGCAGGTTTCGAACCGCCTCACCTTGACCCTCGGCATCCGCTATGAACTCCCCATCGTGCCCCAGTCCACCACCGGCAACGGCACCATCCTCAATCCCGAGCAGACGGCCTTTATCCCGGGCACCGTCCCCTCGAAGATCCCCTACCACCAGGCCGACCGCAACAACTTCGCGCCGCGCTTCGGCTTTGCCTACCGCATGCCGTCGAAGTTCGTCATCCGCGGTGGCTTCGGTCTCTACTACAACCCCAACCAGATGAACTCCTTCACTCTGGCCACCACCAATCCGCCGTTCTCGACGATTTTCACCTTCAATAACTCGCTCGTCAATGGCATTCTCCCCTCGAACGCGCTCACCCTGTCGAACCCCCTCCCCGCGGCGGGCGGTACCCTTTCGGCGCGGCCCAACGCGTTCCACATCAGCCCCTATCTGCCCAACGGTTCGATGAACCAGTGGAGCCTCAGCATTGAGCGCGGCCTCTGGCGCACCGCCGGCATCGCCGTCGAGTACCTCGGCAACTACGCCTACCACCTCGACCGCAGCTTCTTCCTCAACACGCCGCGGCCGGGCCCGGGCAGCATCAACGATCGCCGTCCCAACCCGCGCTTCGCCGTCATCCGGCAGATCACCAACGACCTGAACTCCAAATACAACGGTCTCAGCCTCGTCTACCGCCAGAACGGCTTCAAGGGTCTCACCACCCTCTTCAGCTACACCTACTCGAAGGTCCTCGACGTCGCCACCGACTCCAACAGCGGCTCCAACGTCATGGATCCCTTCAACTGGCGCCTCGACTATGGCCGCGCCAACTGGGATATCCCCCATCGCACCGTGGCCAGCTATAACTATGAGATTCCGCTCTTTGCCAACTCCTCGAGCAAGTTCCTGAAGAACGCGTTCGGCGGCTGGCAGATGAATGGCATCACCACCATCCAGTCCGGCCTGCCCTTCGGCGCCGTTCTCGCGGTCGACCGCGCCAATGTCGGCCAGGGTACCCAGCGCGCCAACTTCTCCGGCACGCCCATCACCGTCAACTGCGGCAGCGGCAAGCTCGTCAACTGTGTCAACATCAGCGGCTTCGCCCTTCCCGCCGAATTCACCTATGGCAACACGCCCCGTAACTTCCTGCGTGGCCCGGGTCAAGTCAACTTCGATTGGAGCCTCTTCAAGAACTTCACCATCACGGAAAGCGTGAAGCTCCAGTTCCGTTGGGAGACCTTCAATACACTCAACCATCCGAACTTCGGTCTGCCCAACACCAGCTTTGTTGTGGGCGCCACCAACTTCGGCAACATCACCGGCACCGCCACCAACATGCGCCAGCAGCAGTTCGGCCTGAAGTTCCTCTTCTAGCCAACCGTCGCAACGCATCGCCGCATCAACAAAAAGGGCCTCCTGGCAAGGGAGGCCCTTTTTGCTACCCGCCCTGCTAAGATGACCAGCGTACTATGTCTCCTCGCCGACCCTGGATTGGGCGCCTCGCCGCATTCGCCCTCATCGCCGCCCTCGGCTCTGGACTCTACTTTTTCCTGGAAGACCAGCTCCCCGTCGACCGCACCCGCGCCTTCCGCGTCGGCTTCAGCTCCCTTCCCCCCGCCATGAACCTCTCCCCGGCCGGCCGGCCCGTCGGTCCCGTGCCGGAGGGCATGCAAGAGGCCGCCAATAACCTCGGTATCCGGCTCGACTGGGTACCGGCCAACGAAGGCCCCGCCGCCGCCTTCGCCGCCGCGCGTATCGACCTCTGGCCCTTCCTTACCCCCAACCCGGACCTCCCCCCCTACATCCACTTCAGCGCACCCTACCACCGCCTCGCCTACTGGCTCATCACCGCCGAATCCCAACCCCTCCCCACCAAATGGGCGGGCCTCCGCCTCGCCCGCGCTCGCGGTGGCCAGGCCGCCAGCTGGAGCCAGCGCATCGCCCCTGGCGCCATCGAAGTCGAGGTCCAGGACCAGCTCGCCGCTTTCGACGCCTTCTGCCGCGGCCAGGCCGACGCCGCTCTCGTCGCCGAAGGTATGAGCGATGGCGTCCTCTCCTCGAAACCACCCTCCTGCGGCGCCCGCCGCATCGCCCTCCACACCCTCCCCAATTGGGACCTCCTGTTCTCCATCGCCGCCAACTCCCGCGACCGCGAAGCCACCCGCGTCGCCAACCAACTCCGCGAAGAACTCAACCGCATGACCCGCAGCGGCCGCTTTGCCACCATCAGCTTCAACTGGGGCATCGCCACCTCCAGCCAGCTGTTCACCATCTCCGAGTTCCTCGAATCCGATCACCGTACGCAACAGCTCTGGTACGGCCTCTCCGCCCTCGCCCTCGCCTGCCTCCTCCTCGGCTGGCAAACCCTCCGCCTCCGCCGCGCCCGCGTGGCCGCCGAAGTTGCCAACCGCGCCAAATCCGCCTTCCTCGCCAAAATGAGCCACGAGATCCGTACCCCCATGAACGGCATCCTCGGCATGGCCGGCCTCCTCCTCCAAACCAGCCTCTCCCCCGCCCAGCGCGAACTCGCCACCACCATCAACGAATCCGCCGAAGCTCTCCTCGGTCTCCTCAACGAAATCCTCGACCTCGCCAAAGTCGAATCCGGCAAAATCGATATCCGCCTCGCCCCCGTCTCCCTCCCCGCCCAACTCCAGGAAGTCGAACGACTCTTCCGCGCCCGCGCCATCGAAAAGGGCATCCGCCTCCACCTCGGCCCCCTCCCGGACGACCTGCTCCTGGTCTCCGCCGACGAACTCCGTCTCCGCCAAATCCTCGTCAACCTCGTCAGCAACGCCATCAAGTTCACCGACCACGGCGAAGTCACCATCAGCCTCTCCTTCCAACCCTGCGGCCCCCAGGACCTCCTCGCCAGCTTCACCATCGCCGACACCGGCATCGGCATCTCCCCGGAAGACCAGCACCGCCTCTTCGAAGTCTTCATCCAGGGCGAAGATCCCATCGCCCGCTGGCGCGGTGGCTCCGGCCTCGGTCTTGCCATCTCCCGGCGCCTGGCCGAACTCATGGGCGGCAGCCTCACGCTCGCCTCCGCCACGGGGAAAGGCTCCGTCTTTACCCTCTCTCTGCCCTTCGCCCGCGTCCCCGCCCTCGAAACCACCGCCGCTCGCCTGGCTCGTCTTCCCCTCAAATCCTCCCGCGTCCTTGTCGTCGAAGATAACCCCGTCAACCGCCGAGTCCTCGAACTCATGCTCACAAAACTCGGCTGCCAGGCCACCCTCGTCAACTCCGGCGAAGAAGCCCTCGCCATCACCACCACCCGCCCCTTCGACCTCATCCTCATGGACTGGGAGATGCCCGGCATGGACGGCCTCGCCACCGCCCGCGCCCTCCAACAACGCTGGTCGGAAAGCGAACGCATCCCCATCCTCGCCATCACCGCCAACGCCATGCAGGGCGACCGCGAACGCTGCCTCGCCGCCGGCATGGCCGACTACCTCACCAAACCCATCGACCTCGCCACCCTCAGCGCCGCCATCGCCCGCTGGACCCCTACCAGTGCATCACCTGCCCTCCATCCACGTTAATCGTCTGCCCCGTCACGGACCGCGCCCGCGCCGACGACAAAAACACCACCATATCCGCAATCTCGGCCGGCTCCTGCCACCGCCCTAACGGCGCCACCGCCCTCACCTTCTCCCCCGCCCACTCCTCGTACGTCCGCCGCTTCTCCGCCGGCTGCTGATCATGCCACGCCTGCCAAACCGCCCGGTTCAGCGGCGTCCTCACCATCCCCGGGTTCACCGTATTCACCCGCACCTCGTACGGCGCCAGGTCCTTCGCCAAACACTGCGCAAAGTTGATATTCGCCGCCTTGCTCGCCGAATACGGCGGATCCGTCTGCGACCCGATCTGCCCCGCCACTGACGCCAGAAACACCATCGTCCCCGCCCGCCGCTCCATCATCCCCGGCGCCAGCGCCTGCGCTACATTGACCATCCCCAGTATGTTCACCTCCAGCACCCGCGGCCAATCCCCCGGCGCCAGATTCAAAAACGGAAACCCAAACTTCCCCGACCCCATCGCCGCCGCATGCACCAGATGCCGCACCGGACCCAGCCGCTCCTCCGTCTCCCGTAGCGCCTCCTGCACCGACTCAAGCACGCTCACGTCCACGCTCCGCGGCCCCTGCCGGTCCCACACCGCCACCCGGCATCCCTCCCGCTCCAAAGCTTCCACGCAAGCCCGGCCAATGCCGCTCGCCCCGCCCGTCACTACCGCTACGTGATCCCGCAGTTCCAGATCCATGCCGCCAGCATATCCTACCCGTCAACCCCTACGGCGCACACCCGCACCCGGTTCCCCCCAACGCCCCCACCAGCCCGCACCCCCCCCTCTGAAACTCCGGCGACTCCGCAATCAGCGCCCGCAGACCCTCCGGCGCCGCACCCGCCCGGCACCCATAACTCCCCCGCAAAGCCCGCACCACCTCCT
>JADCJL010000037.1 GCA_020247055.1 Acidobacteriaceae bacterium | reverse complement strand
AGCCCCTTCTCCTCGCCCGTCACCGCCACAAACGCCACGCTCCGCTTGAGTTTTACCCCGGACTCTTTAATCGCTCGTGCAATCTCCAGCAGCGCCGCCACGCCCGAAGCGTTGTCCATGGCGCCGTTGTGGATCGCATCGCCCGCGAAAGCCCGGCTCTTGCCCACGTGATCGAGATGCGCCGAAAGCACAACAATCTCGTCCTTCCGCCGCGGGTCCGCCCCCGGCAGCAGCGCGACTACGTTCTGCGACTCTACCTTCTCCTTCTCAAAGCTCTGTATCGCGCGCAGCTCCCCCTGCAGCGCAAAGCGCGGCAGCCGCTTCTTCGCCGTCGCCAGCGCCAGCAGCTCGGCCATGGTGTGGCCGCTCCCGGCCAGTAGCTTATCGCCGTGCTCCGCGTTCCAGGAAAGCGCCAGCGGCAGCGTACCTTCCTCCGGCTTCGGCGGCACGTCCAGGCTCATCGACGGCAGCAGCCGCGCCCGGCTCGCCCGCGCCCAGGGCACGTCCATCTGGGCCGGGTTCTGAATGATGATCAGGCCCGCCGCTCCCGCCTCCCGCAGCCGCTTCACCCGCTCGGTCTGGTAGTGCGCGGAGAGCTCGGCCGAGATGCCCTCCGGCACCCCGCTGATGCTCACCACGATCTTGCCTTTCATATCGAGGCCCGCGAGATCGTCAAAATTTTTCTCCGGCACCCCGAAGCCGTATCCGGCAAACACCAGTCCGGCCTGCACCCGCGCCGCCGGCGCCATTCTGAGTCCGATGGTCACCTCGCGCCCTAGCTGCATCTTCTCCGCTTTGCCCTCGCGGATCAGTTCAACGCTCGAGTTGGCCTCATCAATCCGCCGCACCTGAAACGGGACCGGCTGCAGATAACCATCCGTCCCGGCCGCCTTCAGGCCGTTCCGTTCAAACTCCTGCGCGACATAGTTGGCGGCCATCCGGTGGCCGGGCGACCCCGTATCCCGGCCCTCCATCTTGTCATCGGCCAGAACCTCCACATGCTTCCACCAACTGGCCGCCAGTTTCCCGGGCTCGGCGCCAAACAATGCCGCTCCGGCGGCGAATATCGTCAAGATCGTTTTCATTTCTCTACCCTACTGCGATGCATCCGCTCGCCCGCCAGCTACACTAAAACGTAGTGTTTGCTCCGCAGGGCCTTGTGCTCTCTCTCCTGACCGCCGCCTTGTGGGGCAGTCTACCCATCGCCCTCCGCCCCGTCGCTGAAAAGGCAGATCCCATTACCATCACCTGGGTCCGGTACCTGATCGCCGCCGGTGGCCTCGGTGTCTATTTGCACTGGCAGGGCAACCTCCCGGGCCGCGCGCAGTTCGCCGAACGGCGCTGGCTATATCTGTTGGCTGCCTTCCTCGGCTTTGCCGGCAACAACTTTGGCTTCCTGCTCGGCCTGCGCCTCACCTCGCCCTCCACGGCGCAAATCGTCATCCAACTCGCGCCCATCCTCGTCATCTTCGGCGCCGTGCGCTGGTTTGGCGAGAGCTTCGGCCGCTGGCAGTGGGTCGGCGTCGGCATCCTCCCCGCCGGCATGTTGATTTTCTTCCACCGCCAACTGGCCGGCATCTCGGACTCCTACGCCACCGGCATTCTCGTCCTGCTCGGCGCCGCGCTGCTCTGGGCCGGCTATGCGCTTGCGCAGAAGCGTCTGCTCCGCGACATGAACTCAATCGCCATCATGTGGCTCATTTATGCGGCCGGCTCCTTCGCCATGCTTCCCGCGGCCTCTCCGGCCCGCCTGGGTCTGCTCGACGGTACCCGGTGGTGGTTCCTTCTCTACTGCTGCCTGAACAGCCTCATCAGCTACGGCTTCTTCAGCGAAGCCCTCGCCGTCTGGCCCGCCTCGCGCGTCAGCGCCGTCGTCGCCACTACCCCGCTGTTCACCGTCGTCTTCACCCGCCTCGCCGCCTGGCTCTGGCCTGCTTACATCGTCCCGGAGGCCCTGGACCCGCTCAGCCTCGTCGGCGCCGCCGTCGTTGTCGCGGGTTGTGTGCTGATGGCGCTGCGCAAGTAGAATAAAGCCATGCGCATCCGGAGCCTGCTCCTGCTCGTCACCCCCCTGGCCCTGTCTCTTTCCGCCGAAACCACCTGGCAGCAGGTACAGCCCATCCTCGAACGCCGCTGCGTGCAGTGCCACCAGAAGGGCGAGATCGCTCCGATGGCCTTCACCTCCTACGCCGAAACCCGCCCCTTCGCCAAGGCCATCCGCCAGGCCGTCGCCCGGCAGAGCATGCCCCCCTGGCACGCCGCCCCCGGCGCCCATTCCTTCCGCAACGACCGCTCGTTATCCGCCGCCGAAACCGCCACCCTCACCGCCTGGGTCGACGCCGGCGCCCCGGCCGGACCCGCCGTCAAAGCCATCGCCGCCGCTGCTCCCGCCGGCCCCCGCCGCTGGAAGCTCGGTCAGCCGGACCGCGTCGTCCAGGTCCCCGGCTTCGCAGTCCCCGCCTCCGGTCAGCTGCCCTATTCGTTCCTGATTATCCCCCTCAACCTCAAGCAGGACACTTGGTTGCGCGCCGCCGAGTTCCGCATCGATCAGCGCCAGGTCGTACATCACATCAACGCCTTCATCCGCCCTCCCGGCTCGAGCTACCTCGCCGGTTTTCCCGTCAATGAGGTGTTCTCTCCCACCCCCGCCCAGCGCTCAAAACGCCACGCCCACGAACGCGTCTTCGACCGCCGCCAGCTCATTCTCGGCTACGAGCCCGGCTACGAACCCATGCCCTGGCTCGAAGACGGCGCCAAGCTCATCCCCGCCGGCTCCGATCTCATCTTTGAGATGCACTACAACCCCAGCGGCAGCCCCGCCGTCGACCGCAGCGAGTTCGCCCTCTACTTCGCCCCCGCCGCCCCTCGCCACCGCGTCGTCGCCATCGACACGCTCCGCGATCTCGACTTCGTCATCCCGCCCCACGCCGGTGGCTTCGTTTCGCAGGCAGCGATGACGCTCGCCCGTCCGGCCCGCCTGCTCTCGGTCCAGCCGCACATGCATGTCCGCGGCAAGCAGATGACGGTGCGCGCCGTCTATCCCGATGGCCGCGCCGAGACGGTTCTCGCCGTTCCGCGCTACGACTTCAACTGGCAGACCACCTACGTCCTCGCTCGGCCGCTCGACCTGCCGCGGGGGACGCGCCTGGAGTCCACGGCCGGCTTTGACAACTCGGCCAACAACCGCTTCAACCCGGACCCGGCGGCCAGCGTCCGCTGGGGTGACCAGACGACCGACGAGATGCACATCGCCTTCCTCGAACTCGTCATCGAAGCGCAGGGCGACCCGGAGAAGCTCTTTAACGCGGTGCCCCCCGGGCCGCGGCCGGCGCCGCCGGCCGCCCGCTAGCCCGCCACCAGTTTCGTCGCGTCCCACGCCACCGGCCGCTGCTGCTCGAGACTCAGATTCACCGCCAGCGACGGCCCCGCCGTCCGGTAGCCAAACAGCGCGTCCTCAAAAAACGGCTTCCGCGTCTCTACCGCCGTCAGAAAGTTCTTCATGTGCTCAAAGTGCGCGTTGTGCTCCCGCGGCGGCGCATACCGCTCCTGCCGCAGCGGCCGCATACTGTCCGCGCTCGGCTTGGCCTGCGGGTACTTCCTCCGGTATTCGGCCAGAAACTGCTGCTGCGTCCGCTGCGGAAAGGTGTCGATCGTGTAGCCGGGTTCGGCCTCGCGCGGCGTCCGGTCAATGGTCACCCCGCCCATCGTCACCTCCATCGTCCCTTCACTGCCGACAAACTTCAGCCCGAACCGCTCGGGGGGCGCCGCGCCGCTCGCCAGGTTCACGCGCAACACAAAGGTGAAGCCGGGATAGTCCATCATCGCCAGCACCACATCCGGAGCATCGCGCCCGTCCTTCCAGAAGCGCACCCCGCCGGTGGCATAAACGCGGCTCGGCCCCGTGCTGCCCGTGGCAAAGTGCAGCCCCGTGAGCAGATGCACAAACAGATCGCCCGAAACGCCCGTGCCGTAGTCCTTATAGTTCCGCCAGCGGAACAGCCGTACCGGCTCAAACGGCCGTTTGGGCGCGTTGCCAAGGAACGTCTCCCAGTCGATGTTCGCTTCACTCGCGTCAGGCGGGAGGCTATACTGCCAGGCGCCGAGCGCCGTGTTCCGGTCGAGCCACGCCTCCACCAGGTTCAACTCGCCCAGCGCTTTTTGCCGCAACAGGTCGCCGGCTTTGGCAAACACCAGCGCGCTGGCATATTGGCTGCCCACCTGCAGAATCCGCCCGCTCTCCCGCTGCGCCGCAATCATCTGCGGCCCTTCGGCGAACTTGTGCACCATCGGCTTTTCGACGTACACATCCTTGCCGGCCCGCAGCGCCGCTATCGAAATCGGTGCGTGCCAGTGGTCCGGCGTCGCCACAATCACAGCGTCGATATCGCGCCGCGCGAGCACCTCGCGGTAGTCCCGCGACGTGAACACCTGGGCGCCCCATCGCTCCTTGGCCCGCTCGAGCCGCCCCTGATAGATATCGGCCACCGCCGTCAATTGCGCCTTACCGCTCTTCAGCGCGTCCTCGACATCGCCCGAGCCCATGCCGCCTGCGCCAATCAGTGCCAGTCGAATCATCCGATCGCCTCCGCCGTAAAGGTTTCCGGGTTCCAGCGGAACGCCTTCTGTTCGGCCACGCTGCGGTTCGATAGCAGCGCCGGCCCGGCTGCCTGCAGCCCGAATCGTGCGTCTTCCACCACCGGCTTCCGGCTGCGTACGGCGCTGAAGAAGTTACGGTGGTGATCGAGATGGTCGCTGTAGCCGCGTTCCGGACGGTAGCTCTGCTGCCCCTGCGGCCGCATGGCGTCCATGGTGGGCGCCTGCGGCGGATACTTCTTCCGGTACTCGTCGAGAAACTGCTCCTGCAGCTTCCGGGGGAAGGTCCCGACCGTGTATCCCGGCTCTTTCTCCCGCGGCTGCCGTTCGACCGTCACCCCGCTATCGACCGTCAACACGCCTTCGCTGCCGACAAACCGGAAGCCGCTCGTTTCGCCTGCGCCGTTGACGAAGTTCACCCGGAGCGCGAGGTTAAAGGCCGGCATCGGACCCCGGGCCGGATAGTCGTACAAACCTACCATCACGTCCGGCACATCACGCCCGTCTTTCCAGTACCGCAGTGCCCCGGTGGCGTAGACGCGGCTCGGGCCCGCCGCGCCCGTAATGAAGTGCAGTCCGCTAAACAGGTGGACGAACAGGTCTCCCGCCACGCCCGTGCCGTAATCTTGGTAGTTCCGCCAGCGGAACAGGCGGACGGGGTCAAACGGGCGCTTCGGCGCCGCGCCCAGAAACCGATCCCAGTCGATGTTGGCCGGGGTGGCATCCGGCGGAATCGAGTACTGCCAGGCCCCGATGGCCGAGTTCCGATCCCACCACGCCTCCACCAGATTCAACTCGCCGATCGCGCCCGCGGCCAGCAGCTCCTTCGCCTTGGCGTAGACGATGCTCGAAACGCGCTGCGAACCAACCTGCAGAATTCGCCCGCTCTTGCCGGCGGCCTCTACCAGCCCGATGCCGTCCTCCACCTTCTGCACCATCGGCTTTTCGACGTAGACATCCTTGCCGGCGGCCAGCGCTTCGGTGGCAATCCGGGCGTGCCAGTGGTCCGGCGTTGCAATAATCACCGCGTCGATGTCCTTGCGCGCGAGCACCTCGCGGTAGTCCCGGGTGGTGAACAGATGGCTGCCGAAACGCTCCCGGGCGCGGTCGAGCCGGCCCTGGTAGATATCGGATGCACCCACCATCTCGGTAAGGCCGGTGCGCAGCGCCGACTCCGAGTCGCCCGTGCCCATGCCTCCGATTCCGATGGTGGCAAATCGGATGCGGTCGTTCGGCGAGATCTGCGGCAGCGCGACCGCCGGGCTGAGCGCGGCAGTCTGCAGCAAATGGCGGCGCGAGAGGGACATGGCAGTTACTCTTTGGTGGTGGTGGAACTCGAAGAGCTGGCCGGAGAGGCAGCAGCCGGGGCCGGCGTGCTCTCTGTCTTCGTTTTGGCCTCGGTACTCTTGGCGGCCGCGGGCTCTTTGCCCCCGGTCGAAGCGGGAGAGCTCGAGCCGGACTTGTTGTAGTCCGTCACGTACCACCCGGTGCCTTTGAACTGGAAAGCCGGGGCGGACAGCAACCGTTCCACCGGTCCTCCGCACACATCGTGTACGGTCAACGGCTCGTCAGAAAACTTCTGGATCTTGTCAAAGTTCGTGTTGCAGGTTGGGCAGTGATACTCGTAAATCGGCATGGCTGACTATTTCGGTTGCGGGATGTTCAAAGGTCCAAGTCCGGTTGCTCCGGCCTCCCCTTTGGCTGCGGCCGCAGTCTCGGGAGGAACGCCTTTGACGGCGACCTCAATCGCTTTCTTTAAAATCTCGTCTTCGGCGGGCTTCTTCGGCTCGCCTTTGGGTGCGTCTTCGTCCTCGTCGCCGGTCGACGCGGTCTGCTGATCGATCACCGGCACCGACGGGGTGACCCCGGTGTCCTGGATCGCCTTGCCCGAGGGCGAGTAGTATTTGGCGACCGACAGGATCACCGCCGCGCCATCGTCCATCAGGATAGTCTTCCGCACCGCCGCATCGCCGTAGGTCCTTTCGCCCACCACCGGTCCGCGCTTGGTTTCGAGCAGCGCTGCGGCGGCCACCTCGGCCGCACCCGCCGTGCCGCGATTGGTCACAATCGTTAGCGGCAGCTTCGTCGCCACCTTGGCGGCTACCGCCTCCACGTTTTTCCGCGGCTGCTTTTGCCCTTCGATGTAGGTCAGCATCGCCTGGCCCTCAAACAGATTGGCCAGCGCCGCTCCCTGCGCCACGTCCCCCGTCGCGCAGTTGCGGAGGTCGAGGATCAATCGCTTGGCGCCCTGCTTTTCCAGTGCCTTCACGGCAGCTTCGACATCAGCGAGGCGGTTCCCGGCCAGGGACTGCACCTGCAGGTAACCGATGTTTTCGGGCAGCATCTTGCTCGACACGGCCGGCAGCACGACGGGCGCCCGGGTCAGGGTCACTTTCTGCGGCTCAGGCCGCGTAAACCGCAGCACCGAGAACTCGATGGTTGTGCCGGGCTCACCCTTCAGCATGATTTCGGCATAGGCCAGCGGCATGTCGCGCGTGTTCACGTTGTTGATCGTTTCGAGCATGTCGCCCGTGCCCAGGCCCGCTTTGTCGGCCGCAGAGCCGGGGATGGCGCCCACGATGGCGATGTAGCCGAAGCGCTTGGCGAGAATCAGGCCCACATCCGCTTTGGCGCCCGCTGCAATCTTCTGATATTGCTTGTACTGGTCCGGTCCCAGGTAGGAGGCGTAAGGATCCAGCGACTCCAGCAACCCGTTCAAGGCGCCCAGCGTGACATTCTTCATGTCCGGCTCCTCCACGTAGTCGCTCTTAATCTTGGATAGGACCTCGGTGAACACGCCGATGTGACGGTAGGTCTCCTCCGGCGAAGACTGTTTTTTGGTAGAGGCGCCGAGCAGCAACACCCCGACCAGCAGCACGGAGAAGACAATCACGGCGAACTGGAGTCTACGATTCAAAATGGGCCTCCCGGAACTTCAACCTTAGTGTATCAGACGGTCTCAATTCGTTAGACGCCGCCGCCGCCCATCCGCTGCGTCAACTTTTTTACTCCCAGCGCCCTCCTGCCGGATTCAGACTTCCATATGAACCCTTGGGTACTCCGGATGCGCTGGGAAGAGCTGTTGTTCGCCCACTGGCCGGTGCCCGCCGCGCCGCTCGCCTCCCTGCTGCACCCGGACCTCGAACTCGATACCTACGACGGTCAGGCCTGGCTTGGCATCGTTCCGTTTCGCATGGCGGGCACGGCGCCCCGCCTCTGTCCCGCGCTGCCCGGCCTGAGCGGGTTCCTCGAACTGAACGTCCGCACCTACGTGCGCTACCGCGGCACGCCCGGCGTCTGGTTCTTCAGCCTGGACGCCACCAGTTGGCTCGGCGTCCGTGCCGCCAGGCTGACCTACTACCTTCCCTATTTCGACGCCGCCATCTCCGTGCAACGCCAGGGCACCCGGCTGCGCTACCACTCCCGCCGCACCGATTGGCGTACCGGCCCGGCCTCCCTCGATATCGAGTACGAACCCACCGGCCCGCAGCGCCCGTCCCGCCCCGGCACCCTGGACCACTGGCTCACCGAGCGCTACCGGCTCTACTCCCAGACGCCGGGCGGCCGTCTGGTCTACGGCGAGGTCCGGCATGAGCCGTGGCCACTGCAGCCGGCCGTCGCGGCGATTCACGAGTTGAACATGACCGACTGGATGGGCCTTGCCCTGCCTCCGGCGCCTCCGCTGCTCCACTACGCTAAAGGGATCGCTGTTCGCGCCGGCCGCCCCCGGTTTGCCGGTTAGCCTTCCGGTCTGGCCGGTTTCGGCCTGGCCCGCCGCTTCAGGGAAGTCCGCTCTGAATCTCGATGCCGCCGGGCCCTGCCGCGCACACCCCGGCTCAGCGGGCGATGCCGTCGAGGCCGCCATCAAAACGGCTGGGCTCCTAGCGAGGGGGAGTGCGACCGCTTCGTTCACGACCGGGGCGAGCTAGGCCGTGGGCCTTCCGCTCTTGCCCGGCGCGCTACGCTCGCCCGGAAACGAGAAGTGTGCCGACCGGATCTCCGCCCGCTCGTCCCGCTCCATGGTAAACCCCGCCGCTCCCGTGGATAAACGGCGATCGCCCCATACATCCACCGCCTTACCATTGATCAGCGTCTTGATCGTGGCGCCGGCAACTTCCATCCGAATGCCGTGCCAACCCGCCGCGGCCTGAGGCAAGTTCGTCAACGCGATCTGCGTCGGGCGGTCCGGCTTGCCCCCGATGACGGCGAAGCGAACCAGTTTCGCTGGACCCGAAGCGTCGAGCCGCAGTTGGAAAGAGTAGTAGTTCGCCCCATCTTTTGCCCGGACCACCCATCCGAGCGGCCGCTCCGCTACCGCCGCTTCAAACTCCATCGTGTAGTCTTTCCGCGCCTGCGACGGCCGGTACAGAGAGAATCGGCGGTTCAGGGCCGCGCCGACCTTATCGGTGGCCCGCTGTTCCGTCCAATCCTTACCATTAACAAAAGGCCCGGAGGCAACCGTCGCGGCGGGCGAAGGAGGCACGGACCCTTTCACCGCATTCCGCAGGCCGGTGCCGGCGGCGCCGAGCGCGAGCAGGACGACGCCGACGATGGCGGTCCGT
>JADCJL010000036.1 GCA_020247055.1 Acidobacteriaceae bacterium | reverse complement strand
CGTCTGGCTCCGTGTCCACTCCGCCGCCGCCTGCTCCTCGCTCCGTCGCGCTCGCCATATCGCCGCCCCGGCGTACGCCAACCCCGCTCCCGCCGCCGCCCCCAGCCCCATCCACTGCCGCCGCGTCACGCCAACACCACCGAACTCAACTCCGGCCGGCAGTTCATCCGAAACCCCAGAATATTGCCCACCCCCCGCGTCGTGTGAATCCACCGCCCTCCCGCAAATGAATTCAACCCCGCTGCGTAGCGCTTATCGAGAATCGCCACCCGCGCCGGACCATACCACGGAATGTGCACCTGCCCCCCGTGCGTATGCCCGCACAGCATCAACTCCCACGGCGCCTCCGCGCACTCCTGCTTGCCGTCCGGGTTATGGTTCAGGCACACCACCGGCTCCTCGCCGCCCCGCACCCCCGCAAACGCCTCCCCGGCGATGCAGTTATTGCTCCACCAATCCCCCAATCCCACCAGCCGCACCGCGCCCGCCCCCGTCACCACTACCTCGCTCCGGTTATCCAGCACCCGCACCCCCGCCCCGGCCAGCATCGCCGTTACCCGCGCCGGCGTCGGATACCAGCCCGACCGCGCCGCCCAGTCGCCCCCGTCGTGGTTGCCCGTCACGGCGTACACCGGCGCCCCGGCCGTCAGCATCCGCAGCGCCGCCCCGAAGGCCGCCTCGTCATAATCGGTCGCGCTGGTGATGAAGTCGCCGGTCAGACAGATCAGGTCCGGCCGCGCCGCCAGCCCCTGCGCAAACGCCGCCCGCAAATAGCGGATCGGAATGTACTCGGAAGCGTGCAGGTCGGAAAGATGCAGAATCCGCAGCGGCCGCCGCAGCCGCCCCCGCGCGATCCTCACCTGCTTTTCGGTCGTCTCCAGCCACGACGGCTCCACGTGGTACGCGTACGTGTAGGAGCCTACGGCCGCGCCGCCCGCGCTCAGGAAAAAATTCCGCCGGGTCATCCCCTCCAGTGTAAGTCCCCATCCCGAATCCCGTTACTATTTAGAGATGATTTCGGTCCGCCTCCTCCTCCCGCTCGCCCTCCTCGCGCCCCTCTCCGCCCAGCGCAACATCCCCTACGCCCAGCCCGCCAACGAACGCCAGCTCCTCGACGTCTTCGCCCCCGCCCAGGGCGCCGGCCATCCCGTCACCGTCTGGATCCACGGCGGCGGCTGGATGCGCGGCAGCAAAGAGGAGGTGGGCCACAAGCCCGCCGCCTTCACGGAAAAGGGCATGGTCTTCGTCCCCATCAACTACCGCTTTGTCCCCCACGTGTCGATGGCGGACATCGTCCGCGACGCCGCCCGCGCCGTCGGCTGGGTCCACGCCAATATCGCCAAACACGGCGGCGACCCCACCCGCATCCTCCTCATGGGCCACTCCGCCGGCGCCCAACTCGCCGCCCTGCTCTGCACCGACACCCGCTATCTCGAAGCCGAACGCGTCCCCCGCCACGTCATCCGCGGCTGCGTCGCCGTCGACGGCGACACCTACGACGTCCCCCTCCAGATCGCCACCGCCACCGCTCGCCGCCTCAGCCTCAAACAGCCGCCGCCCCGCATGGGCCACGCCGAAAAGTTCGGCGACTTCTCCAGCCAACGGGAGCTTTCGGCCGTCAATCATGTCGCTCCCCACCGCGGCATCGCGCCGTTTCTGATGCTCCACGTCGCCGACCACACCGATACCAGCGCCCAGGCCTACCGCCTCTGGGCCGCCCTCGACGCGGCCGGCATCCCCGCCACCCGCTTCGCCGCCGAAAACTCCGACCACGTCAAACTCGACGCCGACCTCGGCCTGCCCAACGATCTCGCCACCCAAGCACTCTTCGCCTTCACCACCGAAGTGCTCAACAAACCATCGTCCCGCTAACCTCCGGAAACTTACCGCACGGCCACCGTTACCCCGAACGGCGTGGCCCCCGCTCCCACCTGCACCATCACGGAAACCGCCTCCGATGCCGCCAACTGCAACGGGATCCGCGCATTCACCTGAAAAACCCCCGCCACGGCATCTTTTACGCCGCCCGCGTAGACCACCTCGGCCGGCACACCATTCAGGAAAACCGTCACCGGCAAAACCGGACTCGTGGGCCGCAAATCGCCGGGCCGACCGTCTATCCCGGCCGGCGTGGTCAACCCCTCGCCGGTCAGATACATGGCGACGATCGTCCCGCGCAGAGCCGGATTCTCTCGCGAGTTTACCGTGCCATCCTGGTTGTAGATAACCCCCGGACCGGTCCCGCTGAAGTCGCGGGAAAACAACGCCGGCTGCGAACCCGCCACCGCCACCCGCACCGGTTCACTCCGCACCCCGTTCGCAGAAACGACGACATCCACGCACTCCTTCCGCCCCGCCGCGTACGGAACAAATCCGCTCACCTGTCCCGCCGTCGCATAGTACATCGGCGCCGCGATGCCGTCTATCAGAATCCGCGTTCCCGCAATCGCCGTTTCGAGCAGCCCGCTCGGCGAAAACTGATAACTGGCCAGCGTAGCCGGGCCAAGATTGGAGCCGAAAATGGTCACCAGTTCGCCCGGCGCAACGGACCCGGACCGAAAACTGGCGGCATTCACAATCCCGCCGGCGGCGATGCGGGGCGCCGCGTTGCCCGCCGCGGGCGGCGCCGTTGGGCGCTGGCGCGGGTGCGCTTCAAAAAAACTCCACACCAACTCGCTGGCCGAAAGTTCGTAGCTCGGAACATCACCCGTGGCGGCCACCGGCATCCGCCCGCCCGGCCAGGCGTGCCGCCCGTTTTCAATGCTATAGAGCACTACCGCCGCATCCCGGCTGCAGGAACCGTAAGCATCCACCGTCACGTTACCGGCGCGGCGCGTGGCGGGCGTCGCCGCACAGCCATTGTTCGTCCGCCAGAAGGAAACCGCTTCGGCCACCGGCAGATCGGTCCGATTCGAGATCTGGGACTCACCGCCCATCCCGCCCAGGTAGGGAATGTTCTGATCCAGCTTGCCATGCACGATCAAAACCGGTACGGGACGGGGCGGCGCCGGAATCCGGTAAGCAACCCCCCGGGTGATTCCCCCGATCGATCCGGAAACCGGGGCCACGGCCGCGAACACGTCTGATGCTTCCGCACCCAACCGGTGTGCCATCATCGCGCCGTTTGAAAAACCGGTGGCGTAAATCCGGTCCGGATCCACCGGATAGCTGCCCTGAAGCCGCGCCAACAGGGCGCGCACAAATCCAACATCGTCCACGCGATTGTCGTAGGCGTACGCGCAGCAGTAGCCGGAGTTCCAGGTCAGGATGCCGAGGGAAGGCGCCGCGGAGGTACCGTCGGGATACACGACGAAGAATCCCTCGCGGTCCGCGATCGGATTCCATTGATAACTCGCCGCGGCCTGACTCCCGTTCCCGCTGCCGCCGTGAAAAAGCATCACCAGGGGCGTCTGCCTCTGACACCGCGCGGCCGGCGGCACGTGAATGGTGTAGCTACGCACCCGGCCGCCGAAGACCATGGTCTGCCGGTAATCCCCGGGCTCGAGCGTCTGGGCACCAACCGGCCGCCAATACAGGACAGCCAGCAGAACAACGAATAGGAACCGCATCTCTTCCTGTGTTAGCACAAACTCGGACCGCGGTTTGCTACCCTCCAAAACAACCCACCCATGCGACAAGGCTTCACCCGCAAACCCAAACCAGACTCCGCCACCCCCGCAAAAAACTACATCACCCCCGGTGGCCTCGCCCGCCTCAAAGCCGAACACCACTTCCTCCTCACCCGCGAACGCCCCGCCATCACCGAAGTCGTCACCTGGGCCGCCAGCAATGGCGACCGCAGCGAAAACGCCGACTATCAATACGGCAAACGCCGCCTCCGCCAAATCGACTCCCGCCTTCGCTTCCTGATGAAGCGCATCGAAGCCGCCGTGCTCATCGACCCGGCCGCCCCCCGCCCGCGCCAGGCCGCCGAACGGGTCTTCTTCGGTGCCACCGTCCACTACGCCGATGCCCAAAATCAGGAACACGTTGTCAGCATCGTCGGCATCGACGAGGTCGATCTCGCCCGCAACCACATCAGCTGGGTCTCCCCGCTCGGCCGTGCGCTAATGAAGGCGGCCGAAGGCGACGAAGTCACTCTCCGTGCCCCCGGCGGCGCCACCCAGCTCACCGTCCTCGAAATTCGCTACGAGCGCATCGAAGTCAAACCCTTCGAACCCCCGCCCGGCGCCGAATCTACCCCTCCCCCCCAACACCCATCCAGTAGCGCTCCGACGTAGTCCGTCTGCCGAAGCGCACCGCGTCGTCCCACAACCGGTTCGGCAGCTCCACCTCCCACTCCCCTCCCTCGTAAAACATCCGGAACACCCTACCCGTTCGTTGCACCCAGCGGAACAGAACGTTTTCAAACCCATAATCCACATACACATCCAGCCCCAACCGGAACACCGCGTTCGGAATCCCGGCATCCCGGGTGAGCTCCCGGCGCAGCGCCCGCTCGAGCCCCCTCGCCAGCGGATTGCCCCCAAAGCGCTCCGCCGTGTCCAGGCCCAGATCGGGCACCGTCCGCCACAAGCGGGAGAACACCAGCAGAATCCCCTCCGGCGCCGCAGAATGAATCGCCCCGTGCCGCAACTGCAGCGCCCAATCCGCCTCTAGCGCCTCGGTGCGCGCCTCGTACTCGCCGCCCCAAAGCTCCCGGAACATACCGGTGAGATCGTAACGATCGACAAACGCCGCAACCTGCTTCAGGTCGCAGCCCGGCCCCGGCACTTCATCCCTACCGGGAAGCCGCGCTGCAAACCGGGACCACTCCAACTGCCGCCGCAGCCCGCGCACCAAACCCGTCGCCAATCCGGCCCAGAAGCGCTCCGCCGAGTCGATCCCCCCGCCAGGCGCCATGTGCCACAACCGGCAGAACGCGAGCAACAACTCCTCCGGATCGGCTGCCGGAATCTGCCCCGCCCGCACCGGCAACAGCAACTCGTCATCAAGCGCCTCGGCGCGCGCACGGTACTCGCTCCCCCAAAGCTTTAGAAAACACTCGGTTGGATCGTAACGATCGACGAACCGCCCTACCTGCCGGCGGTCACAGCCCGGCCAAGGCAGTTCGTCGATCCCGGGAAGCCGTATCATGCGCGAAGCGCGCCCTTACAGCTTCGAATACAAAGCCAGCAGCCGGCTCCACGCCTTCTCGGCGTTGGCCTCGTTGTACACCCGCGAATCCGGCGGACACCAGCCGTGCGCCGAATCGGCATACACCTCAATCTCGGCCTCCAGCTTCGCCTCGGCGAACTTCGCCTTCAGCACGTCCTTATCCCCCGGCGCCCGCGCATCGTCGTTGGCCGCAATCGCCACCAAAAAACGGGCCTTCGTCCCCGCCGCCTGCAAATGCGGACTCGTCGGCGAATCCGCCCGCACCAGCCCGCCTCCATGGAACGAAGCCACCGCCCCTACCCGCGCCGGCAGCGCCGCCGCCGTCCGGAACGCCATCGGCCCGCCCATGCAGTAGCCCTGCGTGCCAATCTTCCGCTTCTTGTCCACGCCCGGCTGCTTGTCAAGCCACGCCAGCAGCGCCTTGGCGTCGGTCATGTGCGTCGTCTCATTCAAAGCCGACGCTAGCGGCCGCATCTGCTCAATGCTCTTCGGCGTGTACGCCGCCGGATCCGGCGCCTTCCCGCCCCGGTAGAACGGATTCACCACCAGCACCGCGTAGCCGGACTCGGCCAGCCGCTTGCCCATCTGCCGGAACGCCGGTCGCAGGCCAAAGATATCGGGCCAGATCAGCACCCCCGGCGCCTTACCCTTCGCCGGATGCACGTAGTAAGCATCTGCCACCCCGTCCGGCGTCGGGATCGTCACGTCGCTCTCCGTCACCGGCGCCGCGTTCGCCACCGCCGGCAGCAGCATCGAAACGCCCGCCCCCAACATCACGCCAAACTGCATCCGCGTCACCAGACCCCGCGCTTCAAACTCCAGCCGGTCCTGTTCAAAGTATTCTTGGTCGCACATACCGAGGAGTGTAGCAATCTTGCTCCAGCACCGCCGCCCGCCTCCTTGCTTCCGGCCACGGACCGTCCTAACGCCATCCGATTTTCTTTTTGCGCCGCCCATCCCTCCTGTCGCTCTCTTCCTTTTTCGGGACGGAATACTGACGATTTCTAAGAAACTTTGAATCTCGCGGCCTATTCTGGCTTTGCGGGCGCACTGGTAACGTCAGGTATCCACAGCAGAATGGCGCTACAGTAGGAACCCCGTCCGATACCGCTCCGCGCCGGTCAACAGGAGAGCACTTGATCATCAGAGAGAAAAGCGCGGCGGCTAGGGGTGGACGGCTTTTATTGTTCGTCGCCACGGCCACGGCTGCGCTGCTTGCGCAGCCGGGCAAGATTGCGCCCGACCTCGCCGGACTGACCGGCGAAGAAGAAACAGACGTTATCATCCAATTGGCCGACGAGCCGGAAAGGAGCGCTACCGGGCGACGGGAAATCGCCTTCCCTCGACCCGCCGCCCTCAGCAGCAGGCATCCCGTCCGGGAACTGCAGTCTATCCGGAGCCTCGTCACGCGCGTCAACGGTGCCTCGCTTACGGCCCTCGCGCAAGACCCCCGCGTAAAATACATCTTTCCCGACCGCGAGGTACGATCCACCAGCAACTATGCGCAATCCGCCGTCGGTGCCATCACGGTGCAGAATTCGGGTTTCACCGGCACTGGCGTCGGTGTCGTGGTCATCGATAGCGGCATCTACAAACTGCATGCCGATTTCGGCGGCCCGGCTAACTGTGTCGTGTCCAGCTCTGCCGACTACCGCATGAGGGACTCTTATGATTTCGTGAACCCCACCAGCACCAACGCCAAGACCGATCCTTGGGGCCACGGCACCGCCGTGGCCGGGCTGATTGCGGGCAACGGACGCTGCCGTCCGAAAGACTCTGGCATTGCCCTCTCGGTCCTCAACAACAACCCGAACTCACTCATGAACGGCGTGGCGCCGGGAGCCAACCTGATCTCCATGCGCGTACTCGACCAAACGGGCCGGGGCCTCGACAGCTACGTCATCAGCGCCATCGATAAAGCCATCTCCCTCAAGCAGACGCGGCCCGACTTGAACGTGAAAGTCATCAACCTCTCCCTCGGCCGCCCCGTTAAAGAAAGCTACAAGAACGATCCCCTGTGTCAGGCGGTCGAAAAAGCTTGGAAAGCAGGCATCGTCGTCGTGGTAGCCGCGGGAAACCGGGGCCGCACCGAGTCCCTCACCAGTAAAAGCGGCGTTGTCTACAAGATCGACGGATACGGAACCATCGGCTCGCCCGCCAACGATCCCTACGTCATCACCGTCGGCGCCGCCAACGACAAGAGGACGTACGACCTGGCCGACGATGTCATGGCTTCCTACAGTTCCAAAGGACCAACCGCTATCGATGGCATCGTCAAGCCGGATCTGGTCGCCCCCGGCAACTGGGTCGCCTCTACCCGATCCATCACCGGCGCTCTCAACCTGTCGGCCCCCACCAAAACCTCCGCCCAGATGTATGCCGATCCCACCGCCGAGTCCTCCGCCTGCCGAGCCACTACCAGCAGTTACAACCTCCCGCCTATCTCCTGTATGTTCCTTTGGTACACCGGGAGCCTGCCGGTGACCAATCCGAAACCAAACCTCCCCGGCGCCTACGTCCGGCTCAGTGGCACCAGTTTCGCCGCCCCCCTCGTATCCGGAGCCGCTGCCCTTCTCCTGGCCAAGGAACCCACCCTCACCCCCGATGCCATCAAGGCCCGCCTGATGAAAACCGCGCGTAAGGGCGTCTTTCCCTTCACCACCACGTTCAGTTACACCAACCCCGCCCGGACCCAGGTCGTCCAGAACGATCTGTTCACGGTCGGCGCCGGCTACCTGGACATCCAAAGCGCGATCAATAACACCGACATAGCTCCCGCCGGGCTGTACGCCCTCTCGCCCAAAGCCTCGCAGGCCACCACGGGGTGCCCCTCCGGCCAGACGAACTGCATCAAAGTGAGCCACGATTCCTCCTCGCTTTTTTCCACTTCCACCACAGCCACCTGGGGCTCTTCCGTCCTCTGGGGCGACGGCACCCTCTACCCCCTCACCATCCTGAAGGACGGCGATCAGTAGACCACTCTCGCTCGGCAATCGAAACACCAAAGAGGCCCACCCACCGGTGGGCCTCTTTGCCTTCGGGGCTGGGCCCCGGCACCTGCCAGCCTCTACCAACGCGCCACAAGCTGCCGCCGCCCGATCGATCGAGGAAACCTGCGGGTTTCGACCGAATGACCCCGGGGTCATAGGACGGAGAGGCCCGCAGCGCAGGCTCCATTCCACCCAGCGCAACGCTCAATTCGGCCCCGGCGTCACCGTCGTGCAAGAGCCACGCTGCACCCCACCCGGACTCACCAGGCCGGAGAAACGACTGTTTGAACAACGCGTAGCCGGTAACCGGGCCGCCGGCGTTTCGATTCGCGGGATGGATACCCCCTCGATCTCTCGCCGGCCCGCCTCATGCTGGCCCGCAAGGAGGCCGCCGCCTCTGCGAACCACCCGATACCGGGTACCTCCCGGGCAACTGCATCCTCGACAGCGCCCCGGAAATCGACCCGTCCGCCGACCCCAGCCGGGCCGCCAACCGCGCCGTGAATCCGCGGACCGGCGGGCGGGTCTCGAAGCACCGGACGCACACCATGCCCTCGAACTCCATGACCCTCTCGGTACGCGGTCGGCAAATGGTAGTCAGGCCCGCCGGCTCGGGACCCTTCGCGTTCGCCCTCGCCCCAAACCAGCCGGTGCCCCGTCGATCCACAGTATTTACACGGCGAAACATAGCAGGTCTACACCATTTCAAATGACTTCTACTACATCAACCCTTGCATCTCGGATTTTCGAGGGAATGTACGCAGGATTTGCGTTTTGTTCGCAGTCCCGCCGGCGGCGACGTCTGCTGGTAGCGGCCTCGGCGTTCGGGTTTATCCTTTTCTCGGCCGGCGAATATCTGGGCACATCGCTTGGCTTCCGCCTCTCCGCGCTCGCCGCCGGTGGCGGGTTCGGGCTGATCTTGCAGCTCTTTCCGATCTGCGAGCTTCGCGGTGTTCGATACGATGAGCGGCAGTTGTCGGTGCAACACCACGCCCAGGCCACCGCTTTTCGGATTCTCGCCGGCGTCGTGACGGTAGCCGCCCTACTCGCGCACACGGAGTGTTTTCCCGCAACGAGCCGAGCGGCCGTTGGTTCGCTGGCGACCGGCACTCTCCGTTCGCTGCTGTACACCGTCCTTCTCCTCCCTACCTTCGTCATGACGTGGACGGAACCGGACCGGGAGGCCGCATGAGCCGCGGCGAGAAAGGTGGTGACGAGTGGGTTTACAACCGCCTGCAGATGCTCCGGACGGAAAGGGGCATGTCCCGGCAGCAGTTGGCGGATGCTCTTGAGGTTCACTACCAGACCATTGGCTACCTGGAACGGGGAACCTACGCCCCGAGCCTCTTTCTGGCCCTGCGCACCGCCAAGCCCTTCCGTTTGCCGGCAGACGCCATCTTCTCGCTCGAAGAGTTTTCGTCGCTTTCGGCCGAAGCCCTGCTCCGCAGCTAAAGCTGCGCCTGGCCTACCCCATTTCCTCGCCGGGAGTAAGTTATCATCCGCTGGCGGTTGAACCAAACGGTCTATCGATTTTGATCAGCGAATTCAATAGTCTTGGGTTATCCCATAATTATCCGCTTGACCATGTCACGATTGGGGTGCGGCCAAGCGGCTCGGTGAACTTTCATGAAACTTACTGGTTTGCTCTGCATCCTGAGCCTTGGCACTCTATTAGCCCAAGAGAATAAGCTTGCACCGGACCTGCAGCAGGTCGGCAGCGACGAGTCGGTAGACGTCATCATCCAGATGGAGGACCCGCCGGCTGCCGCCGGCGGACGGCGCGGGATACAGCTCCCGGTCCCGCGCGCCCTCAATACCAGCCAAAAGGTCACCCGTTTCGGGGCTTTCCCAGGCTTTACCGCCCGCGTGAAGGGCTCGGCCCTCGCCGAGTTGGCCCGGGACAGTCAGGTGAAGTACATCTCGCCCGACCGCGAAGTATCGGCCCGCACCACCGCCGCCATTGCGGCGACCAACGTCACGGTCACCCACGCCTCCGGTCTTACCGCCCATGGAGTAGGGATCGCCGTCATCGACAGTGGAATCGCCCTCCACAACGACCTGCTTGACAAAGCCTGTAGCGTCGAACGTTCCCGCATCCGCTACAGCGAGGACTTTGTATCGCGGCCGGCCGGCCAGGCCGCTCCCACCACCCCGCACTTCGATACCTACGGTCACGGTACGCACGTGGCCGGCATCATCGCCGGCGACGGCAATTGCGGAGGCAGTCTCGCGATGCAGAATCGGGTTCAACAACGATTCCTCGGGGTGGCTCCCGGCGCCCACTTAATCAATCTCCGGGTGCTTGACAGCGAGGGAAAGGGTTCCGACGCGAACGTGATTCGGGCGATTGATCGGGCCATCGCTCTCCGAGCCGAGCATAACATTCGCGTCATTAACCTTTCTCTCGGACGCGGCGTGTTTGAATCCTACACGAAAGATCCACTCTGTCAGGCGGTCGAAAGAGCCTGGAAGGCGGGGATCACCGTGGTGGTTGCCGCCGGCAACCTGGGCCGATTGCAAACCGTCACGGGTAGGAATGGGCAACGGCTTCAGATTCACGGCTATGGCACCATCGGCTCTCCCGGAAACGATCCCTTTGTCATCACCGTCGGCGCCATGAATGATCGGGGCACCCCAGCGGCGGACGATGACGTCATCGGCACCTACAGTTCCAAAGGACCCACGGCGTTAGACCGGATCGTCAAACCGGACCTCGTGGCGCCTGGAAACGCCATCTGGTCTTCCCTGTCCTGGGGAGGACAGTTTGGCACTGAAGTGCAAACAGCCTCCCTCCAGCGCCAATTCCCGGCCAATACTTGGGGGCCCAACGCATTGCGACGGTTCCTGCAGCTCAGCGGTACCAGCATGGCCACCCCCTTCGTCTCCGGCGCCGCGGCGCTGCTGGTTGAAAAGTTCGGACCCTCCATCACGCCCGATGCGATCAAGGCGAAACTCATGAAGTCCGCCCGGAAGATCTCATTCCCGCCGCTACCCTCCAGCACCGGCCAGATCATCCAAAGCGATATGTTCACCGTCGGCGCCGGCTACCTCGACGTCCTCGCCGCACTCAACAACAACGATCCCGCGCCGGCCGGTAGATTCGCGCTGTCCCCTGCCGTCACCTATACCTGCACCGGCTCCGGCGGCTCAGGTTGCGTCCGCATCGCGCATGCCCCGGCATCCCTGTTCTCGGCCAGCAGCGCCTCGTTGTGGGGAAACCAACCCGTCTGGGGCGGGTCAGTCCTCTGGGGAGACAGTGTACTGTGGGGCGACAGCGTCGTCTGGGGCGACTCTCGGCAGGCCGGTTTCAGCCTCTTGTGGGGAGACAGCGTCCTGTGGGGCGACAGCCTGCTCTGGGGCGATGTCGGAAACCGATCGACCTTCCCGCTGGGCGTCCTGATCGGCGGCGACAACTAGCGCACCCCATCGCCGGGCCCTTCCCGTTCGCGCTAGCATGACGGGCATGGGCCCCCTCCTCCTCCTCGCCTCCGGCCTCATTACCACCCTCGCCGGCACCGGCGAGCGCGGCTTCTCCGGCGAGGGCGGCCCCGCCGCCGCGGCCGCCCTCGGCCTCGCCTTCCTCACCAACGAATGCGACCCCGGCCGCTTCGAAGAGCAAAGCCACCTCTCCGTCGACGCCGCCGGCCACATCTACATCGCCGACTCCTCCAACCATCGCCTTCGCCGCATCGCCCCCAACGGCGCCATCACCACCCTCGCCGGCAGCGGCGAGCGCCCCACCATCGACTCCCGCTGCAGCCCCCAGGGCGGCGCCGCCGCCGCGGGCGACAACGGACCCGCCACCAACGCCCGCCTCTACGGGCCCGCCCACGCCCTCCCCGGCCCCGACGGCACCCTCCTCCTCGTCGACCAGAAGAATAACCGCATCCGTCAGATCAACGCCGACGGCCGCATCACCACCCTCATCGGCAGCAACCTGCACGCCTTCTTCGCCCCCAACATTCCGGCCACCTCGAGCCCCCTCGACTGGCCCTCCGCCGCCGCTTACGCCCCGGACGGCTCCCTCTACTTCGCCGAACTCCACTCCCACCGCATCGCCCGCCTCCTCCCCACCGGCCGCCTCCAACTCATCGCCGGCACCGGCTTTGCCGGCGACGCCCCGGAAAACGCCACGGCCGCCACGGCCCGTCTCCACAACCCCACCCACCTTCTCTTCGACCCCGCCGGCAACCTCCTCATCGCCGACCAGGGCAACCACAAAGTCCGCCGCATCTCTCCCTCCGGCGTCATCACCACCCTCGCCGGCACCGGAGCCGCCGGCTTCTCCGGCGACGATGGCCCCGCCGCCGCCGCCCGCCTCAACCTCCCCAACGCCCTCGCCCTCGACCCCGCCGGCAACCTCTACATAGCCGATATGGGCAACCATCGCATCCGCCGCGTCGCCCCCGATGGCACCATCTCCACTGTTGCCGGCACCGGCCAACCCGGCCGCGGACCCGACCACGTCCCCGCCACCGAAAGCGCCCTCCGCTTCCCCAACTCCATCGCCATCCACCCCTCCGGCGATCTCCTCATCGCCGACTGGCAGAACTTCCGCATCCGCCGCGTCACCTTCGGCCCCCGCCCCGCCCTCGCCCCCGGCGGCATCGTCAACGGCGCCAGCTTCGCCGCCGGTCCCGTGGCGCCCGGCGCCCTCGTCTCCCTGTTCGGCGCCAATTTCGCCCCCGGCCTCGCCCAGGCCTCCACCCTTCCCCTGCCCCGCCAGCTCGGCGGGGTCCGCGTCACCGCCGCCGGCCGCCCCTGGCCCCTCGTCTTCGTCTCCCCAAACCAGATCAACGCCCAGGTCCCCTACGACGCCCCACCCGGCCCCCTCACCGTCACCGTCGCCACCGCCGCCGGCGATACTACCGCTACCGTCCAGATCGCCCCCGCCGCCCCCGGCCTCTTCCTCCGCGACGGTCGCCGCGCCATCGCCCAGAATCAGGACTCCCGCCTCAACGACCCCGCCGCCCCCGCCCCCCGCCGCAGCATCCTCACCGTCTACCTCACCGGCCAGGGCCCTCTCGACGGCCCCCTCGACGCCGGCGATCCCGCCCCCACCACCTCCCTGCTCCGCGCTCTCGCCACCCCCGCCGCCACCATCGGTGGCCGACCGGCCAACGTCCTCTTCCTCGGCCTCACCCCCGGTTTCGTCGGCCTCGCCCAGGCCAACCTCGAAATCCCCGCCGACGCCCCCGCCGGCGCCGCCGTAGAGTTAACACTCTCTCTCAACGGCCAACCCGCCAATGCCGCTACCATCAGTATTGAGTAGATGTCCTGCTTCCTCCTCCTCCTGGCCACGGTAGCCCAGTCGGGTCCCTATGAGGTCACCCTCCGGCTCCCCGCCGGCGGCCTCTTCGCCCAGGAAGAGATGCAGATCGAATACCGCGTCGTCGATACCACCCGCGTCGACCCCCTCCTCGGCCCCACCCCAGTCATCCGCGCCCAGACCGCCAGCCGCATCACCATGCCCGCCATGGCCGGCATGCCCGCGCTCTCCGAAACCGCCCACCCCGAAGGCGTCCCCGGCGAGTACGGTATCCATCCCTTCTTTCCCCACGGCGGCGACTACCAGCTCACGCTCCACATCACCCCGCCCGGCGCCGCGGCATTCACCGTCACCTTCCCCCTCGCCGTGGCCGACGCCAACCCCTCGCGCCGCCGCCCGCCGCCGCCCTTCTCCCTCGAACTCAAAGCCGCCTCCGCCCCCGTCGCCGGCCGTCCCGTCGAAATCCACCTCACCATCCGCCGCCGCCAAACCCGCCAAACCGTCACCGCGTTCGAACTCCAGCACGAACGCCTCTGCCATCTCATCCTCGTCCGCCGCGACCTCACCCACTTCGCCCACGAACACCCCGTCCCACAGCCCGACGGCTCCTTCCGCCTCACCTACGCCTTCCCCGCCCCCGGCGAATACCACCTGTTTGCCGACGTTGCCCCTACCGGCGCCGGCGGCCACGTCCTCCTCGCCAAACTCAAAGTCGGCGGCCGCCCCTCCGCCGCCGCCCCGCCCGCCCCCTCCACCCTCGCTACCTTCCCAGCCGATCCCGTCCCCGCCGGCCGCACCCTCCACCTCTCCGCCACCCTCGCCGACCCCGCCATTGAGCCCTACCTCGGCGCCCGCGGCCATCTCATCCTCCTCCACGAAGACGCAGAAACCTTCGTCCACTCCCACCCCGACGACTCCACCCCCTCCCCCGCCCACGAGGTCCCCTTCCTCGCCCGCTTCCCCAAGCCCGGCCGCTACCAGGGCTGGGCCCAGTTCCAGCGCCGCGGCCAGGTGGAAACCGTCCCCGTGCGGTTCCTCGCGCAATGAACCGCCTGCTCGCGCTGCTCCTCATCGCCCTCCCGCTCTTCGCGCACGAAGGCAGCCGCCGCAACGCCAAGCCCACCGCGGCCGCCCCGCAGTTGAGGCAGGTGCGCCGCGATCTGAACAAGGTGAAGAAAGCGGCCCCGGGCGCCTGTTGCGTCAAGCCCGGCTGCGACCTCTGCCTGCTGCGGAAGGGGAGCTGCTCCTGCGCCGCCGACGTTAAGGCCGGCCGCGGCAGTTGCGGCGAATGCCAGGGCGGCTGGGCCGCCGGGCGAGGCGCCCTCTCGGGCGTCAAGGCTAACCAGATCCCGCTCCTCCCCGCCGGCCCCGGCGAACTTTCGCCGGAACTGCGCGCCATCGCCGCCCGGCTGCTGGCCGCCAAACGGACGCTTGTGCAGGAAAAGCGCTTCCGGTGCTGCATCCGCGGCGGCTGCGGCCAGTGCGCCTTTGAAGGAGAGTGCACCTGCGGCACGGACCTGGCGCAGGCCAAGCCGCAGGGTGTCTGCGGCGACTGCCTCCACGGCTGGCGGGCCGGCGAGGGGCTGTTTGCGGGGATTTCGCCGGCGAGCGTCTCGCTGTCGGCGATGAACGACGCCATGGCCGGCATGACCCCCGGCCCCACCCAGTCCGGCGTCTACCTCGCGTCCGGCACCGCCCAACTGCCCGCGGCGCAGCCCTTTAGCATGTTGACGAAACGAACCCATGGCTGGAATCTCATGTTCTCCGGCGTCCTGTTCGGCGTCCATACCAACAACTCCGGTCCCCGCGGCCGCGACAAGCTCTTCGGCGCCGGCTGGGTGATGCCCATGGCCGCCCGCCGCCTCGGCCGCGGCGTCTTCTCCGTCCGCACCATGTTCAGCCCGGAAGCGCTCACGGTCACGAGCGGCCGCTACCCGCTGCTGTTTCAAGAAGGCGAGACGTGGAAGCGCGTCCCCATCCTCAACGGCCAGCACCCGCACGACTTCGTGAAGGAACTCGCCCTAGGCTATCAATACCGCCTCGGCGAAAACACCGCGCTCAACCTCTACTACGGCTTCCGCGGCGACCCCGCCATCGGCCCCGTGGCCTACCCGCACCGCGCCTCCCAATCGGAAAACCCGCTCGCCGTCCTCGCCCATCACTATCAGGACTCAACGCACATCGCCGCCAATGTCGCTACGGTGGGCGTTTCACACCGGTGGCTGACCATGGAGGCCAGCGGCTTCCATGGCCGCGAGCCGGACGAAAAGCGGTGGGGGATTGAACTCGGCCGCATGGACTCGTTTGCCAGCCGCGTAACGGTGACGCCCTCGGCCCGCTGGGCGGGACAGTTCTCTCTCGCCCGCATCAACAACCGCGAAGCAACGCATCCGGACCGCGACTCCTGGCGCCAGACCGCCTCCCTGCAGTACATCCGCCCGCTCGCCACCGGCCACTGGGCCTGGTCCGCCATCTGGGGCCGCAATCACGACCTCTCGTTTACCCAGCGCCCCGGCGCCTATTTGCTACCGGCCGCCGCGAAACCCCGGCCCGAGCGGCAGCACCTCGTCCTCGTCCCCACCCGCGTCCCCGGGTATCGCTACAACGCTTACACCCTCGAGACCACCCTGCTCACGCGCCGCCGCCACTGGTTCTGGGGCCGCGCCGAACTGGCCGACCGCACTTCGCTGCTGCTATTTGAAGAAGCCCCCTTTGTCGCCTTGATCGAGGAGCAGCGTTTCACCCGCCTAAAGGCCTACACCATGGGCTATAGCTACGACCTGCCTTCGCGCGTCCCCTTCCTCCGGCACTCCCTCGGCGCCCAGTTCCAACTCTTCCAAACCCCGGCCAACCTCCGGCCGGTCTACGGCAGCTTCCCCACCGGCATCCAGATCCTCCTCCGCCTCCGCTTCCAATCCGCCGCCGCGGACCGGTAAGCAAACCGGTTTCCGCGGCCGGCTCACGGCCGGTCACCGCCACGAAAACACCGTCCACGCGGCTGGCCGCTCCCTACTCCCCTCCGGACCAGGGGACTATCCTGTAAGTATGCGTAATTTGGTCCTTGCTTTGTTTTTTGCGTCCTCGCTGCTCTCCGCCCAAACCTCGGACGCCCGCCTCGTTGGCCTCATCCGGGACCCCTCCGGCGCCGTGCTCTTGAATGTCGCCGTCACCGCTAGCAACATCGCCACCGGCTTCACCCGCTCGGCGCGGACCAACAATGCCGGATCGTTCGAACTTCCGGCGCTCCCGCCGGGCACTTACACGGTGACCGCCGAACTGAGCGGCTTCCGCAAGAGTACGATCAAGGAGCTTACTCTCCAGGTGAATCAGCAGGTGCGCGCGGATCTGACCCTCGAAGTCGGCAGCGTCGTCGAAGAGGTTACGGTCACCGCCGCCGCTCCCCTGCTGGTCACCGAGGCGGGTTCGGTTGGGCAGGTGATCGATAACAAGAAGATCGTCGAACTGCCGCTCAACGGACGCAACTTCACCCAGCTCGCCACCCTCACGCCCGGCGTCATCGCCTCGGCCGCGCTCGGCACCGGCCGGGCCTCCTCGCTGGTCGTCAACGGCACGCGCCCGACCAAAACCGAATTCCTGCTCGACGGCGTCTCCACCACCGGCCCCATCAATGGCGGCACGGGCGTCCTTCCCTCCATCGAAGCGCTCCAGGAGTTTAAGGTCCAGACCAGCGCCTTTTCGGCCGAGTTCGGCCGCAGCTCCGCCATTGTCAACGTAACGGTCAAGTCCGGCACGAACGACCTGCACGGCACCCTGTTTCATTTCCTCCGCCATAACGCCGTGGCGGCCCGGAACTTCTTCGCCCCCACCAACCCGCCCCTCAAGCGCAACCAGTTTGGCGCCACCGTCGAAGGCCCCCTCAAGAAGAACGACGCCTTCTTCCTGTTCAACTTTGAAGGTCAGCTCCAACGCGCCGGCCAGACGCTGAACTCCATCGTCCCGAGCAGCGCGCTCCGCGCGGGAGATTTCTCCGGCGGCGCCCCGATTTTCGACCCCGCCACCACCCGCGCCAACCCCGCCGGCGCCGGCTTCCTGCGCGACCCCTTCCCCGGCAACGCCATTCCAGCCGAACGATTCACGGCGCCCTCTCGCTTCTTCCTGCCTTTCTTCCCGCAGCCCAACGCCGGACGCGACGCCTTCGTCTACACCCCCAGCGCGAAGGAGGATTTCAACCAGGGCACCGCCCGCCTCGATAAGAAAATCGGCGCCGCCGGAAACCTTTTTGGCCGCTATACCATCTTCGACCGCACGAACTTCCTCCCCAACGTCCTGCCCGCCCTCGCCGGCACGAGCGTCGGGGCCCGGTTCCAGAACGCCGCGCTCAGCTACACCCACGTCCTCAGCCCCAAGTTCCTGCTCGAAACCCGCCTCGGCTACAACCGGGAACTCACCCTGCAGATTCCGCCCGGATTCGGCACCAACTACACCACGCAATCCGGCATCCGCGGCTTCGAACTCACCACCCTCGACATGCCCCGCTTCCCCTCAATCGCCGTCACCGGCTTTGCCAGCCTCGGCGGGGGCCTGCTGTTCAATCGCAACAACATCTATCAGATTCAGCAGAGCGGCAGCCTCTTCCTCGGACAGCACTCTCTACGCTTCGGCGTCGACTTCCGCGAGCAACGCAACGAGAACTATAACTCGGCCAACAACTCCGGCAACTTTAACTTCCGCGGCACCTATACCAACAACCCCCAGCAGCCCGGCGGCACCGGCAACCCGTGGGCCGACTACCTCGTCGGACTTCCCGCCGATGCCAACCGGTCCTTCCCCCGCAATCTGTTCGGTAACCGCTTCTACAACTGGCACTACTATATCCAGGACGATTGGAAGGTCAACTCGCGGCTGACCCTGAACCTCGGCCTCCGTTACGAGTACAACCCGTGGCCCACCGGCCTGCGAAACCAGATGACGCTCTTTGACCGCGCCACCGGGCAGATCATCCTCTCCTCGCCGGTCGACCTCGACGCGCAGCAGGTCGCCCGGCCGGCCTTTGCGGTATTCCAGGACATCCTGACTACCACCGAAGCCCGCGGTCTCCCGCGCCAGATCCAGTACAACGACCGGAATAACTTCGCCCCACGCGTCGGCCTGGCTTGGCGCCCCTTTGACAACAAGACCGTCATCCGCGCCGGCGCCGGGTTCTTTTATAACCTCGTCAACGGAAACGGCCGCACCGGCGGCATTATCAACCCACCCTTCCTCGTCGACGAACAGGTGTTCAATACCACCCCGGTTCCCACCCTCACCTTCGCCAACTTCTTTGTCGCGCCGCCTCCCTCGGCCGCGGTTCCGCCCACCATCGACAGCCGGTCGCTCAACCAGCGCACGCCCTACGACATCACCTGGAATCTCATCATCCAGCGCGAGCTGCTCAAGAATCTCGCTCTCGAAGTCGGCTACCTGGGCAAGTCGAGCTCCCGCGTCGAGCGCGATATCCAGTTCAATCAACCGCTCCCCGGCCCGGGCGCCATCCAGCCCCGCCGGCCCTTTCCCCGCTTTGGCAACGGAACGCTTCGCGACGATGGATCAAAAGCCAGCTACCACGCGCTGCAGACCAAACTTGAAAAGCGCTACTCGAACGGCATGAGTTTCCTCGTCTCCTACACCTGGTCCAAGTCCATCGACGAGGTCTCTACCGACGTGGGTCCCATCGCCGCCAATCCCCGCGACTACCGGGCCGAACGGGCCGTCTCCGACTATGACATTCCCCACCTGTTCGTCGCCAGCTACCTCTATGACCTGCCGCTGTTCCGCTCCCACAAGCGCCTCGGCGGCTGGCAGGTCGGCGGCATCTCCACGCTTCGCAGCGGCCTGTCTTTTACCCCCCGCATCAACCTCGACGTGGCCAATATCGGCACCACGAACCAGCGGCCCAACCGGCTCGGTTCGGGCAAGCCGTCCAACCAATCGCTCGACTCCTGGTTTGACCGTGGGGCCTTCGTCGTCCCCGCGGCCTTCACGTTTGGCAACTCCGGCCGCAACATCCTGCGCGGCGATGGAGTCATTAACCTCGATCTGATCCTGATCAAGAACACTGCTCTCAGCGAGCGGGTGAACTTCCAGTTCCGGGTCGAGGCGTTCAACTCCGCCAACCACGCTAATTTCGGCCTGCCCAACAACATTGTCAACGTCCCCGCCGGTGGCCGTGTCCTTTCGGCCGCCGACGCCCGGATCATCCAGTTCGGCGCCAAACTGATGTTCTAACCCCCAGAACCGAGGCGGGGCGGTGCGGCGCGCCGCACCGCCCCGCCGAATGCCGAAACAGCCCTAAAGTCCAACGCCCCTTCGGCCAATTGCTTCCTTGTGAGAGAGCCACGCCCGTTATCTGAGGATTTCCTGGATATCTTCCGGGGCATCCTGCGAGTCTTTTGGCTCGGATACGTTCCCCTGGTCGCGGTGCTCACCCTCATCCACTATCCGAACGATACCGATCCCGCCCTGTATCCCCCGCCGGTGGCCGCCGTCACCCATTCTTCCACCGTCACCGTTCCGGAAGCCAATACCGCCAACTTCTCCGAAGCCGCCTACCTCGGTCCCGACAGCAACAGCGTCGTGCCCCGGGGTAAAGGGCTCGACTACGAATCCACCGCCGCCGAGGCCGCCACGAAGTATCAGATTGCGCCGCGCGTCGTGGATTTCGTCAACGCCCACCAGTTGAAGAATTAGAAGGTTCTCGAAGTGGGTTCCGGACGCGGCTACCTGCAGGATCTGGTCGACGACTACACGGGCCTTGACCTGTCGCCATCGGTCGCCCGTCACTATCACAAGAAATTCGTGGTCGGCTCCGCCACAGCTCTTCCCTTCCCGGACAATACGCTCGACGCCATCTGGACCGTTTGGGGGCTCGAACATATCCCCGAGCCGGAAAAGACCATTCGCGAGATGCGGCGGGTGCTCAAGCCCCGAGGCAAGCTGTTTCTGATGGCCGCCTGGAACTGTAAGCCGCGGCTGGCCGATGGTTTCGCCGTCCGTCCGCACAGCGACTTCAACTGGAAGGGCAAGCTCGTCAAGGGCAGCCTGCTGTTGCGCGATACCGCCCACCTGCAAACCACCTACCTGCTCCCCACGCGCTTTCTCCGCCACCTGCACTACCGGTGGAGCGGTGGGGCGACCCCGCTGCATTGCAACAAGCTCGCGCCCAACTACGCGGTCTACTGGCAGCCGGACAGCGAGGCCGCTATTGACATCGATGGGTATGAGGCCTACCTCTGGCACAGTGCCCAGGGCGACCAGTGCCTGAACTGCGGGGGGCCGTGGCAGGAGATGACCCAAGCTACGGGTGCCTTAATCCTGCAGGTCAACAAGTAGCCTTCGCCTTGGCCG
Organism: Acidobacteriaceae bacterium; assembly: GCA_020247055.1. GTDB lineage: Bacteria > Acidobacteriota > Terriglobia > Bryobacterales > Bryobacteraceae. The sequence continues at coordinate 6,228 of JADCJL010000036.1, read as the reverse complement.
CGATCGGCCCCGCCAGAGCATTGACACGTTTCCCGGGCCTGGAGCGGTTACACTGAAAGCGATGATGGTGCGCTGGACATTACTCCTCCTCAGCGCCTGGATCCTGTTCGCGGCTCCGGCCACGCCGTCCCCTGCGGCATCGCCGGTAATCGCCTGCAGCCAGACGCAACGGGTCGAGTACGCCCCGCCCGTCGCGCTCCCCCGCCTGCGAACTCAGCCCCTTTCGTTGGTCGCTCCGGCCCGGGCGCTGCCCCCTTATCAGCCCGCCCCGCAGAACCGCCCCCCGCCCGCGGACCACTAACGCGTCTTTCGTCCCGCCCCCTGCAATCCCATAAGGAACCCATGTCCCGCGAAATCCTCGCCGCGGCGCGCCAAGCCATTGCGCGCACGCTCGGCCTTTCTCTCTATCCCTCTCAGGTCCGCGCCGCCGAAGCCCTGCTGGCCGGCAAAATCGTCGAGATGCCCACCGGCGAAGGCAAAACCGTCGCCGCCGTACCCGCGATTGCGGCCCTGGCCCGCGAGGGCCGCGGCGTCCACGTCTGGACCGCCAATGACTACCTGGCCGCCCGTGACCAGCACCCGTGACCAGCACCCGTGACCAGCAATGGATGGCCCCCGCGTTCGCCGCCCTCGGACTCACCGTCGCTTCCATCTCCCAACATTCGACGCGCGAACAGCGCCGCCTCGCCTACCACGCCGATATCACCTACCTCACGCCCCACGAATGCGGCTACGATTCCCTCCGCGACAGCATCGCGCTCGACCCCGGCGACACCGTGCAGCGCCCCTTCCACGCCGTCGTGATCGACGAAGCCGACTCCATCCTCATCGATGAAGCCCGCATCCCCCTCGTCATCGCCACCGAGTCCAACGACCTCTCGGCCCATCTGACAAACACCGCCCGGGCCGCCCGCGCACTGCAGCGCGGCATCCACTTCCACGTCGAATCCGACGGGCACATTCTCCACCTCACCGACCACGGCATCGACATCGCCGAGTCCCTCCTGGACTGCCCCAATCTCTACGCCGACCCCGAACTCCTTGACGCGCTCCAAAACGCCCTCCACGCCGAACACCTGCTCCGCCGCGACGTCGATTATCTCGTAACCGCCGCCGGCATTCTCCCCATCGACGACTACAAGGGCCGCACCATGCGCGACCGCCGCTGGCCCGCCGGTCTCCACGCCGCCCTCGAAACCAAGGAAGGTCTCCCGCCGCGCCGCGAGGGCCGCATTCTGACGGCCGTCTCGCTCCAAAACCTCACGGCTCTTTATCCCTTCGCCTGCGGCATGACCGGCACGGTCGCCACGCAGGCCGAAGAGTTCCGCCGTGTCTACGGCCTCGAAGTCGAAGTCATCCCGCCCCATCGCCCCTCGATCCGCGTCGATCATCCGGATCGCCTCTTCCGCTCGAAGGCCGGGCAGTATGCCGCGCTGCTCACCGAAATCGCCGCCGTTCATGCGACGGGGCAACCCCTGCTCGTCGCCACCCGGACGGTGGAAGAGGCCCAGCAGCTCTCGGCGCAACTCTCGCTCCCGCATCACCTTCTGACGGCCAGAAACGAAGCCGAAGAAGCGGCCGTCATGGCGCGCGCCGGCGAGGTCGGCCGCATTACGGTCTCCACCAACATGGCCGGCCGCGGGGTCGATATCGTCCTTGGCCCCGGCGCGGCCGAAAAAGGTGGGCTTTGCGTCCTGGGTGTCGGCCGGAACGAATCCCGGCGGATCGACAATCAGTTGCGCGGCCGCGCTGGGCGCCAGGGCGACCCCGGCGCCTCCCGCTTCTTCATCTCCTATGAGGACGATCTGATCACGAACTACTTCGGCGCCGCCGAAGCAAACCCGGACGACGTCCAGCGCCTGCTCGAAGGCCGCCATCTCGATCTCCGTCTCCGGCTTCGGAAGTACGAACAGATCCTCGAGGCCCAGCGCCTTCTCCACGCCGAGCGCCGCCTCCAACTGACTACCCCCGAAGAGAAACTCCATCACGACGACCTCTGGAGCCAGCACCTCGAACGCGTGACCCAGTATCGGGCCGGCCTCCACTTTCTCTCTTACTCCGGCGCCGACCCCCTGCACGAATACCTTCGCGTGGTTCACCAATGGTTCGAAGAGCTATCCGCACAGCCGCCCGAAGCCAACCGCGGCACCCACGGCCGCGGAGCCACCTGGACCTACCTGTCCACCGACCAGCCCTTCGGAACGCCCTTCTCCCGGCTCCTGAAGAACCTGCTCGCCCACCTTGGCGCCGGAAACAAGCAGCCCGCCGAGCCCGCACGGTAGCATCCGCAGGCCCGTGAAAACATCCCCGCCAACCACCGCGTTACAATGGAGAGGAATCCTTCTTCGAAAGCCGTAAGCTTGTCAGACTACCCCTACGTCACCCTTACTGTCCTCGGTTCCGGCACCAGCGTCGGCGTCCCCTCCATTGGCTGCGATTGCGACGTCTGCACCTCCACCGACCCCCGCGATAACCGCCTCCGCGCCTCCGTCTGGCTCAACTTCGCCGGCAAAAACGTCGTCATCGACACCTCCCCGGACTTCCGCACCCAATCCCTCCGCGCCGGAATACCCTATCTCGACGCCGTCCTCTATACCCACTCCCACGCCGACCACATCCTCGGCCTCGACGACCTCCGCCCCTTCAACTACCGCCAGGGCGGCACCATCCCCATTTACGCCTCCGAGCCCACCCTCGTCGTCATCCGCCGCGTCTTCGAATACGTCTTCGCCAATGGCCACCGGGAAAACTCCGTCCCCCGCCTCACCGTTAACGTCCTCGACGGCGAACCCTTCGAACTCTTCGGCCAGCAGATCACTCCCATCCCCCTCTACCACGGCTCCCTCATCGTCTTCGGCTACCGCGTCGGCCAGATCGCCTACCTCACCGATCACAACCAGATCCCCGAAGAGTCCATGGACAAACTCCGCGATCTCGACATCCTCTTCCTCGACGCCCTCCGCTACAAACCCCACCCCACCCACTCCTCCGTCGAACAGTCCCTCGCCATTGTCGAACGCCTCAAGCCCAAAACCGCCTACTTCACCCACATCTGTCACGACCTCGGCCACGAGCGCGCCGAAAGCAAACTCCCCCCCAACGTCTTCCTGGCCTACGACGGCCTCCGCGTTGAGGCGCTGCTGTGAGAGCCATTACCATCGGCGCCTTTGACGGCATCCACCTCGGTCACCGCCTACTGTTTGAAGCCGTCCGGTCGATTGCCGCCGTCCGCGGACTGCAGCCCGCCGTCCTCACTTTCGACCCCCACCCCGCCGCCATCGTTGCCCCGGAGCGCGCCCCCAAGCTCATCACTACCCTCGACGAACGCCGACGCCTCCTCGCCGGCCTCGGCATCGAGGAGATCCACGTCATCCCCTTCACTCCCGCCCTCAGCCTCCTCACCCCGGAACAGTTCGTCCGCCGAATCCTCCTCGACCAACTCCAAACCAAAGCCGTCATCGTCGGCGCCAACTTCCGCTTCGGCCACCGCCAGGCTGGTCATATCGACGATCTCGAACGCCTCGGCGACCAACTCGGCTTCACCGTCCACGCCGCCCCCGTCCTCGCCTGGCGCGGCCGCAAAGTCTCCTCCACCGCCATCCGCCAAGCCATCGCCGCCGGCCAGGTCTCCCTCGCCAACCGCATGCTCGGCCGCCCCTACTCGCTCTCCGGCACCGTCGTCTCCGGTCACGGCATCGGCTCCCGCCAAACCGTCCCTACCCTTAACCTCGACACCCCCGCCGAACTCCTGCCCGCCCACGGCGTCTACATCACCCGCACCCGGGATCTCGACGCCGCCCGCCACTGGAACTCCATCACCAACATCGGCCTCCGCCCCACCTTCGCCGGAGACTCCCTCACCATCGAAACCTTTCTCCTCGACCCCTTCGACGGCCACACCCCGGCCCGCATCGAGGTCCAGTTCCTTCGCCGCGTCCGCGAAGAACGCAAATTTCCCTCGCCCGAAGCCCTGAAAGCGCAAATCCTGTCCGATGTCTCCCGCGCGCAAACCTACTTCCGGCGCACCACGCCTCGCAATCCCCGATAATAGAAAAGGAGCACTTATGCCTGTATCTGCTGGAAAACTGAAACACCTCAAAGCCCTCGCTGACACCCGCGGCGTCATCGCTGCCGCCGCCATGGACCAACGCGGCAGCCTGCAAAAGTCCATCGCCGCCGCCAAAGGCGTTGCCCCCGATGCCGTCTCCCGCGAGGAGATGGAAGAGTTCAAGGTCATCGTCTCGAAGATCCTGACGCCCCACGCCAGCGCCATTCTGCTCGACCCCGAGTTCGGCCTGCCCGCCGCCGCCGCCCGCGATAAGAACTGCGGCCTGCTGCTCGCCTATGAAAAGACCGGCTACGATGCCAGCACCCCGGGCCGTCTGCCCGACCTCCTCGCCGACGTCTCCGTCAAGCGCATCAAGGACATGGGCGGCGACGCCGTCAAGATCCTCCTCTACTACAACCCCTTCGACGACGCGAAAATCAACGACATCAAGCACGCCTTCTGCGAACGCATCGGCGCCGAGTGCGAGTATTACGAGATCCCCTACTTCCTCGAGTTCATCGGCTACGACCCGAAGGGCGGCAGCGAGAAGGGCATCGAGTTCGCTAAGGCCAAGCCGGAAATCGTCCTCCAGAGCATGGTCGAATTTTCGAAGCCCCAGTACAACGTCGACGTTCTGAAGGTCGAAGTCCCCGTCAACGCCGAGTTCGTCGAAGGCAGCAGCGTCTTCAAAGGTCAGGCCGCCTACACCCGCGCCCAGGCCCTCGAATACTACCGCAAGGCCGCTGAAGTCGCCACCAAGCCGTTCATCTATCTCTCGGCCGGCGTCTCGAACGACCAGTTCACCGAATCCCTCGCCATGGCCGCCGAAGCCGGCACCGCCTACAGCGGCGTGCTCTGCGGACGCGCCACCTGGAAAGAGGGCATCCCGGTCTATGGCAAACACGGCGCCAAGGCCCTCGAAGACTGGATGAGCACCGAAGGCGTCAAGAACATCAACGCCGTCAACGAAGCCATCAAGCCCGCCACCAGCGTCTTCAAAGTCCTCGGCATCGAATAACTCCGCCGCCCCCAATCGGGAGGCCTCCCTACGAGGCCTCCCGGTTTCCAATCTTCACCCGGAATAACGGTTTGGTCCGCTCTTTCTCCTCCCTCTCGTAGACATCCGGCGGCTTCCCTGCATCCCCACCGCGCCATAGCCCAGCCAGCGACTCCGGCAAATCTATTCTTGCGCGCCTCCCGCCGCCCCCGGCTGAACTGCGCTGGAAACTGCCACGTCACGTTCCGCGCGCCGATCGCCCCCGAGGACGCCCCCCGCTACCCGCGCCACCACGTCCGGGTGATCCGTCTCAATCAACTGCGCCCCCAGCCCGATCACGCGCCGCATCTCCTCTTCCCGGTCCCGCTCCCCCAGCAGCGTTACCGCCACCCGCGCCCCGCACTGCCGCACCGCCTCCCGGTATCCCGTCTCGGCCAACTGCTCGATTGACAGGCGGATCACTGTCGTCCGCAGCGCCGCGCAAACCTCGGCCACTTCGGCCACGCTCCGCACCTTCGGCATCGTATCCACCCCGGGCAGCAGCGCAACGAATCGCTCAAGCCGCTCCCGGCTCCCTTCGACCACCCGCTCCGTCATCCCCGCCTCCCGAATCTCCGCCGCAATCGCCTCCACCTCCCCGGCCTTATGGTCCACATCCACCCGCATTACGCTCTGCCGCGCCCACGCGAGCGCCTCCCGGAAGCGCACCACCCCCAACTCCCGCAGCGCCGCGTAGCTCATCTCCGCCACGGGCCCCCGCCCCGCCGTCGTCCGGTCCACCGTCGCATCGTGCAGCAGCACCAGCACCCCGTCCCGCGACGCCCGGACGTCCACCTCGACATACGCCGCCCCCGCTGCCTGCGCCGCCGCGAAGGACTCAAGCGTGTTCTCCGGCGCCCGGCTCGTGAATCCGCGATGGCCAATCGCCATCACCCCGTCCGCTCCCTGCCCCGCCCCGGCGAAGAGCACCACGCTCAGACCCCATCGCCACCACAGATCTACCATCACCTCTGCCTCCTCATACCCCCAAGCAGAACCGGCCGCGGCGGCCCCGGCACCAACGGGCGAGGAACGCGCCCCTCCTGCCGGGCCGTAGCGTGTCCGTTGTGCGCGTTCCTCAAAAAAAGCGCACAGGCCGCGCAGGCCCGGCACCAACGGGCGAGCAACTCGCCCCTCCCGCCGG
>JADCJL010000358.1 GCA_020247055.1 Acidobacteriaceae bacterium | reverse complement strand
TGTGCTCTTCCGATCTCCCCACCCGGTCGGCCCTCCTCACCGGGCGCTACTCGAACCTCGTCGGCCCCTGGCACACGATCCAGGGCCGGAGCATCCTGCACCACAACGAGCGGACCGTGGCCGAAGCCCTCCGCGCGGCCGGCTACCGCACCGGCATCTTCGGCAAGTGGCACCTCGGCGATAACTATCCCTGCCGCCCGCAGGACAAGGGCTTCGACGAAGTGCTCATCCACGGCGGCGGCGGCATCTGGCAGACGCCCGATCACTTCGGCAACGACTACTTCGACGACACCTACCGCCACAACGGCAAGCTCGAAAAGTTCAGCGGCTTCTGCACCGACGTCTTCTTTGCGCAGGCGCAGCGGTTCATCGAAACCTCGGTCCGCGCCCGGCGGCCGTTCTTCTGTTATCTGCCCACCAATGCCCCGCACGGCCCCATGTGGGCGCCGGCGGCCAACGAGGCGCACTACCAGAACGTCAAAGGCCTCAAAGAACCCGGTTTCTACGGCATGATCGAAAACATCGACGAGAACATCGGCCGCCTGCGCCGCTATCTCGACACGGCGGGCCTGGCGGCCAACACGATCTTTGTCTTCACCACCGACAACGGGACCGCCTCCGGGGCGCAGGTGTTTAACGCCGGGATGCGCGGCGCCAAGGGGTCGGCCTACGAGGGCGGCCATCGCGTGCCGTTCTTTCTGCACTGGCCGGCCGGCGGCTTTGCGCGGGGCCGCGACGTGCCGCAGTTGACGGCGCACATCGACGTGCTGCCGACGCTGCTCGCCTGGACGGGCGCAGCGCGGGAGGCGGGGGCGGCGCCGCTGCACGGCCGGTCGCTCGTGCCGCTGCTGCAGGGCGGGGAGTGGCCCGAGCGGAGTGTCGTGGTGGACTCGCAGCGCGAGGAGGAGCTGCTGCCGTGGCGGCAGGCGGCGGTGATGACCGAGCGCTGGCGGCTGGTGAGCCCGGGGCCGGGCGGCGCGGGGGAGCCGCGGAAGTTGGAGCTTTATGACATCCAGGCCGACCCCGGGCAGAGAACCGATGTGGCGGCGCAGGAACCGGCGGTGGTGGCGCGGTTGCGGGCCGATTATGAGCGTTGGTGGCAGATGGTGAGCGCCCGGGCCGGCGAGTACGCGCGGATCCTCATCGGAGATGCGCGGGAGAACCCGGTGCGGTTGACCGCTCACGACTGGCACGGGGCGGGGGCGCTGGCGGCTTGGAATCAGCGGTCGATTCTGGCGGGTCCGGCCGCGAACGGGTTTTGGGCGCTGGAGGCGCGGGCTGGGCGCTACCTCTTCGCGCTGCGCCGCTGGCCGGCGGAGGTGAACCTGCCGTTGGGGGCAGCGTACACACCGGAGAAGGGTAACCGGGACCAGACGCCGGGCAAGGCGATTGCGGGCCTGCGGCGGGCGCGGATCCGGTTGGGGAGCCTGGAGCGGGAGATGCCGGTCGATCCCGGGCAGGCGGCGGTGGTTTTTGAGGTCGAGTTGGCGGCCGGGCCGGTGGAGTTACAGACCTGGCTCGAGGCCGCCGATGGCAGTGCGCGGGGGGCTTACTACGTGGATGTGACGCGGGTGGGCGGCGGTGCGATACTGGCCAAATGATCCGGTTCCTGTGGTTGGGAGTTTTGGCGGCCGGTTTGGCCGCCGGGGCGTCGATTGCCGAGAAGACCGCCCCGATGAGGAAGATGGACGGGTTGTTCCCGCTCTATTGGGATGCCAAGTCCGGGAGCCTGTATCTGGAGATTTCGCGTTGGGGGGAGGAGTTCCTTCTCTACACGTCTTTGCCGGCGGGGTTGGGGTCGAACGATATTGGACTGGACCGGGGCCAGACGGGCCGGGCGCGCGTGGTTCGTTTTGAACGCGTGGGGCCGAAGATTTTGCTGGTGGAAGCCAACCGGCGGTACCGGTCCTCTTCGCCCGATGCGGCGGAGCAACGGGCGGTGGCGGATTCGTTTGCGAGCACCGTGCACTGGGGCTTTACGCCGGCCGCCGAGGAGGGGGCGCGGGTGCTGGTAGATGCGACGGCGTTCTTTGTGCGGGATGGCCATGAGGCGGCCGACGCGGTGCGGCGGGCCAAGGCGGGGAGCTACCGGGTGGATGCGGGGCGGAGCGCCGTGTGGCTCGAGCGGACGAAGTCGTTTCCGCGGAACACGGAAGTGGAGGTGCTGCTGACTTTCGCGGGGGAACCGCAGGGCGGTCTGGTGGGGAGTGTGTCGCCCGCGGATGAGGCGTTTACGGTGCGGGAGCATTACAGTCTGGTGGCGCTGCCGGGGCCGGGGTTCACACCGAAGGCGCTCGATCCGCGGTCGAGTTTTAACGCGACGACTTACCTGGACTATTCGACGCCGCTCGGCGAACCGATGACGAAGCGGTGGGCCATCCGGCACCGGCTGCCGATCCGGTATTACCTGGACCCGGGAACGCCTGAGCCGGTGCGTTCGGCGCTGCTCGAAGGGGCGCGGTGGTGGGCGCAGGCGTTCCCGCCGGGGCAGTACACGGTGGAGATGCTGCCCGAGGGCGCCGACCCGATGGACGTGCGGTACAACATGATCAACTGGGTGCACCGGTCAACGCGGGGTTGGAGCTACGGCGCCTCGATTGTCGATCCGCGGACGGGTGAGATTTTGAAAGGCAACGTGACGCTCGGCTCGCTGCGGGTGCGGCAGGACTATCTGATTGCCGAGGGGGTGCTGGCGCCTTACGAGCGCGGCAAGGCGGCGAGCCCGGCGATGCGGGAGATGGGGTTGGCGCGGCTGCGGCAGTTGTCGGCGCACGAGGTGGGGCATACGCTGGGTCTGGCGCATAACTTCGCGGCGAGCGCCAACGGGCGGGCGAGCGTGATGGACTATCCGCATCCGCAGATTGATCTCGATGCCGAGGGCAAGCCCACGCTGCGCAACGCTTACGCCGCGGGGCTGGGGGATTGGGACAAGATGGCGATTGGGTGGGGCTATCTGGGCAAGCCCCTGTCGTTCGACCGGCTGCGGTTTCTGAGCGATCAGGATGCGCGCGACCCGGGCGGGGCGAGTCCGGTGGCGCACTTGTGGGACAACGGGGCGAATGCGGTCGATGAGTTGAACCGGCTAATGACGGTAAGGCGGAAGATTTTGGCGCGATTTGGGGAGGAGAACATTCCGGAGGGCGAAGCGCTGTCGGCGCTCGGCGACCGGCTGGTGCCGATGTATCTGCTGCACCGGTACCAGACGGAGGCGGCGGTGAAGGTGTTGGGTGGCGTGGACTACAGCTATGCGCTGCGCGGCGACGGCCAGAAGATTGCGGAACCGGTGGCGCCGGCCGAACAGCGGCGGGCGCTGGCGGCGGTGTTGGCGACGATCGACCCGGCGGAACTGGAGATTCCCGAACGGATTCTGCGGCTGCTGCCGCCGCGGGCTTTCGGCTACGACGCGACGCGCGAGCAGTTTGCGAGCCGGACCGGTTTAACGTTCGATCCGGTGGCGGCGGCCGAGTCGACGGCGAACCATACGGTCGGGCTGCTGCTGCACCCGGACCGGGCGGGACGGCTGGAGCAGTTGGCGGCCCGGGTGCCGGGCAGTCCGGGGTTTGGCGAGGTGCTGCGCGCTTTGCTGGCGCGGACGGCGGTGAAGAAGACCGGGCTGCAGGGAGAGATTCAGAAGGCCGTGCGGACGGTGGTGATGCAGCATCTGATGGTGCTGGCGGCGGATGGCGGGGCGCAGGCTTCGGCGCGGGCGATCGCCATGGATGGTCTGCTGCAGATGAAGTACGAAGGGGGTGCCCTGGCCGCGGCGGAGATCGACCGGTTTCTGCGCGACGGGAAGCCGCCGGCGATGGCCAAGCGGCTTGCGCCGCCGCCGGGGCAGCCGATTGGGTGTGAAGAGTGGTTCTGAGGACGGCCTAGCGGGCCCAGAGTTGGATCTCGTTTTCGCCGGCGGCCATGGCGATCCAAGCGCCGTTGGGAGAGAAGGCGAGCGAGGTGACGCGGTGGGGCGCGCGGACGGTCCGGAGAATCCTGCCGCTGTTGAAGTCCCAGAAGAGGACCTTGACGGGATTTCTCTCGGTCAGGACGTCAAAGCCGCCGGTGACCAGAGTTTTGCCGTCCGGGGAGATGGCGAGTGCCGAAATGGTTTCGCCGTGGCCGCCGAGCTTGCGGAGAAGCTGGAAGGTTTTGGCGTCCCAGATGTAGACAGTCTCGTCGAGGCCGGCCAGGACGAGTTGTTTGCCGTCCGGGGTGAACTCGGCGGCGAACATGGCGCCGGTGAGATCTTCAATTTTCTTGACGAGTTCGCCGCTCGCGGTGCGCCAGATGCGGACGTCGTTATCGTTGTTCGTGCTGACGAGCAGGGCGCCATCGGGGGAGAAGCGGAGGGCGGCGGCGCCGCCGATGCCATCGGCGAGCGAATGGCGGGATTGGCCGGTGGCCATGTCGCGGAGTTCGACGCGGCGGGCGGCGGTATCGGCAACGGCGAGCCAGCGGCCATCGGCGGAGAGTTGGGCGCGGTTCATTGCGACGCTGTTCATGATCTGCAATTGCCGGTTGGCCGTCAGGTCCCAGACGCGGACTTCGGCTTTGTCGGTTCGTTCGGCCCAGCGGTCGGCGGCGAGGAGGGCGCTGCGGGGCGGCACCTTCTTCTCCGCGGTGAGCTGGCCGGTGGTGACGGACCAGGTGCGGATGGTGTTATCGCGGCAGAGCGTGGAGAGGGTGAGCGAGTCCTTCGAGAACTCTAGGGTGCCGGGGACGGCGGCGGCGGCCAGTTTGCGGTCGGCCACTTAGGCTTTCTCCAGGACGATATCGAAGCGGATTTCGGCGCGCGGCGCGGCGGGGCCTTCAAAGAGTTTGACGGGGAGGATCAGTTCGCGATGGGCGGCGATGCCGCGTTTGTTCCAGTTCTTGACGGGGTCGCCTTCAAAGAAAGGATCGGTGGCGAAGTAGGCCTGGGTGATGAGCGGCTTGTGGCCCGGGGCGGTGATGAGGTAGTGGATGTGCTGGGCTGGGCGGTCGCTGTAGTGGCCGGGGAAGATGGTTTCGACGGCGTAGTCGCCCTTGGCGTCCGGGGTGATCTTGGTACGGAACTTGTAGCCGCGGGTATCGTAGCGGCCGGCGTGGTCGGCGTGCCAGAGGTCGACGGCGGCGCCTTCGACGAGTTGGCCGTTGGTGTTGAGGACGCGGCCGGAGACGAGCAGGGGAAAGCCGGGGTCGCCGGGGGTACGAAGCGTCCGCTGGTTGGGCGCGCCTTTGCGGAAGAAGGGCCCGAGGACTTCGGCGGAGGTGGGTTTGAGGGCCTGCTGTTCGGCCTCCTCCCAGGCGGCGAGGAGGCGGTTCTGGCTGAACGTGCCGGAGCCGGCCAGTAAGCCGGTGGCGATGCACCGTTCCATAACTTCGCGGCGCGTGGGCTTTGCGGGTTTCATGGCGGCAGAATAGCCGATTCGCCGGCGAACCGCAAGCAAAGGCTTGTAAAAGGAGGGGTATTGAGGACCATGTGCACAACGGACTCGCTTCGGCCGCCGCCTGTGCGCTCTTATGGAGCCAGGTAGACGCGCTGGCCGCTGATCCAGGTCTCCTGGACCTCAATCCGGCCATCGGTCATCGAGAAGACGACGAAGTCGGCCCGGTCGCCGGGGGTGAGGCCGCGCTGGCGGCCGCTGATGCGTCCGACGCGGGCGGGGTTGCGGGTGGCCATGGTGATGGCTTCGCCGAGGGTGATGCCGGTCATCCGGACCAGATTCTCGACGCCGCGGTGCATTTTGAGGGCGCTGCCGGCGAGGCGGGATTGGCCGGCGAGGACGACGCGGTCGTCCGGGGTCAGGTCCACCCACTGGTCGCCAAGTTGGTAGCGGCCGGGGGCGGCGCCGGCGGGGGCGCTCGCGTCGGTGACCAGGATGGAGCGCTGGACGCCCTTGGCGCGGACGGCAACGCGGAGAAAGGATTCGCCGATGTGGATACCATCGCCGATGAGGCTGGCGGTGAGGCGGTCGTCGGCGAGTTGGTCCCACAGGTAGTTGGGATGGCGGGGCAGCATGCCGTGGGAGCCGTTGCCGAGGTGCGTCGACAGCGTGGCGCCGGCGGCGACGGCATCCTGAATCTGTTGGGAGTTGGCGCCGGTGTGGCCGATGGCGACGACGACGCCCTCGCGGACAACCGCTTCGATGTAGGCGGGGGCTTCGGGCCACTCGGGCGAGATGGTAACCAACTTCACTAAACCACCCGTAACCTCTTGCCATCCTTTGAATTCGTCGATGTCCGGCGGGCGGACGCAGGGGAGCGGATGAGCGCCGCGCGGCCCCTCTTCCGCCGAAATATGGGGGCCCTCGACGTGGAAGCCTTCGATGGCGACACCTTCGGGCAGGCTCTGTTTGGCGGCGTAGAGATTGGCGAGGGAGCCGCGCATGCCCTCGACGGTTCCCGTGATGACGGTGGGCAGCAGGCGGGTGACGCCGCAGGCGAACTGGGCGTGTAGGCTGCGGGCGATGTCTTCGTGGCGGGTGGCGGGGGAGTTGTAGTCGACCCCGTCGTAGCCATTCACCTGAAGGTCGATGAAGCCGGGGGCGATGTAGTCGAGTTCGCCGACGTGGGGGTCGAGGAGTTCGGTGACGCCGGAAAGGAGGGCGTCGAAGTCGAGAATGAGGCGTTCCTGGCGAACGGGATCGAAGCCGATAATTCTCATGGGATTAGGACAATTCCTTTACGTTTTGATTTATGCACAGCATCTTCACAGCTTTACCCGCGTAACTGCTTGATTCAAGGGCGTTAAAAAACTGTGGATTGCGGATAGTTTCCGCTGGCGCTCAAGAGCCCGTCCTGGTACAACAATAGAGTACCGCGGGTGATGGTGCACGAGGCTAATCTCGGGGGAGGTGGCCGGAGCGCGTTACCCGCGGAACTCTCCGAAAGAGCAAGCGGGCGCCGGTTTCGACCGGCGCTTTTTTAATTTGGTCGTTGTGATCGCAGAGTTCCACCTGGATCCAACCTCCGGGAAAGGGCACACAAGAGAAAAGGGGGGAGTTGGAAAACTCCCCCCTGGTGATTCGGGATAAGGCGCTTACGCCTTCGGGCTCTTGTCGACGATCTTGAACTTCTGCTCGTCGAAGTAGAGCACCTTGCCCTGGCGGTAGCTCTGCACGGCCATCGTGATGAGAACCTGGGCGTGGGCGGCCGTCTCGACGTCGAGGGTGGGCTTGTTCCGGCTCACCATGCAGTCGAGGAAGTTGCCGACGTGGGTATCCATCGTGTTCAGGTCCTGCACGGGGATCTTGACGTCCTCGGTGCCGAACTTGTACTTTTCGCCGCCGATCGGCTTGCGGGCATCGCCCCGTCCGGTCAGTTCCGGCTTGAGGGTGATGTAGGGAGAGAAGCCCTCAAAGCGGCCGTGTTCGACCATGATGATGGTGCCTTCGTGGCCGCGGATGAGTCCCGGGATGTGCTGGGAGTTGGCCATCGACGAACTCAGTACGAGGGAATGGCCCTCTTCGTAGTCGGCCAGGAGGTTGAAGGTGTCGGGCACCTCGCGATCCTTGAATTCGTAGATGCCGCCGCTCGCCATGACGCGATGCGGATACTGCGGCCTGGTCCAGCAGATGTTCATGGGCGCGACCACATGGAAGAACAGGTCGGTGGCGATGCCGCCCGAGTAGTCCCAATACTTGCGGAAGCGGAAGAAGCGGTCGGCGTCGTAGGGGCGCTTGGTGGCGCTGCCGAGCCACATCTTCCAGTCGATGTAGTTGTCGCCCTTGCCATCGGGGCCGGCTTCTTTGTCGATGGGCCAGTTCCATTCGCCTTCGATGGA
>JADCJL010000357.1 GCA_020247055.1 Acidobacteriaceae bacterium | reverse complement strand
CGGGCGAGGCGGCCGCGGGACTCCACGCGGCCGTGAAGGCCGATGTCGCGGCTGGCGAGCAGGGTGGTCCACTCTTCGATGGCGGAGGGTTCGAGCCGGTAGTCGATTTCGAGGCGCGGTTCTCCGGAGTCCGGCCGCAGCCAGCGGCCGCGGCCGGTAACCTGGCCGAAGCCCTGGGCCGGCCGATCGGTGCGGGCCGGCTCTCCCCGGAACCAGATTGCAAACGACTGCCCGCCGTCCTGGGCGGAGAAATCGAGGTCGGTGCTGGTGAAGTAGTAGATGGACTTGGTGCCGTCGAGCTTGAAATTCAAGCGGCCGCCGCGGACGGCGAGATCGGGCAGGTCGCCGCCCGGGGTCCCGGCGGAGTTCTGGAGCAGAGCCTGGAGGTTCCAGCGGCCGGTGGCGGTCTGCATGACGTTCACGGAGGGCTCTTCGAGGCGGAGCGCGGAAAACTCAAGGGCGCCGCGCAGAAGAGCGCTGAGACGGAGGCGAACGACGAGGGAGGTGACGTAGGCCAGCGGTTCGGCCGAGATCGCGGGATCTTCGTGGATGACCACGTCGCTGAGGGTGAAGCCGGGGCCCGTCAACAGATGCAGGCGGACCGCTCCCACCTCGACCTTTCGCTGCAGGGCGCGTTCGAGACTGGCGGTGAGGACGGGCGCGAGGCGATCCACTTTCCAGAAGGGCGCCGCCGTGAAGACAGCGAGCAGAAGGAGCAAGATGAGCCAGAGCCGGCGTTTTTTCATAGTTCAGCCACTACCCGGCGGTAGGCCTCGGGATCGTCGACATCACGGAGAATGCCCGGGTCGTCGCAGTCGAACCAGGCGGGGGGGAGGGTTTGGAGCAGGTCTTTCGGGTTAGCGGTGGGGGCCATGGCCAGCAGAGCACGGGCGGTTTGGTGGCTGATCAGGGTAGGATGGCCGCGGCGGCCGTCGCAGCGGGGATTGAGGACGGGTTGGCCGCGGTAGGCGTTGACGAGGCCGTGGACCGTGGCGGCGCGGACATGGCCGAAATCGACGGGGGTGAACAGAACGGGGCCGGCGGCGGTGGCCATGCCGAGTTGGAGAGAGCTGAGCATCCCGCGCTCGGGATCGGGGTTGACGACGACGGAAGCCCCCGCCACCTCGGCCGCTTCCCGGAGGACGACGACCACCCGCGAACACTCTCCGAACAGGCGCACGAGGCGCGCGAGGTAAGTTTCCCCGTGCCAGAGTAGTTGCGTCTTGGGAAAGCCCATGCGCCGGGACGCCCCGGCGGCGAGCACGACTCCGGTCAGGTTCACCGGGCCAACTCTTGTACTTTATGATGGGCGGCGACGGTTTTCGACAGGGCGCGCCAGCCGGATTCAGGGTTGCGGCGGACGGCGATCATCTCGGCGACGACGGAGATGGCGATCTCTTCGGGGGTGATGGCGCCGATGTCGAAACCCATGGGGGCGTAGAGTCGCTCAAGGGCGGCAGCCGGGAAGCCCGATTTAGCCAGCTCTTCGACGACGCCGATTACCTTGCGTTTGCTGCCGATCATGGCGAGGTAGCGGGCGTTGGTTTGGGCGGCCCATGCGAGGACGCGCATGTCGTCGCGGTGACCGCGGGTGACGATGATCAGGTAGGTGGTATCGGAGACCGCGAGAGTGGGGAAGACCTCTTCGTACTCGGCGGCGATGACGGCGTCGGCGTCGGGGAAGCGTTCGCGGTTGGCGTAGGATTCGCGGTTGTCAATCACGGTGACAGCGAAACCGGCCAGACCGGCGGCTTTGGCAAGGCTTTTCGAGATATGGCCTGCTCCAAAGATGTAGGCCTGGGGCTGGGGGACGATGGGTTCGACGAACACCTCGAGTTGGCCCCCGCAGATCAATCCGTTATCGTAGGCGGCGTCCTGACCGAGCGAAAACTTCATCTGCCGGGGCTTTTCCGTGGCGATCACCTCGCGGGCGGCGTTCCAAACCTCGGCTTCCACGCAGCCGCCGCCGATGGTGCCGGCCATGGAGCCGTCCTCGCGGACGAGGAGTTTCGCGCTCTCGTAGCTGGGGATGGAGCCGTTCACCTGCACAATGGTGGCCAGCGCACACTTCTGGCCCAGCTTGCGCAGCCTTACGATCTCGTCGAATAGATCCACGTTCTGAATTTTATCACCCTAAACCTTTTTCCCCATCAGGCCGATCTTACCTGGGTATGGGCGAATCGCACCTGACAGCGCCGGAAGCCGCCAGTTATGAACTGGCGTTGGCCAACCGGAAGCTGGTTACCGTGGTGATGGGGATGACGCTACTGATGGGATTGGTGGCTTGCCTGGCGTATTTGGCGGGCCGGTCGGTGACCGGGATCCGGGCTAATCAGGAGAGCCGGATGGTGGTTCCGCCCCCTGTCATCGTGGAGCCGGAGGCCAAAGGGGAGGAACCGGTGGCCGGGCCTGTGGCCACACCCGTTGCCTCGCCGGCGGTCACACCCGTCTCCTCGCCGACGGTCACACCCGTTGCCCCGCCGACGGCCCCCCCCGTTGCCGCGCCCGCGCCAGTTGATCATCCGGTGGTAGGAACGGTCCCGGGGCGGATACGGCGTTTGTATCTCCAGGTGGCGGCGGCCGAACTCCCTGGCTTTCAGCCCCTGCGATCGGAGCTGGAACGGGCTGGATTTCCGTTAGAGATCGCGCGTATCGACCGAAAACACCGGCTCCTGGTTGGACCTCTGCGGGATGAACAGCAGAAAGTCGAACTGCAGATGCGCCTCACAGCGGCGGGACATCCCTCCTTCGTCCGCGAATACTGAGACAAAAGCTCAGTTCGGTAGTGCGGCCGTAATCGAAGGAAAAGACGCCGCCACAAAACGCTGGGCCATTGCAATGGCTCCCGGAACGTCGTCGTTCGAGACGGGAGCAATTACCTTGACCAGCGCAGTGTCGGTACGATTTTTTGCAATAGCGTCCGCCATCACAAAAAACTTCGCTTTATACTCACTCGCGACCACCCGGCCGTGCGACTGATACCAATACACCACCACGTTCTTGCTATCGCCTTTCTGCACGATATATTGGTTAACTTCGATCCCCTCGGCGGAACCGGGAACCGGGTAACGAACGATTTCGCTCCTTTCCGGGACCCAGCCATTCCCAGGCAGACAGTTCTTGGGCGAGTGCGGAGCAACGCCGGACCGCTGACTCTTGAAGAACGCGATAAAAAAGCTGACCGAGGAGGGGGATTGGCCATCCTGATAGATCCGATTCATGGTGTCGGAGGCCTTGAGCACGTCCTGGACCTCTTTTTCTATCGGATACTCTCCCACCATTTTCCAGGCATCCAACTGGGTCGGCAGGCTCGACAGCGGAGGCGGGGTAGGCTGATACTCAGACCGGTTAACCAGAAAATAGGCCCCCATGGCCTGCAGACTGATGATGCAGGAAAAGACCGAGAGAAAAAGTGTCGAAGAAGTCTTCACGCGGAAACCTTAAGGAAGCCGAACCGGGGGGATAGCCCAACCAGCAAGCGATGGAACCCCACCAAGAGCCCGAGCGCAAACACAAAGATGACCCAGCCTTCGAGACTGTGGAAGAAGCCCTGGGCCAACTCCGGGTTGTACTCGCTGATGACGCCGGTAAGAGAAACCCGGAAGGAGTTTGCCGCGATCGCAATCGGCAGGGTGGAGAGAAACAGCAACCAGCGCATGACGACCCGGTTCTCCTCAAAGAAGTAGCCATACACCAACGAGAGGAACGTCAGCGACAGGAGGGACCGGATTCCGCTGCACGCCTCCACAACGGAGAGTTTCTGACTGGCCAGTTCAAGGACGTTACCATCGCGCAGCACCGGGATGCCCACCATGGTCAGAGCAACCTCGGCCACGCTGCTGGCCAGGAGTTGCAGGGGGAACGTAATCTGGTTGTAGATCACGGCGGGGATAGGAATCATGAAAAGGAGCATGGCGAGCGGGAACCGCAAGGCACGCAGCATGGGCCATCCTTTGAGAAAAACGACAGCACCGACCAAAGAGACAACGAAGGCGGTGCGCTGCAGAAACAGCTCGGCGCCGAGCATGCCGACCGCCATTTGCAGTCCACCCCAGACGAGCAAAACCAGTCCGAGCCAACTGGGCTTGGATTTGACGGCCAGCAGAGAGTCCCGCATCTGCCAGACGACGTAAAGCGCCACGAGCGGAACGAAGAATCCGTGGCCCATATCGTCGTCGTTGTTCCACTGCCGGGCCATAAAGGCCAGGATGGGCAGGTAGGTAACCACCAGCAGCGTGCCACACCAAACCAACGGCATCCAGGGGATGGAGGCTGGGATGGCCGCAGACGGCGTTTGATGACTCTGTTCAGCTGACAGCGGCATGGCAATTCCTTAAGAACCAGTTAAACATAGTAATCGGCAAACCGGCAGAGCTTCAACAGCGAAAAAGTTCTAGGCCCGGATCTCACCCACGCGGTGGAGGATCATCATGTTCGTGGTTCCGGAACGCCACATGGGTTGGCCGGCCACGAGGATCACGGTGTCCCGGGGCTTGAGGAGCCCCCGATCGAGGAGGGTCCGATCCATGATGGCCAGCATCTGCTCGGTGGACGCTTCGGTGGGAGTAATGAGGACGTGCACGCCATAAATCACGGTCAACTGGCGGGCGACGGTTTCCGAGAGCGTGAAGGCGTAGATGGGGACCGGCGGACGGTAGCGGGCAACGAGCCGGGCCGTGGAACCGGAGGTGGTCATGACGACGATGGCGGCAACGTTGGCCGACCTTGCGGAGTGGTAGGCGGCGTCGGCGAGGATCTCGGCGATGGTCGGATTCGTGCGGGGCGGGAGGTCCTGGTAGCCCCGCGGTCGAATTGAGGCTTCGGCTTCGACGGCGATGCGGGCCATCGTGGCCGCGGATTCGACCGGGAACTTGCCCGCGGAGGTTTCGGCCGACAGCATGACGGCGTCGGTGCCATCAAAAATGGCGTTGGCGACATCGCTCACCTCGGCCCGGGTCGGCACCGGACTTTCGATCATCGATTCCAACATCTGCGTGGCCGTGATCACAAACTTGCCGGTCTGGCGGGCGCGTTCAATGATCGACTTCTGGATGAACGGAACCTTTTCAAACGCCATTTCAACGCCGAGATCGCCACGGGCGACCATCACCCCATCGGACTCGGCGAGGATTTCGTTCAACTGTTCCCAGGCTTCCGGCTTTTCGATTTTGGCGATGATGGGGAGCATGTGCTCCTTCTCTTCGAGATAGAGGCGGAGTCGAATGACATCGGTGGGTTTACGAACAAACGAGAGCGCCACGTAGTCGACCCGATGATCGATGCCCCACTGCAGATCGGCCATGTCTTTGCGGGTCAGCGAGGGCGTCGACACGTTGACATTAGGTAGATTGATCCCCTTTTTGTCGCCGACCCAGCCGCCGGCGTGCACAAGGCAGCGGGCGGAAACGCCGTCCGTAGAGATCACCCGAAGTTCGACGGTACCATCGGCGATCAGCACGCGGTCACCCGGACTGACATCCCGGGCGAAGTTCTGATACACGGTGGAGGCGCGCTCCTTCGTGCCCAGGCACTCTTCGGTGGTGATCTCAAAAACCGCACCCGTTTCGAGCCATACCTTGCCGCCATCAAACAGACCCAGGCGAATCTTGGGCCCTTGCAGGTCGAGCAGGATGCCAACGGGACGATTCAGTTCGGTGGAGAGTTCCCGAACCAACCGCAAACGGCGGGCGTGATCCTCATGAACTCCATGAGAGGCGTTCAGGCGAAAAACATCCACTCCCGCCGCAAACAGTTTCGCAATCGTTTCCTTTGTATCGCTTGCGGGGCCAAGCGTCGCCACGATTTTTGTTGTTCTCATGCCAGTTGTTTTGGATCGGAGGAGAGATCTACGTTACCCTAATGATTCCATTATGCCGATTTACCAAGCGATCGTCTTAGCGATCCTGCAGGGATTGACCGAATTTCTGCCGGTTTCGAGTTCCGCGCATCTGGCGATGGCTCCTTGGCTGTTTGGCTGGAAGGATCAAGGTCTCGAGTTTGACGTAGCCTTACATTTAGGAACGCTGCTTTCGGTGATGGTGTATTTTTCGAGAGACTGGATGCAGATTCTGGCCCAGGCGGTTGGTTTCGGCCCCGGCAAGGACTTTCAGTTAAGCAGGAATCCGCGGCTGCTCTGGTACTTAGTTGCCGGAAGCGTGCCGGTTGCCGTGGCGGGCCTCCTGTTTAAGGACGCTATAGAGACGACCTTGCGGAGCCCGTATGTGGTGGGGGTTATGGCGATCAGCATGGGTTTGGTGATGTACGGAGCGGAGCGCGTTTCGAGGGCCACGCGGGACCTCGGCGAGGTCACGCTGGCGGATGGCCTCTTCATTGGCGCAGCGCAGGCGCTGGCGATCGTGCCGGGGACCTCGCGCAGTGGGGTGACGCTGGCGGCGGGTTTGTTCCGGCATCTGGACCGGGCGGCGGCGGCGCGCTTCAGTTTTCTGCTCTCGACGCCGGCGGTGGGAGCGGCGGCGGTGAAGGCCTTGTTGGATCTTCGCAAACACGGCATGGAGGAGGAGATGGTGGCGCCGATGGTGATCGGAATCGGTGTCAGCGCGGTGACAGGATTGGCGGTGATCGCCTTCTTCCTTCGATTTCTGCGCACGAACTCGATTCTGCCCTTTGTGATCTACCGGGTAGCGTTCGGACTGGTCGTGCTTGGTTTGGCGTTCCGCGAAAGATAGCGCATCGGGGGCCAAGTCTGCGACAATGAAGGGGCTCCGGATTTGACGCGGCCTTAACGCGCATGAACATATTGAAGCCCTCGGCCAGTCCCCGGCTGAATGAAGTAACGGGATTGGTGTTTTTGGTAGCAGGATTCTTTCTGCTGTTGAGCTTGGTTAGCTACCACCCCGGGGATCCATCCTGGAACACGGCAACGGGATTAGAGCGCGCTGCGAACTGGACAGGTCGATTCGGCTCGACGGTATCGGACCTGATCTACAGTGTGGTCGGCTTGGCCGCGTTCTGCTTACCGCTGCTGGTGGGGGCGGCAGGCGTGCAACGCATCCGCCACCGCCCCATTGGCGCGCCTGCGGTGCGGGTAGCCGGGGTGCTCCTGCTCCTCAGTGGGGTTTGTACGCTGCTCTCTCTGTTCCCCGGATTTCGTCCGTTTGATGGTGCCGTGCCGGCGGGGGGAGTGGCGGGATTGGCCCTCGCAAGCTATCTCATTGAGAACTTCAACCTGGGTGGGGCGGCAATCCTCAGCGTGACCGCGATTTTCCTTTCCTTGTATTTGGTAAGCCGTTTTTCGATGGAGCTCGTCTACGAGTGGGTCGAGGGGCCGCGGGACTGGTGGAGGGATCGGTTGGATCGCTGGCGAGTTTGGCGGGAGCAGCGGCAGAAAGCTCGGGCCGCTCGAAAGTTGATCAGCAAGCGGCGACCGGAGAAACCGGCCGTCGAGAGGCGAACTGCATCGGCGGAGGAGGCAGGCATCCCGGTCGTGCCCCTGGACGATCAGGCGCCGCCTTGGGCGAGCAAGCGCACGGTACAAGAGGTTGAGACGGAGGCCCAGGCCGGCGTCGAGGAGGAGGCGCAAAGCAAAGAGGAAGAGGAGATCCCGATTCGTGCTCTCGAGGAGCCTCCCTGGGAAAAGCCGCTGGCTCCGGCGCCACTCGAAGCGGAGAGTGGGCGTCGCCGGAAGGAGCGCACGGGACGCGCTTACGTGATGCCGGCAACCTCTCTGCTGAACGAAGTTCCACCGCGCAATCCGTATGACGAGCAGGAACTGAAGGAGACCGCGGCCAAAATCAAATCGAAGTTCGAAGAGTTCAACGTTCTCGGATCGGTTGTGCAGATCAACCCGGGTCCGGTGGTAACCACGTTTGAATACAAGCCCGATGCGGGCATAAAGTACAACAAGATAACGAATCTGGCGGAAGATCTGTGTCTCGGACTGCAGTGTGAAAGCGTCCTGATCGAACGCATTCCCGGCAAACCGACGGTGGGCATTGAGGTGCCGAACAAGAGGCGGGAGCTGATCAGCCTTCGTCAGGTTCTCGAGAGCGAAGAGTTCCAGGGTTCGGCCTCCAAGCTGACGATCACGATGGGAAAGGACATCAGCGGACGGATCAAGGTCGCCACGCTCGAGACGATGCCGCACGTGCTGATCGCCGGTTCTACGGGCGCCGGCAAAAGCGTGATGCTGAACACGTTGATCATGTCCCTTCTCTATAAGGCCACACCGGAAGAGGTACGGCTGATCATGGTGGATCCCAAGCGGGTGGAACTCGGAATCTACGAAGGGATTCCGCACCTCCTGACTCCCGTGATTACTGAGCCCAAAAAGGCTACCTACGCGCTCCGCAACGCGGTGCTCGAAATGGAGCGGCGGCTGAAACTACTGGCGGCGCAAAGTGTTCGCAATATTGAGCAATACAACAGGAAAGTTCGCCAGATCCTGTCGGTTCCCCGGAGTCTATTTGATCAGGAAGCGGCAATTCCGGACGGCGAGGAGTTGCGACCACTGCCCTTTCTGGTAATCATCATTGACGAGTTGGCGGATCTGATGATGCTGGAGCGAGCCGGGGTGGAGGAGAGTGTGACCCGCCTGGCACAAATGGCCCGGGCTGTCGGCATTCATCTGGTGCTCGCCACGCAGCGCCCAAGCGTGGATGTCATCACGGGCCTGATCAAGGCGAACTTTCCAACGCGCATTAGCTTCCGCGTCGCCACGAGGGTTGACTCCCGGACAATTCTCGACAACATGGGCGCCCATTCGCTGCTTGGGAAAGGGGACATGTTGTTTCTGCCCCCCGGAACAGCCCGCCTTTTGCGGGTACACGGCGCCTATGTCAGCGAGACAGAAACCTCAATGGTCGTAGACTACTGGAAGCAGCAGGCCGAACCCGACTACGATCAAAGCTTCCTCATGGCGCCTCCGAGTGAGGACGGAGAAATGGAGAGCGAGGAGGAAATTGTGGATGGCCGGGAAGATCCGCAGTATCGCGACGCCGTCCGCGTGGTGTGCGAACTCGGCAAAGCCTCGACTTCCGTTCTGCAGCGGCGGCTGCGTTTAGGCTATGGGCGCGCGGCAAGGATCCTCGACATGATGCACCGGGACGGAATAATCGGACCACCCGACGGCAGCCGGCCGCGCGAGGTGCTGAAAAGTCCATCCTGGCTTGACGAAATCGACGAGCAACTCGGTTAGAATTCGGTATGCGCCTATTTTTCGTTTTTCTGCTGGCGGCGGTCAGTGTCCCGGGTGCTGACCCGATTCTGACGGCGTTCAAGACCCGCTACGAAACAGCCAAGTTGAACTTCGTGGAATCAGTCGCGGCCATGCCCGCTGAATCGCTGGAGTTTAAATTGACGCCCGAGCAGCGGAGTTTCCGTGACTGGATAACCCATACCGCCGGCATGAATTACAACGCCTGCTCGGCCATGGCTGGCACCGCACCGCCGGCCCATAGTGCCGGTAAGGCGATGACCAAGCCTGCGGTTGACCAGGCGATCCGGGACTCGTTCGACTACTGCGACCAGGTGATCCGGTCATTAAGCGACGCGCGGCTGCTCCGGGAAGTAAGTGTCGGCACTCGGACCATCCTCCCGGTTGACACCATGCTGGGCTATATCGCGAACTTAAACGCACACTATGGAAACATCGTTGGGTACATGCGAGTGAAGGGCGTGACTCCGCCCTCCACCGCTCGCGCCGCCCACAAGAAATGAGCCTCAGTTCTCACCGAGGCGCTAGTTCCCCTGAGCAGGGTATCGGATTACCGTCAGACTCCTGACCGCGACCGCAGCCCCGGCAGCGGGGCTGTTCAGCCAGCCGGCCACGACCAATTGCACGCCAGCCTGGAACGGATCGCTCGCCGAGACGACGCCGGACAACATCGCTCCCCCGGTGCTGTAGTGCTGAGCCGCCAGCGTCGTCCCGGCGCTGTGGAGCGCCCCGGAGCCACGGAATGCCAAGTTCGGCTCTTCCCCGCCCAGAACCCGCTGGATCCATTGCGTCGATCCCCATTGCAACCGAAAATTCCAGGGTGCCGACGGACCCATCTGTTCGGCGTCGACCTGAACCTCAATCCGGTCACCGGCCCGCAACAAACCGACGGGCAGGGTGCAAGAAGCGAGGATCTGCGCGCTGCTCATCTCATTGGAAACGCCCTCTTCCGCACAGATGACCTGCGAGACGGTATGCGTCTGCCCAGCCTGGTGGGCCTTTCTGGCCTTCACGGTCGTGTTATACCAGCTGTCTCCATCCACGCGGGTCGCCGGATCAGCGGCTAGTCCCGCGTCGCGCCAAGGCGCGCGGGCCGCTGCCGGGGAAACCTGCAGTCCGGTCGTCGTAATCGCGCCATCCGATTGCACGGTGGCCAGATCGCTGCCCGCGGGGTCCTGCCAGCGGCTTAACGGCTGACCTCCCTGCCCGGTTCCCGCCCGAACAATCAGGCCACTCGATCCTAACTGATCGTGAATGTTGACCGTAGCGTCGGAAAGACCGGAGCCGACCGAGAGCCGCCGGTTTGAGGTATCCCAGCGCAGGTGAAAGATGTTTTCGCTGAGAGTACCGCTGGCGTTGACCACCGGGATCGCTCCGGCTTGAAAACCCGTATAAAGGCATGTGTTCCAGATTGCATCAACACCATTCGAGGTCAAGCAGCGTCCCGGGCTGCCCAAAGGCAGTCTGGCCCAGGCTGGCGAGGTCCCTTGTCCGACAATCACATCTCCGCGGGCGACAGTTCCCGCCGTCGTATCACTATGTTGCGCACTGAGTAACTGATGCGCGAGCGGCGTCCTGGCATCCGTCAGGCGACTATCGCTGGCGGTAACAAATTTGTTGGTCGCCGATGGCGTTCCTACGGTACCCGACAAAGCGGCCTTTTCCGATGCCGTAGGATCATTGCTATTGGAATGAGTGGGGAAATTCAGAGCCAGTTTGCTCTCCGCAATCCCCGCTACATTCGAAATATTATTGTTGGAGATAACGCCGGCCGCAATCTGTGGGTTCGGATAGTTTCCGGTAAGAGCCCCCCCGGCCGCCGAGGTCGGATTCGACGCCGCAGCGGTTCGATAACTCGCCTTCAACAAATCCCCGGGCCGGGGAGCCGAGCCGGTTACCATCGTAATCGAGTTGGCGCTCAGGCTATAGTCCACGCCCTGCGTAAGAGAGATGCCATTCCGGTACAGCTCTAAACTCGACGCGGGAGAAGGCTGGCTGGTCAGCGCAAACACCGTATTGGTGCCATTCATCAAACCAGAAGGCGTTTCGCCATCGACGAAACCAGGGCCGGTGTAATCGCCTCCCGTGTTGCCGCAAGGTCCACTGGTCCCGTCAACCTTCACGCAGTCAGTCAGGTTACCGGCAATCGCTTCCAAGGTTCCACTCGCGCTGGAACGCAAAGCACGATTCGCGGCGTAAGCCGCCCCCCGCACCGGTCTCGCCGCCAGTTCTTCGGTCAGGCCGGGTATGTCACCCATCGTAAGCTGAGCGGGAGCCAGCAGAGTACCCCCGGCCTGTTGCGCCGCCGCGGCGCGCACGGTTGACAGGTTCACCGGAGTCGCGCTGGGCGGCACGGCCCAACGTTCCGAAAACTGAATCCGCCCATCGCTAAAGTAACGTACTTGATAGTAACCAGCGGTCTGGCTGTTTGTTGTGGGCACCAGGTTAACCTTCAGGTTTCCATTAACGACCGCGAGCGTCAAACTCTGAGTGCCAATCGAAATCTGGTTCGGCGTCTCAAATGCCGTCCACTCGATATAGGCAACGCCATTAAACCGGCTACCGTCAGCCTTGTAGATAATATCTTGAATCGTGGTAAGCGGCGGATTGGCCAGGGCAAACTCCGCACTCAAACACAACATCATCAGGTGGAAGCAGCACATCCACAGTTTCCAAACTCGCATTCTCAGGGCCTCCAGAAAAGAAACGCCTGCCCACGGACTCGTCCCTGGCAGACCGCGCACTTAATGTTCGCTGACTAGACCTTAGCCCGTCCCCGTCGCCATCCCGATCGCCACAAACTCGACCGCCGAAATAACTCTTTTCTTATCTATCGTTTAAGGAAAGCAAAAAAAATCCGATTACCCGTGAACGCGTAAATTCTCCCTCCCATCGCGCCTGCCCTTCAATTTCCCCGTCCCACCCGCCAAGCTCTCATCTACCGCCCCTCCGGCACCCCCGCCACCGCGCCGAACTCGTTCCCTTCAGCCTCTTCCCGCGCCGTTGCCCCGTCCGCTCCCTCACCGCTCGGGTCCGCCCCCAACTGCCACCGCATCGCCACGTAGTCCACGTCCCCCCGCCGCGCCGCGTCACAAACATCCCCAACCCCAAGCCACCATCGGCGCCAGCCAAACTCACCTCAAACCCAACAACTCACGCATGATACTCCACCACCAGCACCGTCAAATCGTCCCCCTGCGCCTCCCCTCCGGCAAACGCCTCCACCGCCCCCCGTAACCCCTCCGCCACCGCCCGGGCCCCCCGCCCCGCATTCTCCCGCAGCACCTCCCCCACTCGCCCAACGCCAAACAGCTCCCCCGCCCCGTTCCGCGCCTCGCTGCACCCGTCCGAGTACAGCACCAGCACATCCCCCGGCTCCATCTGCTGCCGGTAGGTCTCCCACGTCGCCTCTTCAAGCATCCCCACCGGCAACCCCGCCGCCCGCAGCTCAAACACCTCCCCCGTCCGCCGCCACAGCAGCGGCCGGCAGTGCCCCGCGTTCACCCACACCAACCGCCCCGCTCGGTCCACCGTCACCAGCACCAGCGTCGCGTACTTCTCCCCGTTCGTCCGCCGCAACAAAAACTGGTTCACCCGCTTGAGCACCTCCGCCGCCGACGTCGACTCCCCCGTCGCCGCCAAAAACACCCCCTGCAGAAACGCCGCCAGCAGCGCCGAACTCACCCCCTTACCTGAAACATCCGCCAGCACCGCCGCCCACCGCTCCTCCCCCAACTCCATCAGGTCAAAGTAATCCCCGCCCACCTGCGCCGACGACACACTCACCCCGCACGCCCGAAACCACCCCGTCGCCGGAAACTGATCCGGCAGCAGATCCCGCTGAATCGTCCGCGCCAGGTCCAGCTCCCGCTCCATCCGCTCCTTCAAACGCTCCTGCACAATCAGCCGGGCGTTCTCCAAAATCATCGAAGCTTCCACCGCCAGCGACTGCAGCAGCTCCCCGCCCAGCCCCGCCAAATCCGCCCGCCCCGCACCCGCCTCGAGACACAGCAGCCCCACCGCCTCCCGCGCCGAACCCAGCACCGCCGTCTCCTCGCCCCCCGCCATCGACACCCGCAGCAGCGGCACGCACACCACGTGCCCGTACCCCTCCACCGTCATCGACAGCAGCTCCCGCCGGCTCTCGAGCGCCGCACACAACACCTCTGGCGGCGCCGTCAAATCCCCCTCCCCCAGCACCAGCCCCGCGCTATCCCGCCCAATCCGCAGCTCTAGCCGCCCACGCTCCCGCAGCAGCACAAAACCCCGCTCACAGCCCGTCACGCTCATCGCCGCTTCGAGCAAACTCGCCAGCACATGGTCGGTCGAGAGAGAACCCGTCAGCGTCCGCGCCACTTCGAGCACGCTGCGCAGCCGCCGCAGCCCTGCCGCCGGTCCCGCTCCCGCCGCCCCGCTTCGCAACCGGAACACAAGCTGGTAGCTGTCCTCCACCCCGAATCCCACCACCGCCCCGTCCGCCAGTTCCGCCCGCGCCACCTTCTGCCCGTCAACCGTTACCCCGTTCCGGCTGTTCAGATCCTCCACCCAGTACTGCCCGGCTTCGCACACAATCCGGGCATGGTGCCGCGAAGCGCGGTTATCCCGCAGCACGAGATGATTATCCTCCTGCCGCCCCATCCGGTACGGCAGCGGCTCGAGCGGAACCGTCTTCCTCCCCCCGGTCGGCGCCAGAATCTCCAGCTCCGGAACCCCGGCCCCTCCCATCGCCCTAGGCTTCCACCTCGGCCTCGTCCAACTCCTGCGCCCGCTGCATCTGACAGTTCGCGCAATACCCCCCAATCTCGGTCCGCGTCAGCAGAATCTGAAACCCCATCGACTCCTGCACCTGATGCCGGATGTGCAGCAGCGGCTCACCAAAATACTCCTCCACCTTCCCGCACCGCAGGCAGATCACGTGCGCATGCTCCCGCTTCATCCGCGTCTCGTAGTAATGCTGGTCACCGGAATGGTGCATCAGGTCGAGCTCATCCACCAGCCCCGCCGCCTTCAGCATGTTCAACGTGCGGTACACCGTCACGCGGTTCAACTTCGGATCCTGCAGCCGCGCCATCTGATACAGGCTCTCGGCATCCAGGTGCTTACCCGACTTGTCAATCAGGTCCAGCAGAATCTTCCGCTGCCGGGTCAGACGAACACCCTGATTCTTGAGCGAACTCTTGGTTGTTTCGACCGCCATTACGTCAAGGGTATCAAACGATTGCTACAATTGCCCTTCATGTTTCGAAAGGTCCTCGTCGCCAATCGGGGCGAAATCGCCGTCCGTATTCTCCGCGCCCTCCGCGAACGCCGCATCCCCGGCGTCGCCGTCTACTCGGACGCCGACCGCGCTTCCCTCGCCGTCCAACTCGCCGACGAAGCCGCCTTCCTCGGCCCCTCCCCCTCCGCCGAAAGCTACCTCCGCATCGACAAGCTCATCGCCGCCGCCCGCGCCCACGGCGCCGACGCCATCCACCCCGGCTACGGCTTCCTCAGCGAAAACGCCGACTTCGCCGCCGCCTGCGCCGCCGCCGGCATCACGTTCATCGGGCCCACTGCCGCCGCCATCCGCGCCCTCGGCTCGAAAACCGCCGCCCGCCAGCTCGCCCTCGCCGCCGGCGCCCCCGTCGTCCCCGGTACCGACGCCGCCGTCGCCACCTTCGCCGAAGCCAAACGCATCGCCAGCCGCATCGGCTACCCCGTCATGATCAAAGCCGCCGCCGGCGGCGGAGGCAAAGGCATGCGCGTCGTCGATAGCGAAGCCTCCCTCGAAGCCGCCCTCCGCGACGCCTCAAGCGAAGCCGAACGCAGCTTCAAATCCGCCGAGGTCTATCTTGAAAAAGCGCTCATCCACCCCCGCCACGTCGAAATCCAACTCCTCGGCGACAACCACGGCAACCTCATCCACCTCGGCGAACGCGAGTGCTCCCTCCAGCGTCGCCATCAGAAGGTGATCGAAGAGTCCCCCTCCCCCCTCTCCGCCCTCGACCCCGATCTCCGCCACCGCATGGGCGAAGCCGCCCTCAAAATCGCCCGCGCCGCCGGCTACTCGAACGCCGGCACCGCCGAGTTCCTCGTCGACCACGACCGTAACTTCTACTTCCTCGAGATGAACACCCGCCTGCAGGTCGAACACCCCGTCACCGAACTCGTCACCAGCCTCGACCTCGTCCATCTCCAACTCGACCTCGCCGCCGGCGCCCCCCTCTCCCTCCGCCAGCAGGACATCCGCTGGACCGGCCACGCCATCGAATGCCGGCTCTACGCCGAAGATCCGGCCAATAACTTCTTCCCCTCCCCCGGCGTCATCGAGCGGCTCGAACTGCCCTCCGGCCCCGGCGTCCGGCTCGACAGCGGCGTCTACGAAGGCTGGCGCGTCCCCCTCGAATACGACCCGCTGCTCGCCAAACTCGCCGTCTGGGCCCCGGACCGCCCCGCCGCCATCGCGCGCCTCGAACGGGCGCTCTCAGAAACCGTCATCCTCGGCATCCGCAACAACATTCACTTCTTCCGGCAACTGCTCGCCGACCCCGCCGTCCTCTCGGGCGACCTCCACACAACCTTTCTCAACAACTTCCACTACCAGGACCCGCCCCCGCCAACCGGCGAAGCCCTCGCCGCGGCCCTCGCCGCCTACCAGCCCCCCTCCGCCCCCCTGCCCCGCCCCCGCCGCTCCGCCTGGAGAAACTCATGAAACCCGACCTTGTCCAAATCCGCCCCGGCGTCTACTCCGTCCTCCTCAACGGCCGCAGCTACACCATCCACGAAGCCGCCTCTTCCGATTGGATCGCCCTCAACGCCGTCGAATGGGAGCGCGTCGTCATCGACCCCCGCCGCCGCGCCTCCGGCTCCTCCGCCGCCGCCTCGGCCGTCCGCGACGTTAAGGCCGCCATGCCCGGCAAGGTCGTCCGCCTCCTCGCCGCCCCCGGCGACACGGTCGAAGCCGGTCAGGGCCTGCTCATCCTCGAAGCCATGAAGATGCAGAACGAACTCCGCAGCCCTCGCGCCGGGGTCGTCGCCGCCCTGCGCGTCGCCGAAGGCGATACCGTCTCCTCCGGCCAGGTCCTCGTTACACTGGAGTAAGTCATGCCCAACTCCGACTGCCCGCAATGCCATGGATCCGGCTGGATCATCGCCGAACGCAGCGGCATCACCGGCGCCAAACGCTGCGAATGCATCCTCGCCGATCAGCAGCAGGAGAACTGGGACAACGCCGGCATCCCGCCGCTTTATGAGAACGCCTCGCTCGACAACTTCGTGTTGCCGACCGACAATCAGGTAGCCGCCCGGAACCTGCAGACCGTCATGTTGATCGTCCGCGGCTACGCCAAAGAGTTCCCCGCCGTCGAAAAGCCCGGCCTGCTGCTGATCGGCGAACCCGGCACCGGCAAAACCCACCTCGCCGTCGCCGCGCTGCGCACTCTCATCGGCCGCGGCTTCTCCGGCGTCTTCTACGACTACCAGCATCTGCTGCAAAGCATCCGCTCGAGCTATGATCCCACCAGCGGCAGCACCGACCGCGAAGCCTACGCCACCGCCCTCGACGCTGAACTGCTTCTGCTCGACGACTTAGGCGCACACCGCATCACCGACTGGGTCGAAGACACCGTCACCAGCCTCATCACCTACCGCTGCAATAACCGCAAGCCCATCATCGCCACCACGAATCTGTCCGACCCCGACATCGGCGGCGCCGGTCGCGCTGCGGCCACCGGCAGCGGCCGCGAGTACGGCCGGACGTTGGCGGACCAGATCGGCATGCGGGCCCGGAGCCGCCTCTTTGAGATGTGCCGGGTCATCCGCATGCCGCAGGTGGAAGACTACCGCTTCCGCAAGGCCCGCATCAGCTAGCCGAGTCGCCGCTCGGGCCGTAGATCGACGGCACTTTGGCGCCCATGGGCCGCAGGTAGCTCGACAACTGCCCGCGGTGGTGGATCGAATGCGCCGAAGCCAGGCGCAGGAAGTTCACCGCCGGCATGGTCACCATTCCGCCCCAAACCGAGAGCACCGTCGCCAACTCCTCGCCCGTCAGCGTCCCGACCTTGGCCAGCGCCGCTGTCACCTCCTGCTCATACCAGGCGACCACCTCTGCGGCGGTGGTCAACTCCTTCGCTCCGGCCGGAGGAGGTACGTCGCCGCCGACGATCGCGATATCGATCAGCATCACTTCGCCCTCGGCGATGTGCTTGGCGAGGTCGAGGGCCTTCATCGATCTGTCGTCGGGGCGGTAGTCGCACTGGCTGTTCGGGATGGCGCCGATCACCTTTTTCGTCGTCTCCATCTCCATGCCGAGCACGCCGGCAAGATAGGTTCCAACCACTTTTGCTTCTTCTGGACTCATACCGCCACTCTAACGTAGCCGCGCCCGGAGTGGGGTACACTACGGGGAATTTGCGGATCAACTCACTCGATCAGTTTCGCGGCTACACCGTGGCCGGGATGTTCCTGGTCAACTTCCTCAGCTCCTATAAGCAACTGCCGGCGCTGCTGCGGCACCACAATACGTACAACAGCTATGCGGATACGATCATGCCGCACTTTTTCTTCGCGGTCGGCTTCGCGCTGCAGTTGGGGGCGCACAAGCCCATCCCGCGGCTGGTGCGGCGGGCGCTCCTGCTGATGATCGTGGCCGCGCTGGTCTACTGGCCGGTCGGCGGCTGGCGAGTCTGGTTCCAGACCCTGACGCACATCGCCTTCACGACGCTGTGGATCCTGCCCGTGCTGCGGGCCTCGGTGCGGACGCAGGTGGCCTACCTGATCGGCTCGTCGCTGCTCCACGTGGCGCTTTCGGCGTGGTTCTGGCACGACTGGCTGCGGGCCCACAAGGTGATCGACGGCGGCCAACTTGGCTTCCTCACCTGGACCGTGCCGGCCCTTGTCGGAGCCATCGCCTGCCGTTGGGTTCGCGACGGCAACCTGCGGCCGATGGCGATCTGGGCCGTGGTGCTGATGGCGGTGGGCTACGCGATTTCGTGCCTGACCGCGGGCGGGGTGTGGGCCGCGCCGCCGTTTGTGCCGCCCTGGCATCCGCGCGATATGTGGACGATGTCGCAGCAGGCCGGCAGCGCGAGCTACCTCTACTTTTCGGCCGGCTTCAGCCTGCTCGTCTACCGCTTGTTCGTCTGGTGGGATCCGCAGATCCCGCTGTTCCGGACGCTCGGCACGAATGCCCTGGCGGCCTACATCCTGGCCGGCTTCACCGAGGACCTGACCAAGGCGGTGGTCCCCGGACCGTGGTGGGTGAGTTTTCCGCTCTTTTTTGGCGTGACCTGGGCCATTCTGCGCCTGTTTGAAAGAAAAGGCTGGTACTTGCGCCTATAATAGAGCTTACGGCATGAAGAAAACGAGTGACCTGAGCGAGTTGCAATCGATCGCCCGGACAGTGCGCCGGGACATTATCGAGATGATCGGAGCCGCCAAGAGCGGCCATCCCGGCGGATCGCTTTCCGCGGTAGAGATTTTGGTGACGCTGTACTTTGATGTTCTGCAGCACGACCCGGCCAACCCGGCGTGGCCGCAGCGGGACCGGTTCATCCTGTCGAAGGGTCACGCGGCGCCGGTGCTTTATAGCGTCATGGCGGAGGCGGGTTATACGCCGAAGGATCAGTTGAACACGCTGCGGCGGATCGGGTCGATCTATCAGGGTCACCCGGACCGGCGGTTTATCCCGGCGCTCGAGACCTCCACCGGATCGCTCGGCGTGGGCTTGTCGGTGGGTTTGGGGATGGCCGAGGCCGCACGGCTCGACAAGAGCCCGTCGCGGACCTACGTGGTGCTTGGCGATGGCGAGATTCAGGAAGGCCAGATCTGGGAGGCGGCGATGTACGCCGGCTTCCACAAGGTCGACAACATCTGCGCGATTCTCGACAACAACCGGATTCAGCTGGACGGCTGGGTGAAGGACATCATGGGTCTCGATCCGTTGCCGGAGAAGTGGGCCTCGTTTGGCTGGCATGTGATCGTCGTGGACGGCCACGACATTGTGGCGCTGCAGGCGGCGTTTGCCGAAGCCGCGGCGACCAAGGGCAAGCCCACGATTCTGATTGCGAACACGGTGAAGGGCAAGGGCGTCAGCTTCATGGAGGACAACCCGAAGTATCACGGGGTGGCTCCGACGAAAGAAGAGGTGGAATTGGCGCTGAAGGAGATTGGCTAAATGGCAGCCCGGTACGAATTGAAGATGGGCGCGGCGACGCGCGAGGCGTTTGGCAAGGCGCTGGTGGAGTTAGGCCGGACGGATGAGAACGTGGTGGTGTGCGACGCCGACCTGTCGAAGTCGACCTTCACGCACCTGTTTGGGAAGGAGTTCCCGAACCGGTTTTTCTCCTGCGGCATTGCCGAGGCCAACATGGTTTCGATTGGGGCGGGGCTGGCCGCATCGGGCAAGATCGCCTTTGTCGCCTCGTTTTCGGCCTTCGTGCTGAACAAGGGCTTTGAGCAGCTGCGGGTGAACGTGGCCTACAGCGGGGTGCCGCTGAAGGTAGTCGGGACGCACTCGGGCATCTCGATCGGCGAGGACGGTCCGTCGCAGATGTCGGTCGAGGACCTGTCGCTGGCGTGTTCGCTGGCGGGCTTTACGGTGCTCAGCCCGGCCGATGAGGTGGCGATGTTCGCGCTCGTGAAAGCGGCGGCGTATCATCCGGGGGCGGTGTTCATCCGCGCGGGCCGGGTGAAGGCGCCGGTGATTTATGGCGCGGAGCAGGAGTTTGTCATCGGCAAGGGCATCCAGTTGACCGAGGGCAATGACTTGACCTTTATCAGCACGGGACTGCTGGTGGCCGAGTGCCTGCGGGCAGCGGAGACGCTGGCGGCCGAGGGCATCGCGGCGCGGGTGATCGACCTGCACACGATCAAGCCGCTTGACCGGGAGCTGATCGCCAAGGCGGCGGCGGAGACCGGCTGCATCGTGGTGGCCGAGGAGCATCTGGTGGACTCGGGCCTGGGGGTCCGGGTGGCGCAAGTTGTCGGCGAGACCAATCCCTGCGTGATGGAGTTCCACGGCGTGCAGAACACCTACGCCGAGAGCGGTCTGCCGGAGGAGGTCATGGAGAAATACAAGATGACGGCCAAGGACATTGTGGTAACCGCGCGCAAGGCGCTGGCCCGGAAGAAGGGTTAGTCGCAGCCCGGCGTGATGGAACCTCCGGTAGTTGAGAAGCTGCTGACCCTGCTCTCGGAGAAGGAATCCGAGCAGGGCAGGGTGGCGCGGATGCTCCACGACGATGCCGGACAGGTGCTGAGCGCGATTGGCCTGCACCTCGAGGTATTGCGGAGCGCGCTGACGGCCGAGCAGAGTGAGCAGATCGTTGAGATTCAGCAGTTACTCGAGACGGTGATCGCCCGGATCCGGGCGGTGAGCCGGAGTCTGCATGTGAATCTGGTGGAGCGGGCGGGGCTGGGCTTTGCGTTGGAGCAGCTGGCTTGTCAGGCGCGGGAGCGGGGCAGCGGGATGATGATCCAGCTGCACATTGCGCCGGGGGAGCGGTGGCCGAACGAGCCGGCGCATACGGCCTACCGCGTGGTCGGAGAACTGCTCGACAACGCCATGCGGCACTCGATGGCGCAGCGGATTGAGATCCGGCTGCAGGGCACCACGCTCGAAGTCCGGGACGATGGCCGAGGCTTTGACGTCGACAAGAAGACAGCCGGGTTGGGGTTACTGCTGTGCCGGCATCTGGCCAGACGGTCGCATCTGGGGTTTGTCATTCAAACTAAGATCGGTCAAGGTACTATAATAAGACTCACTCTCCATGGCGCATAGTGTCCTCTTGGTTGACGATCATAAGATCATGCGGGATGGCATCAAGGCCATTCTTCGCCAAAGTGGCGATTTTTCCGTGGTGGGCGAGACCGATAACGGGACGGATGCCGTGCAGATGGTCCGGAAGCTGCGTCCGTTGATCGTGTTGATGGACATTGGGCTGCAGGGGCTGAACGGGATTGAGTCGACGACGGAGATTCTGCGTCATCAGCCGGAGACGCGGGTGATCATCCTGTCGATGCATGACGATGAGCACTCGGTGGTGAGTGCGATCCGGAGCGGAGCGCGGGCGTTTGTGCTGAAGCGAGCGTCTGATAGTGATCTGGTGGATGCGCTGCGGACCGTGGCGAAGGGCGGCTCTTATTTGAGCCCGCAGGTGTCGGACCGGCTCTTGAGCCGGATTCAGCGGGGGGACCTGGAGTCGAAGCCGCTGCCGACGGTGCTCGAGGGGTTATCGCCGCGGGAGTTGCAGGTGTTGCGGATGGTAGCCGAGGGTAAGACGAGCAAAGAGATTGCGGTGATGCTCGATTTAGGGCTGCAGACGGTGCGGAGCTACCGGAAGACGATGATGAAGAAGCTGAACGTCAATAACGTGGCGGGGCTGACGCAGGTGGCGCTGTCGGCCGGGATTACGCGGTTGAGTCCGCTCGAGTAGGGACGATGCGGGAGACGGGCTGGGGCCGGCTGGCGGTGCGCGATGCGCATGTGCACTTTTTTTCGCATCGGTTTTTCGGGCTGCTGACGGGCGGGGACCCGGCGGAGGCGACGGCGAAGCTGGGCTGGGAGACGCCGCCGGAGGCGCCCGAGGAGCTGGCCGAGCGATGGATGGGAGAGATGGACCGCCACGGGGTGGACGCCGCGGCGCTGATCGCTAGCCTGCCGGGGGATGAAGAGTCGGTGGGGCGGGCGCTCGAGCGGGCGCCGGAGCGGTTTTACGGGTGGTTTTTGGTGAATCCGCTGGCGGCGGACGCGTTGGAGCGAACGGCGCGGGCGCTGGCGATGGGGTTGCGGACGGTGTGTCTTTTTCCGGCCATGCACCGGTATTCGGTAGCGGACGAGCGGTTGACGCCGTTTTGGGAGCTACTGGCGGGCGAGGCGGGCCCGAATGTGTTTGTCCACTGCGGGGTATTGAGCGTGGGGGTCCGCAAGAAGCTGGGGCTGCCTTCGCTGTTTGATCTGCGGTACTCCAATCCGCTGGAGGTGCAGGGGATCGCGATGCGGTATCCGGGTCTGCGGGTGGTGATTCCGCATTTTGGAGCGGGATTTTTCCGCGAGGCGCTGATGGTGGCGGACCATTGTCCGAATGTGTACTTAGACACTTCGAGCTCAAACGGCTGGATGCGGTACGCCGAAGGCGCGCTGGACCTGGAGACGGTGTTCCGGCGGGCCCTCAACGTAGTGGGAGCCCGCCGCCTGCTATTCGGAACCGACTCCTCTTTCTTTCCGCGCGGCTGGGTGGAGGGCATTTTCCGGGAGCAGAGCGCCATCCTCGAGCGAATCGGGGTGAACCGGACGGACGCCGCGGCCATTTTGGGGGGAAACCTGGCGGATTTGCACAGTCGCTAGCTGGGGCGTGGGAGATTTTGCCACCGATTCAGGAGGTGACGAAACGAAGCCACGGCGACGGCGATCGGCCTGTAGTTTCAACAGTTGGGCCTGGAGCCGGAGGTAGTATCGTTCGGCGGCGCCGAGGTAGCGGAACAGTTTGCGGAACGGTTCGGCGTACTCGTCGCTGATGACGATGCCGAGTCCGACGTCCGCGGCAAGGGAGTTCCGCGCATCGGGATCGTCGGGCAGGACCCGATGTTTGAGGGTCTCGAGGTGATGATCGAAGGCGGCGGCTTCGATGCGCTGGGCGCGCTTGAGGCGCCAGAGGGCGCTGGCGACTTCCTCGGTCAGGAGCTGTTCGGCGCCCTCGGCGGGGGCGAACGCCTCGAGAATCCGGGAGCGGAACTGCTCAAATTCCTGCGGGTCTTCGAGATCGAGGACGACCGTTTTGGCGGTGAGTCCATGACGAAGGGCGTTGCGGCGAGAGGCGGCTTTTCCCTCCTCGGTACGGGGTCCCGTGCTCTTCTGGGCGTTGGCGCGATTAGCGGCCAACCGGCCTAAGGAAACGGCTGCGGACATGGTGATTCTCCTGGTTTGAGGGTAGCCGGGAGAGCGGGGGAAGCCGGCCGGGAGTGGCGCGGGAGGCCCGTGGGGATTGGGGAAAAAAATTCCGATGGGTTGTGAATGACGGGGTGGGGGAGGATCAGAAACCGGCGGAGGCGGTTTCGACGCGGTTGCGGCCGTTGCGTTTGGCGGCGTAGAGCGCCTCGTCGGCGGCGCGGAGGAGGCGGTTCAGATCGGCCCCGGGGTGGAGGGAGGCGCAGCCGAGGCTGGCGGTGACCGGGAGTTGGAGGTCGCCGAGGGCGACGGGCTCGGCGGCCACGGCGCCGCGGATGGATTCAGCGAGGGCGGCGAGGCTATCCGGGGGCCGGGAGGAGACGACGAGGAACTCCTCGCCGCCATCGCGGCCGACGACGTCGGTGGGGCCGAGGGCGTTCTGGATGCTCTGGGAGGCGGCGATCAGCAGGGCATCGCCGGCGGCGTGGCCGTAGGTATCGTTGACGAGTTTGAAGCGATCGAGGTCGAGGGCGACGAGGCCGAGGGGGGCGCCGGAGCGGCGAGCCTCTTCATAGCGCTCGGCGAGGATCTGGCGGATGCAGGCGCGGTTCTTAAGACCCGTGAGAGCGTCGTGGGTGGCGCGCTGGCGAAGCTCTTCGCGGGCGCACAGGAGTTCGTCCTGTAGTTCGACGATGCGGCGGCCGGCGCGGAGCCGGACGCGCAACTCCTGCTGATCGAAGGGTTTGACGACGTAGTCATCGGCGCCGGCGGTCATGCCCTCGATGACATCCTCTTTCTGGGTCCGGCCGGTAAGCAGAAGAATGTAGGTATAAGATTCGCTGTTTTTGGCGCGGACGCTTTCACAGACCTGAGGGCCGGTAAGTCCGGGCATCATCCAATCGAGGATGGCGAGACGGGGGGCGTCGGAACCATTTAGTACTTCCCATGCCCGAGTACCATCCGAAACCGAGACGACATCGTATCCCCATTTCTTCACCATGCTACCCAGGAGATGGCGGGAGACGCTGCTATCGTCGGCAATCAGAATTTTCATGCAGAGCTGCCTGGGGAGCCGTACGCCTCCCCACACTAGACCGTATCGGCAACGCGGACGATCCAACGAGGATTTCTTCGAAAGTACACGGCGCGGAGGAGTGCAACCGCACCACCTGCACCATGATATCGAAGAAGGACGGCGGAGAATTGCCGCGGCGGTCGTTTTCTTGTAAACTCCGGGGAAATCCTAGGGACGGCGAGCCGAAGGGGATGGCCATGGTATGGTGAAAAGAAGGCGACGGGTCTGGTCCTGGCCGCCGGTATCAGGAGAGTTTGAAAAGCCCCATGCAGAACTTTGGCTATGTGCCCTATGTGGTCGAGCAGACCTCACGGGGAGAGCGCACGTACGATATCTATTCCCGGTTGTTAAAAGAGAACATCATCTTTCTGGGGACGCCGATTGATGATCAGGTGGCGAATGTCATTATCGCCCAGATTTTGTTTTTGGCGGCCGAGGACCCGGAGCGGGATATCTCGATCTACATTAACTCTCCGGGTGGTTCGATTACGGCCGGACTGGCGATTTTGGACACGATGAATCTGGTGCAGCCGGACATTGTGACTTATTGCGTGGGCCAGGCGGCGTCGATGGCGGCGGTGTTGCTGGCGTGCGGGACGAAGGGCAAGCGGTATTCGCTGCCGAATTCGCGGATTCTGATCCATCAGCCGTCGATGCAGGGGCTGGCGGGTCAGGCGACGGAGATCGACATTTTCGCGAAGGAAATTCTGAAGATGCGCGATTCGTTGAATAAGATTCTGGCGGATGCGACCGGGCAGGCGGTAGAAAAGATTGCGCGGGACGTGGAGCGCGACTACATTATCCGGGCCGATGAGGCGATTGAGTACGGCATGATCGACCGGGTGATTACCAACAGCCGGGATGTCGTGAAATAATCATCGATGCGAGGTAGTCCGCGCCGGGGAAAGCTCCGGCGCGGGCGCGCACGATGAAGATAACCCGAATTGTAACCAAAGTTGTTCATGCGCGGATGCGCAACTGGATTTTCGTAAAGGTCGAGACCGATCAGCCGGGCCTTTACGGGTGGGGCGAGGCGACGCTCGAATGGAAGACGAAGAGTGTCGTGGGGGCGGTGGAGGATTTATCCGTCCTACTCATTGGACAAGATCCGCGGCGGATTGAGCATTTGTGGCAGGTGATGCACCGGCAGTATTTCTGGCGGGGCGGGATCATCAACTACACGGCGATTAGCGGGATTGACCAGGCCTTGTGGGACATCAAGGGCAAGGAGCTGGGCAAGCCGGTGCATGAGCTGCTTGGCGGGCCGGTGCGGGATACGCTGCGCTTTTACGACCATCTGGGCGGGGGCAAGATGGAGGACATTTACGGCGCGTCGGACCCGGGATATTTTGGGGAACGGATTCTGATGTCGATGGAGGAGGGCTTCACGGCGGTGAAGTCGATGCCGATTCCGATCTCCGATCCGGTGGAGCGGGCGGGGACGCTGAAGAAGGCAGCGCAGTGCGTGGAGGCGATGCGGCGGGCGGCGGGCGACGATGTGGACATCATGCTGGACCTGCACGCGCGGACGACGCCGGCGGCGGCGATTCAGTTTGGCAAGATGCTCGTGGATTACAACCTGTACTGGTATGAGGAGCCGTGCTGGCCGGAGTCGATTGACGGGTTGGCGGAGGTGGCGCGGGCGCTTCCCTTCCCGATTGCGACGGGCGAGCGGCTGACGGGGCGGTGGGAGTTCCGGGAGTTGTTTGAGAAGCGGGCGTGCGCGGTGGTGCAGCCGGATTGTTCGCACTGCGGGGGGATCAGTGAAGTCCGGCGGATTGCGGCGATGGCGGAGACGTACCTGATGTCGGTGGCGTGCCATAATCCGCAGGGGCCGATTTCGACGGCGGCGTGCACGCATGTGGCGTTTGCGACGCCGAACTACCTGATTCAGGAGGTGGTGCGGAAGGATGTGCCGTGGCGGGCGGAGGTGGTGAACGGGCAGATTCCGATTGTGGGGGGCCAGGCGGTGCCGCCGACGGCGCCGGGGCTGGGGATCGACATCAACGAGGCGGCGGCGGACCGGCATCCCTGGCAGCCGGAGGTGACGATGGACTTTTTCCGGCGGGATGGGAGCGTGGCGGACTGGTAGGGGCGGGGGCGGACGGGATTTTGGGGTGACGCTACGGCCCCGGACGGCGTCTGGCGGGTAAGGCCGCCGGGGGTATTGTTGCGGGTTGGGGAGCGGGGTGGGCGGGGTTTGGGGGTGACGCTACGGCCCCGGACAGTGCCGGGGGGTAAGGCCGCCGGGCGGTGGCTTGCGGGTGAGGCCGCCGGCGGCGGCCCGGGCGCCGGCGTTGGGTGGGGGAGGGTTGTTGGGGGCGGGATGCGGGTGGAGAAACGGAAAAAGCCCCGGCCGGGGGCCTGGCGGGTGTGCCGGGTGCCGGACGGGGCTTTTGATTTTTTGTTCGAATGTCTGGCTTGGCTGGTATTACCAGCGGTTGCCGCCGCCGCCGCGGCCACCGCCGCCGCCCTTGCCACCACGGCCGCCGCCGAAGCCGCCGCCGCCGCTCTTACCACGGCCACCACCGCCGCCGCCAAAGCCGCCGCCACCACCGCCGCCACGGTAGCCACCGCCACCGCCGCCGCCGAAGCCGCGCTCTTCCCGAGGCCGAGCCTCTTCCACTTTCATGGGACGACCGCCGAGTTCGTAGCCGTTGAGGGCCTGCACCGCGTTGTCGCCTTCCTCGTCATTCGGCATTTCGACGAAGCCAATGCCGCGCATCTGACCGGTGTCCCGGTCCCGCAACAAATGAACACGGTCCACGGCGCCGTACTGACCGAACAGCTGCAACAACTCGTCATCACGGACGTCGTAGGGCAGATTGCCCACAAAGATATTTTTCATCGATCGAGTTCTCCTTACTCAGCAAATCCAATACCCGCGCAAGAAAGAACCCGACCAATACTGAATCCAAGACTGACTCGGCGCGAACCGGTTGCTCCTTAAGAATAACCGAATCGATTTAAAAAAGAAACTTAATTCCGAATTGCAAATGACGGGGAGGCTGGGCCGAGAGGATACGTCCGTAGGTTCCGGAGCCAAGGACAGCGTCCGGTAAGTCGAAATTGGCGCGGTTGGCGACGTTAAATGCCTCGGCACGGAACTGAAGGGTTAGGCGTTCGGAGAGCCGGGTGTTTTTTGTGATAGAGACGTCCAAATTAGCGAGGCCAGGGCCGGAGAGTATGTTGCGGCCGCTATTGCCGAAGGTACCGAAGGGCTGGAGGGCGAAGGCCGAGGTATCGAACCAGCGATCGGGGGTGGGATTGGCTAAGTGGCCGGAGGCGAGGCGGAGGGGACGGTCGTTGGCGCCGAAGCCGAAGCTGGTGCGGCCGGTGTTGGAGCGGTCGAGGTCGGACAGGAGGGTGACGGAGAAGGGCCGGCCGGACTGGAAACTCCAGACGCCGTTGGCTTGCCAGCCACCGAGCCACTTATGGCCGCGGGCGAAGGGCAGATCGTAAACATACGCCAGGGAGAGGCGCTGGCGGACGTCGAAGCCGGAGCGGGCGCGTTCGAGGCGCCAGTTGTTCGAATCCATGGGGAAGTTGGGATCGGCGGCGGTGGAGAAGAAGTTGGAGGCGTCGTCGATGGCTTTGGCGTAGGCGTAACTGGCGAGGAGACTGAGGCCGCGGGAGACGCGTTGTTCGAAGCGGGCCTGGAGGGAGTGGTAGTTTGAGTTACTGCGGGATTCGATGGCGGTGATATCGCCGTAGAAGGGGTTGGGGCGGAGGTTTTGGGGGTTGGTGCTGGGGCCGGGTTGGTTGCGGTCGCGGCCGGAGTGGAGCTTAGTTCCTTTATTGCCGGCGTAACCGATTTCGAAGACGCGGCCGGCGCCGAGTTGACGCTGGAGATTGAAGCTGAAGTTCTGGACATAGGCCGTGCGGAGGTTGCGCTGGAAGGTGACGGCCGAGGGGGGGAGGGGGAGGGGGAAGTTGGCGGGGAAGGGATCGTGGAGGAGTAAGTTGTACTGCTGGAAGGTAAAAAATGTCCCGACGTTGAAGTAGGGCGCGTTGAAGTAGATGCCTTCGCCGGGGGCGAGGGGGGCCTGGTCGTAGTAGAGACCGTAGCCGGTGCGGAGGACGGTTTTTTCGTTGAGGGACCAGGCGAGCCCGAGGCGGGGGGCGAAGTTATTCCGGTCGGCGAGGAAGGCGCCGCGGGGGACGCCGTTGGTGCCGAGTTGGTTGAGCTGGCCGTTTGAGAAGTTAAAGATAGCGGCGCGGTCTTTGGCGTCGACGGGGGGCGTGGAGAACTCGTAGCGGAGGCCGTAGGAGAGCGTCAGTTGGCGGGAGAGCTTCCAGGCGTCCTGGACGAAGAACGACGACGAGCGGGCGCGGAGGCGCTGGTCGTTGATGCCGGTGGCGCGGCTCGAGACGGAGACGAGGCCCTGCATCATTTCGGCGAGGGCGTTGCCGGTGAAGCCGACGAAGGAGAGGAGGCCGCGGGAGAGGACGTTGCGGAAGGCGTTTTGCTGCTGGACGCGGTAGTCGAAGCCGGCCTGGAGGGTGTGGCGGTGGCGGGTCCAGGTGAGCTGGTCGAGGAGCTGGTAGGTGTTGGTGATGCCGCGTTGGGGGTTGTTGTATTCGTCGCCGAGGGAGCCGAAGCCGGCGATGGAGATATAGCTGAGGCCGGCGTTGACGGGGTTGGCGGGGGTGGGAAGGCCGACGCGGGAGTTGAGATTGGCGGCTTGCTGTTCGGGGGTGACACCGAGGGCGACGCGGTTGAAGCCGAGGCGGAGTTCGTTGAGGAGATGGGGGCGGAAGGCGTGGACTTCCGAGAGCATCAGGTTTTGGGCGCGGCGGGCGTTGGCGGTGCCGAAGCCGGGGACGGGGGAGAACGAGGCGCCAGCGAAGGGTTCAAGGAGGTCGCGATCGGAGAAAGAGTAGCGGGCGGAAAGGTCGGAGTTGCGGGCGAGGCGGTGGTCGAATTTGAGATCGAAGGAGTGGTTGTTGTCGCGGGCGACGGGTGCGGAGGTGAGGTTTTGGGAGGGGTCGGGGCGGTTGGGGAGGGGGTAGAGGCTGGCGATGCCGAGGGCGATGGGGTGGAGGCGCTGGGCGGGGATGATGCTGCCGGGGAACGGCATTTGGGTGAACAGATCGATGGGGGGGGTGCGGGGGTCGGAGCGGGAGAAGTCGCCGCGGCGTTCGAGGGCGGTGGGGACGCGGGTGGAGCGGGAGATGCCTTCGCGGGAGAGGCGGGATTCGAAGTCGGCGAACAGGAATGTGCGGTCTTTGACGAGGGCGCTGCCGAGGGCGGCGCCGAACTGGTTCCGCAGGTAGCGGGGGTCGGGGCCGGCGGGGGCGAAGAAGTTGCGGGCGTCCATAGCCTGGTTGCGGAAGAAGTGATAGAGGGAGCCGTGGGGGGTGTTGGTGCCGGATTTGAGGACGACGTTGACCTGGCCGCCGGCGTTGCGGGCGAAGGAGGCGTCGTAGTTGCCGGTGAGGACTTCGAATTCGCGGATGGCGTCGACGGAGGGGGTGACGCCGACGCCGTTGAGTTTGGGGTCGCCGTTGTAGACGCCGTCGAGGGTGTAGGCGTTGGCGGAGTCGCGGGCGCCGTTGGCATTGAAGGTGAAATCGCCGCGGACGGTGCCGGAGGAGCCCTGGGCGGGGAGGGTGACGCCGGGGACGAGGAGGGCGAGGGAGGAGAAGTTGCGGCCGTTTAAGGGGAGGTCGAGGATCTGGCGGTTTTGGAGGGTGGCGCCGAGGGAGGGGGAGGTGGTTTTGAGGGCTTCGTCGGGGGCGAAGACTTCGATGGTTTCGGTGCGGTCGCCGGGCTGGAGGAGGAGGTCGACGGTTTGTTCCTGGTTGAGGTGGAGGGTGAGGTTGGTGGTGGAGCGGCGGAAGCCGGGGGAGTCGATGGTGATTTTGTAGTCGCCGGGGGGGAGGAGGGCGAAGGAGAAGGCGCCGGCGGCGTCGGTTTGGGCGTTCCAGGCGCGGCCGGTGGGGGTGTGGGTGAGGGTGAGATTGGCGTTGCGGACGATGGCTTTCGAGCCGTCGCGGACGGTGACGCTGAGGAGGCCGCGAAGGGTTTGGGCGGGGAGGAGGGGGAGCAAGAAAAAGAGCAGGATCGCCAGTCGGATCATCCCTCAATCATACTGGATCGTCATGACTCGACTCGTATTTTTCCTCCTGTTGACCGGCAGCTTGTGGGGTGCGGACTGGCCGCAGCATTTGGGACCGAATCGGAACGGG
The DNA here is from genome assembly GCA_020247055.1 of Acidobacteriaceae bacterium. GTDB lineage: Bacteria > Acidobacteriota > Terriglobia > Bryobacterales > Bryobacteraceae. The sequence continues at coordinate 7,265 of JADCJL010000357.1, read as the reverse complement.
GTATCGGCGGAGGGGGATTTTGCGCCGGCGGGGAAGGTGGTTTGGAGCCGGGAGGTGGGGGCGGGATTCGCGGCGCCGGTGGTGAGCGAGGGGAAGGTGTATCTGTATCATCGGGTAGGGGAGGAGGAGATCTGCGAGGCGATGGACGCCGAGACGGGGAAGACGCGTTGGCGGACAACGGTGCCGACGAACTACCGGGATGATTTTGGATTTGACGAGGGGCCGCGGGCGGCGCCGGTGGTGAGCGGGGGGCGGGTTTTTGTGCACGGGGCGCACGGGGTCTTGACGGCGCTGGACGCGGGGACGGGGAAGGCGTTGTGGCAGGTGTCGACGATGAAGGTCTTCGGGGTGGAGAAGCAGTTTTTCGGGCAGGCGTCGGCGCCGCTGGTGATGGGGGAGCGGGTGATGTTGCAGGTGGGGGGGACGGCGGGGATCGCGGCGTTTGCGGTGGGTACGGGAAAGGTCTTGTGGACGGCGACGGGGGACGAGGCGGGGTATGCGAGTCCGGTGGCGTATAGGGGAGAGGAGGCGGTGTTTTTCACGCGGACGGGGCTGGTGGTGTTGAACGTGAGCACGGGGAAGGTGCGGGGGCAGATGCGGTGGCGGGCGCGGTCGAACACGACGGTGAACGCGGCGACGCCGGTGGTGGTGGGGGATCAGGTGTTTTTGACTTCGAGTTACGAGGTGGGGGCGGCGGTGGTGGATTTGACGAAGACGCCGCTTAAGCCGGTGTGGAGCGGGGATGAGTCGTTGAGCGCGCATTATGCGACGCCGGTGTACCGGGATGGTTTTTTGTATGGGTACCACGGGCGGCAGGAGATGGGTCCGGAGCTGCGTTGCATTGAGATGAAGACGGGGAATGTGAAGTGGGCGACGGGGCGGTTTGGGGCGGGGAGTATTTTGTTGGTGGGGGGCAAGCTGGTGGTGATGCGGGAGAAGGGGGAGTTGTTGATCGCGGAGGCAACGCCGAAGGGGTATAAGAAGCTGGCGGAGTTTAAGATTCTGGATGGGGTGGTGCGGGCGTATCCGGCGCTGGCCAACGGGACGTTGTTTGTGCGGAATGAGCGGAGGCTGGTGGCGGTACGGTGATTTGGCCCCAGAGGAGGGCGCGATCTTCGATGGCAGGGTCGAGAGTGAGGGGGGTGGGGGGTTCGGCGAAGCTGCGGAGGAGGACGGGGGCTCCGGGGACGGCGGCGTGGGCGATGGCTTGGTGGAGGCGGGCGGCGTAGGCCGGGGGTGCGCCGTCGAGGATGTTTGAGAGCGTGAGGCCATCGAAGGAGTGGCGGGGGACGGCGAGGAGGAAGGCGGCGGCATCGGCGTGATGCCAGGCGATGGGGAGGAGGGGATCCGGCGAGGGGACGGGGACCCCGGCGAAGAGGCAGTGGAGATAGGGGTTGTGGCGATTGGGGTGGCGGGCGAAGCCGCGTTCGAGACGCTGGCGGAGGACGGCGCCGAAGTTGGCGGGGAGTTGGGCGAGGAGGGGGGAGCGGTAGAAGAGACGGAGAACGCGGGGCCCGAGGAGGGTGTCAAGGGCGAAGCGGAAGCGGGCGGTATCGAGATGCTGGCGCCAGTAGGGGAGTTGGGCGGCGGGGTCGGCGAGGTGGAGGAAGGTTTCCAGGTGGGTGGTGGACCAGCCGGCGAGGGGGGCGAGGCGGCGGAGGAGGGCGAGAGCGCGGTCGGCGGCGCCGGGGCGATGGGGGCCGCGGGATTGGGCGTAGGCGAGTTGGGTGGGGTTGAGGTCGACGGCGGTGACGTGGCAGCCGTGGGCGGAGAGGGTGCGGGCGGTGCAGCCGGCCGAGGCGATGGCGAAGATGCGGGCGCCGGGGGGGAAGCGGCGGCATTCGAGGGTGGGGTCTTCCCACATGTGGCCGAACAGGAGTTGGGGCGGGCCGGAGCCGTGGAAGCGACCGCGGCGCCAGGGGTTCATGGGGCGATTCTCCAGGCGAGGGCGAGGAGGACGGCGTCTTGGGTGAGCATGGCGACGGGGTCGGCGATGAGGTGGCGTGCGAAGAGGAGGCCGCCCGCGTTCATGGCGAGGAGGAGGGCGGTTTGGGCGTAGGCGGCGAGGCGGGGGTGGCGGCCGGTGAGGATCCAGGCGGCGAGGGCAAATTCGGCGAGGCCGATGCCGTGGAAGAGCCAGGGGCCGCCGAGGGGGACGGCGGCGACGAGGTGGGCGTGATAGATGGCGGCGAGGAGCTCGAGCCAGAGGCCTTTATGGAGCCAGACCGAGGCGAGGGCGAGGCGGGAGATCAGGAGATTGTAATCAGGACCCAGGTGAGGACTCCGACGAGGGATGGCCAGAAGGCGCTGGCCGCGCCCGCCGGCGCCGGCGATTTGGAAAAGGAAGTTCAGCATGGTTTTTCGAGGATGAAGAGGGTGGTGAAGGGGGTGAGGCGTTGTTCCCGATTTAGGGTCAGGCCGGGATAGGACTCCTGCCAGGATTGGCGGCTGAAGAAGTGGAGGGCGCCGGGGCCGTAGACGAGGAGGTTCGGCAGGTCGCGGAGGTGTTCGAGAACGAGGAGGCGGCCGCCGGGCCGGAGGCAGCGAGCCGCTTCGGCGAACAGGGCGCGGCGGCCGGCGGGGAGGCGGATTTCGTGGGCGGAGAACAGGAGGAGGACGGCGTCGAGGGAGGCGTCGGGGTGGGGCCAGTGGCGGTAGTTGAGGGGGGCGGCGCCGGGGGTGCGGGCGCGGGCGATGGAGGGTTCGGTGATTTCGGCGGGGTTGTAGAAGTCGGCGGTTTGCCAGTGGGTGGCGGGGAGGTGGGCGCGGAGGAGGGGGGTGAATTCGTCGAGGCCGGCGTGGAGGTTGAGGGCTTGGCAGCAGGGCGTAGGGAGGGCGGCGGGGAGCCAGGGGAGTTGGTAGAGATCGCTATGGTCGTAGACCCAGTAGGAGGCGGCGAGGGAGGCGAGGGTGAGATAGGCGGTGGCGGCGGCGAGGGCTTGGAGCCAAGGGCCGCCGAGGAAGAGGGCGGTGGGGATGACCGTGGTGGCGGTGGCGTAGAAGGGCCAGTTAAAGCGGACGATCTGGAGGACGCCTTGCAGGGGGGGTCTCATAGGGGCAGGACAGTTCCCTTCTCCCAACGGTAGGCGGTGTCGTGGACATAGAAGGCGTTGGCGAGGCGGGCTTCGGGATAGGGGGCGAGGAAGGCGGCCCGGTGGACGTCGACGGCGACGGGGCGGAGGTCCCAATGGGTGCGGACGCCGCGGATCTGGACTAGGGAGTGGGTTTGGGCCTCGTAATCAAAGGTATAGGGCATGGGGCCGGCGAAGCGGCGGGCGGTGGGGAGGTCGGGAAAGGGGGAGGAGGGGGGGAGGTCGGGGCGATGGAGATGGGCGGTGACGGCGAGATCGGCGCCGGGGGCGGTGAAGGTAACGTTGAGGGTAGAGGGGGAGGCGGCGAGGTGGGACTGGCAGGGGTGGTAGTTGTAGCGCGTCAGGAGGTTGCCGGCGTGGACCATGAAGCGGCGGTTGGCGTAGCTGCGGAGGACGCGGAGGCCGCGGAGGGATTGGCCGTGGCGGACGAAGATGCGGTAGCCGGCGAGGAAGAAGTTGGCGCCGCAGAGGGCGGGGAGGAAGGCGGGACGGAGGGCGGCGGTGTCGACGAGGGCGATGGCGAGGAAGGCCCAGCCGTTCCAGAGGTCGAGGCGGAGGCCGGGCGGGAGGAGGGGGGCGAGGCGGGAGGAGGGTAGGGCGTAGGTGAGGACAAGAGAGTGCCGGAAGGTGGCGCGGACGGCAAAGGGATGGCGCTGCAGATAGTGGAGCATGGAGGCCCTGTTGGAATGAGCGTATCACCATTTTTGAACACGTTCAAGAACTTTTCGCCGGTTGATTTCGGATAAGATTGGGTCGCTATGCGACTGTGGCTTGGATTGGTATGTGCGCTTGCTTTGCGAGCGGAGGCTTTGCCTGTGATTGGAACGGTGGAGCGGCAGCCGCTGGCGGCACAGGTGGAACGGGTGGTGCAGGCGCTGGAGCTGGCCGGGGAGCCTTTTGCCGAGCGGGGGGCGCTGGCGGGGGCGTCGGTGGAGAAGATCCAGGAGATTCTGGATAAGCATTGCCTAGTGGGGTTGGAGATTAACCCCGAGGCGCGAGTGAAGGTGCAGCAGGGGCCGGCGAAGGCGGAGCTGATGGAGCAGGGGTGGCGGAGCTTTCTAGTGAAGGTGCATAACCAGGCGGGGTTGACGGCGGCGGTGGGCGTGGATTCGCCGAACGCGGGGCCGATGCAGAATCAGAACGCCAACACGGGGAACCGGCGGTGGATGGAGATACAGAGTTATACGCGGCAGCCGTTGAAGGTGCATTTGTCGGGGTTGGCGGTGGAGTACCGGGTGATTCAGATTTATGCGCGGGAGGCGGGGCAGCGGGAGGCGAAGCTGGTTTTTGATGTGGGCCAGGGGACGCAGGATTTGGGGTTTCGGAGCGAGGTGGATGTGTTGTTCCGGATTACGCCGGCGGCGAAGTTGACGCTGCGGGTGAAGGATGCCGACGGGCGGCCGACGACGGCTTCGTTCTTAGTCAAGGACGATAGGGGGCGGGTGTATCCGTCGCAGGCCAAGCGGAAGGCGCCGGATTTCTTTTTCCATCCGCAGGTGTACCGGGCGGACGGGGAGAGTTTAGCGCTGCCGCCGGGGAGTTACACGGTGGAGGTGAGCCGGGGGCCGGAGTATAAGAAGATTACGCGGAAGGTGACGATGGACCGGGTGGACCGGACGGAGGCGTTTGCCTTGGAGCGGTGGGTGGATCCGGCGAAGTTGGGTTGGATTTCCGGGGACCACCATATTCACGCGGCGGGGTGTTCGCATTATGAGCGGCCGACCGAGGGGGTGTATCCGCAGGACATGATGCGGCATGTGCTCGGGGAGGATTTGAAGATTGGGAGTGTGTTGACGTGGGGGCCGGGGTGGTATTTCCAGAAGACGTTTTTTGAGGGGAAAGATCATGCTCTGTCGACGGAGGAGAACCGGATCCGGTATGACGTGGAGATTTCGGGGCATCCGTCGAGCCATACGGGGCATTTGGTGTTGTTGGGGGTGAAGGAGCAGGACTATCCGGGGACGCAGCGTTTGGAGGATTGGCCGACGTGGGGGCTGCCGATTTTGCAGTGGGCGAAGAAGCAGGGGGCGGTGACGGGGTTTGCGCATTCGGGTTGGGGATTGGAGATGCCGAAGGATGAGCTGCTGTCGTATGACCATCCGCGGTTTGACGGGATTGGGGCCAACGAGTATATCGTCAGCGTGACGCACGGGGCGGTGGATTTTCTGTCGACGGTAGATACGCCTTGGCCGTGGGAGTTGAATATCTGGTACCACACGTTGAACGCGGGATACCGGACGCGGATTAGTGGGGAGACGGATTTTCCGTGTATCTATGACAGTAAGGTGGGTTTGGGGCGGAGCTATGTGCGGCAGGCGAAGCCGGATTATGGGGACTGGATTCAGGGGGTGAAAGAGGGCCGGAATTATGTGTCGGATGGGCGGAGCCATTTGATTGATTTCCGGGTGAGTAACGTGGAGATGGGCAAGGGGGATGTGAAGCTGAGCGCGCCGGCGCGGGTGACGGCGACGGTGCAGGTGGCGGCGCTGCTGAACGAGACGCCGGCGCCGAAGCGGAAGGCGAATGTGAAGCCGTACTGGGATGTGGAGCAGGCGCGGGTGGGGACGAGCCGGAAGGTGCCGGTGGAGTTGGTGGTGAACGGGGTGGCGGTGGAGAAGACGGAGGTGGAGGCGGATGGGGTGATGCGCGAAGTGAAATTTACGACGCGGATTGAGCGGAGTTCGTGGGTGGCGGTGCGGGTGTTGCCGAGTTCGCATACGAACCCGATTTGGGTGACGGTGGGGGAGAGTCCGGTGCGGGAGAAGAAGAGTATTGAATGGTGTTTGAAGGCGGTGGATTTGTGTGAGCAGCAGAAGACGGGGAGGGTGAAGTTGAGTGAGCGGGGGGAGATGGCGCGGGCGTATGAGTATGCGCGGCAGGAGTATCGGAAGCGGTTGCCGTAGGGAAGTTTAGGGTTGTGGTCGTTCTTCCGGGGGAAAGGTGGGGCGGTCGGTGGCGAGGCTGGTTTTGATGGCCTCGCCGAGGTCGCGGAAGAGAAGGCTTCGCCAGGAACGCTCCACTCTGGCGACGTAGTGGGGCACGGGCACGGAGTCCTGGTCCATCACGGTGACGGTCGGATGGGGCTTCCACGGGGGGAGGGTGACGGCCCGATAGAGTTCGTGAAAGGGCGTGACGGCACCGAGGAGCAGTACGAGGGCGAGGGAGAGGCAGGTGGTTCGCCGGAGGAGGATGGGGGGTTGGAAGGCGGAGACGGAGGCGAGGCAGAGGAAGGTCAGGGCCGGGACCGAGCTTCTCATGGCGAGATCGTTGCCGGGTCCGAAGCGGAGTAACGGAAGCAGAAGCAGGAGGAGCACGGAGAGCCGGAGGATCGGAGTGCGGTCGAGGTTGCGGAGGACCCGCGAGAGGGCTCCAAACTCGAGAAGGGCGAAGAGGGCGTAGACGAGGAGGAAGGGTACGAGATCGATAGCGGTGAGGGGCGAGCCGCTCGGGATGCGGGTGATGTCCGCCGAGAGGTAGGCGCCGACGATGGCCACGATCAGGACGGAGAGGACGAGGAGCGGGAGGTGGAGGATCCGCCATTTTTTTTCGCGCACGATGCGGACAAACAGCAGACCGTAGAACGGCAGCAGGCCAAAGAGCGGAAACGGGGACCAGATGGCCAGGAGCGCGGCGAGAAGGGGGGCGATGGCGAGGAATCCGTCGGTTTTCCAGTGCCGCCAGAAAAGCGCGGCGGCTATCCAGGAGGGGATGGCATGGTTGGGGGCCCAGAAAAGGAGGGTTGTGTTGGAGGAGTACTGAAAGAAGCCCGCCCACCACTCCATGTGTTGGTAGTTTGGCGGAGTGGTTTGGCGCAGAATCCACCAGCCGAGGATATCCATGCCGCTGAAGGCGATGACGAGGAGCACGGCGAGGGCGACGGTCTGGTAGCGGCGGAGATCGATGGGGAGCAGGGAGAGAAAAAGCCAGACGCCGAGGGCGGTCCAGAGCCAGAGCAGCGGGTCGGCGAGAGAGGGGCCGAAGATTTTGCCGCCGAGGGCGGCGGGGAGATAGTAACCCACGGGGCAGCGGAGCAGCCAAAGGTTGGGGGTTCCGATGTCATAGCCCGGGGGCCATGCGGCGGCGGTGAGATCCCGGAGCACGGCGTCTCGCATGACCCAATCGTATTGGTTGGCGTGGAAGAGGTGCCCCGCGCCACCGAAGGCGGTAGATCGG
>JADCJL010000356.1 GCA_020247055.1 Acidobacteriaceae bacterium | reverse complement strand
TCAGGATAAAGATCGATCCGATGCCGACGGCGGTGAGCAGGCCGGGATACACCATCGAGCTGATGATGTAGCTGCGGAGCTCGTCGCGGGTGCGTTCAAACTCGCTCAGCCGGTCAAAGACGACGCCGAGCGAACCGGAGGCCTCGCCGGCGCGGACCATGTTCACATAGAGGTCTCCGAAGTGCTTCGGGTGGGTGCCGAGCGAGTCCGCGAAGGTGCGGCCGCCCTTGAGCACGCGCATGACATCGAGGACGACCATGCGGAAGGCCGGTTTGTCGGTGAGTTCGGTGGCGATGGCGAGGGCGCGGTCGACGGGCACGCCGGAGTTGAGGAGCGTCGACATCTCCTGGGTGAAGAACAGGACGTCTTTCTTGCGGCTGCCGCCGAAATCGGGCAGGGCGATCTCGAAGCTCTTCTTTTGTTCGAGGCCGATGTAGACCGGCATCAGCCCCTGCTTGCGGAGCTCCCGGGCGATGGTTTTGTCGTTATCGCCGGTGATGGTGCCGGTGCGGACCTTGCCATCCGGGGTGACCGCTTTGAAATGGAACGAGGCCGGCATTAGAAGTCCTGGGTGACGCGGAGCAGTTCGTCCGGGGTGGTGACGCCGTGCTCGACTTTGTCCCAGCCATCTTCGCGCAGGGTGCGCATGCCGTGGCGGCGGGCCGTGGCGGTGATGGCGATGGAGTCTTCGTTCGCCATGATGTGCTTGCGGATATCGTCGTTCATCTCCATCAGCTCGAAGATGCCGACGCGGCCCGCGTAGCCGGAGCCATTGCAGGCGTCGCAGCCGCGGCCGCGGTAATACTCCACCTCATAGCCCTCCGGGCGCATGGCCGTCCCGTGCAGCGTGCGGCACTGCGGGCAGATGCGGCGGACGAGGCGCTGGGCGAGAACGCTGACGACCGACGAGGAGATGAGGTAGTTTTCTACCCCCATGTCGACGAGGCGGGTGACGGCGCTCGGGGCGTCGTTGGTGTGCAGCGTGGAGAAGACGAAGTGGCCGGTGAGGGCCGAGCGAATGGCGACGTCGGCCGTTTCGCGGTCGCGGACCTCGCCGACCATGATGACGTCCGGGTCCTGCCGCATGATGTGGCGGAGGCCGCTGGCGAAGGTGAGGCCGATCTGATTGTTGACGTGGATCTGGTTGATGCCGTCCATCTGGTATTCGACCGGGTCTTCGATCGTGATGATCTTGCGTTCGCTGCCGTTGATGCGTTTCAGGGCGGAGTAGAGGGTGGTGGACTTGCCGGAGCCGGTGGGTCCGGTGACGAACATGATGCCGTGGGGCAGGCCCGTGTAGAACTCCATGCGGTCGAGCATCTGCTGCGAGAAGCCAAGCTTACGGAGGTCGTAAAAGTTGTCGCCGGCCGAGCGGTCGAGCAGGCGCATGACGACCGATTCGCCGTAGAGCGTGGGGAGAGTGGAGACGCGGAGATCGACTTCGCGGCCGAGGGTTTTGACCTTGATGCGGCCGTCCTGCGGCAGGCGGCGTTCGGCGATGTTGAGCCGGGCCATCAGCTTGAGGCGGCTGATGAGGGCGAACTTCATCTCCTTGGGCGGGGTCTCCTGCTCGTAGAGGACGCCGTCGATGCGAAAGCGGACGCGGAAGGTTTTCTCGTAGGGCTCGATGTGGATATCGCTCGCGCGTTTTTCGACGGCCGAGGCGATGATGGCGTTGACGGTGCGGATGACCGGCGCTTCGCTGGCCATGTCGCGGAGCTGTTCGAGGTCGGCCTTGCCTTCCTCGTTGCCGAACTCGTCGCCGGGCTCCTGCCGGGCGGCCGATTCGCCGTAGTGCTTGTCGATGGCTTCGAGCAGTTCGGCTTCGGCGGCGAGCACGGGCAGGACGCGAATGCCGGTGAAGCCGCGGACGGCGGCGATGGTTTCAAAATCGAGCGGGTCCGCCATGGCCAGGGTGAGGCCGGCGTCGGTCATGCCGATGGGCAGGCAGCGGGACTGGCGGAGGAAGCGGGGCGAGAGGCCCTGCAGCTCCGGAGCCGTGAAGGGGGCGCCTTCGATGGAGACGAGGGGCAGCTGCAACTGTTCGCTGAGGGCGGCGAGGACGTCACGCTGGGCGATAAAGCCGAGGTCGACGAGGATCTTGCCGATCTTTTCGCCGCGCTCGCGCTGGAGTTCGAGGGCCTTTTCAAGGTCTTCGGTAGAGATCTGGCTTTTGGCCAGCAGGATTTCGCCGAGGCGCATTAATACTCTCTGATGCGGAAGGTCTTGGCGGCCGCGGCGGGATCGGCGCTGGGGTTGACCTGCAGATTGACGAGGGCGCCGCGGGTGGCCTGCATGACGATCTGGGCCGGCAGGCCGGAGGTGTCCTCCCAATGGTAGCGGGGCAGGGCCACGGAAAGCACCATCTGTTCGTTGGCCGGGACCGTATCGAGCATGGCGGCCGAGGCGACGAGCGACTCGCGCATAATCTCCCGCAGCTTGGGCAGGCGGTCGAGCTTGCGCTGGCGGAGTTCGGCGCGGTCGCGGGGGGAGATGGCGGGGCGGAAGGGGGTGACGTTGGGACCTTCCACCAGGTTGACGCTGGCCGTGAAGACGGCGCCGTAGTTTTCGAGATAAACGCCGTGCGTCTCGCCGAGGAGCAGATACGGTTCGCCCGGCACGAGGGACTTCAAGCGGCGGTTCACCGAGTCTTCGACCGCGGTGAGGGCGGGGCGCGTGACATTAGCCGCCGGCAGGAGCGTGCCGAGAGCCAGAACCCAGAGGAGCGACTTCATTGCACACCCCCGTCGGCAAAGGCGCCGGCGGCCTGGCGCATGGCCGAAGCGTAGCGGGCTTTCATTTTCTGATTAGCGAGGTTGTAGCTGGCTTCGAGGTTCATCAGGTCCTCTTCGCGCAGGGCCGCGTAGCGCTGTTCGACCTGGCGGACGGTTTTGGCCAGACGCACCTGCTGCTCGGTTTCGAGCGCGGCCACCGCTTTGGCCACCGCCGCGGCGACCCGGGCGTCCAGAGCGGCCGGGTCGGGGGTGGCGACCGCAGAGACTGCGGCGGGAGCGGGCGCGGGAGCCAGCGGGCGGGAGAGGTAGCCGTGAAGCAGGATGGCCGTCGAGAGCATGGCGGCGGCGGCGAAGCCGAGGCGGGGGGCCGAGTTCCACCAGGCGCTCCACCAGCGGGCCTCCCAGATGCGGGGCGGCATGATCTTGTCCGAGACGAAGGCGATGCGGCGGGGGAGTTCCTCGTCGCGGAGGGAGAACAGCGCGGTTTCCGTCAGCCGGAGCCGGCCGAGTTCGGCGGCGCAGGCGGGGCAGGCGCGGACGTGGGCTTCGACGGCGCGGGTTTGGGCGGCGTCGAGCTCTCCGAAGACGGAATCGCGAAGATCAAAGGGCGAACAGCTCATATAGCACTCCGGTGAGAGATGGGCGCCAGGGTCTCTTTGAGCAGGTCGAGCGCCGTGTAGAGGCGGGACTTGACCGTCGAGACCGGACAATCGAGGATTTCGGCCATCTCTTCGAATTTGAATCCCTGGTAGACCTTAAGAACCACCGCGGCGCGTTGATCAGGCGTGAGGCGCCGGAGCGCCGCGTCGACAGCGAGGGCGGTTTCCATCGGTAACATGCTGGGACCCGGGGGGAGGGCAGCCGCGATTTCGGAGGCTGCCGGGTCGATATCGTCATTCTCCGGCCGCTTCCGGCGCAGGAGAGAAAAGGCTTCGTTGTGGGCGATTCGGAAGAGCCAGGAGGGGAATCGTTCGATATCTTCCAGTTTCCGCAGGTTCTGGTAGGCCTTGAGGAGGACTTCCTGGGCGAGATCGAGCGCGTCTTCCCGGTGGCGGACCAGCCGGAGGAGGTAGTTGTAGACACGCTTCTCCCACCGCGAGACGAGCAGGTTGTAGGCATCGACATTGCCCTGCTGCGCCTGGCGGATGAGATCGCGGTCTTCAGCCTCTCGGAAGATCAATCGGAACGACGCTCCTCAGCACTTCTGATTGTAGAGACGCGGGCTGCGCAAAAAAAGACGACCGGCCGCGATTTCTCCCCACGAAAGTAACCGTCGGAGGGCTGCTGGTATCCTTGGGAGTACAGAGTGATGCGAATAAAAATCGGACTTGCGATGATCGGGCTGGCCCTGCTGACGGGCTGCGGGGAGGCGCCGAAGAAGATCGTGGTGAAGGAACCGCCGCCGCCGCCCGAGGCCCTCAGCGGGCAGAAGGCGTTTCACCAGATGTACGTGGCCTCCCGGGCCTGGGCCAAGGACGGTATGGGGGTGAAGATGAGCAGCATTCCGCTGGCCGAGGTAAAGGGCGAGCCGGGTAAGAGCGGCGCCTGGCAGGTGACGTTCGCTTCGCCGTCCAAGCAAAAGACCAAAACCTACACCTATTCGGCCATCGATGCGCCGGGCAATCTGCGGCAGGGGGTTTTTGCCGGACCCGAAGAGGGGCTGAACCCGCGGATGCGTCCTTTCCCGCTGGCGGCGCTGAAGATCGATTCGACGGCCGCTTACAAAACGGCGGTGGAAAAGAGCGCCGACTATCTCAAGAAGAATCCCAACAGCCCGGTGTTTTTCCTGCTCGAAATGAAGCAGAACTCGAATTCGCTCGCCTGGCGGGTGGTGTTTGGCGAATCGATCGGCACGAGTTCGCACAGCATTTTCGTAGACGCCACTTCCGGACAATACCTCGAGACAAGGCACTAGAAAACGATGCTGGCAATCAATTTTGCGGATATCGAGCAGGCGGCGGGGCGGATTGCCCCGTGGGCCCACCGGACCCCGGTGCTCACTTCGAAGACGCTCAACCGGGAGACCGGCAAACAGATCTACCTGAAGGCGGAGAGCTTTCAGGTGGGCGGCGCCTTCAAGTTCCGGGGCGCGTGTAACTTTGTTTTTTCGCTGTCTCCGGAGGAGTTAAAGCGGGGGGTACTCGCCTATTCGTCCGGCAACCACGCGCAGGCGGTGGCGCTGGCCGCGCAGCGGGCCGGGGCGAAGGCCACGGTGGTGATGCCCTCCGATGCGCCGAAGGCGAAGATGGCGGCGACGGCGGCCGCGGGGGCGACGATTGTGCAGTACGACCGGATGACCGAGGACCGCGAGGCGATCTGCCGGAAGCTGGCCGAGGAGTCCGGCGCCACGGTGATTCCGCCGTTTGATCACCCGCTGACGATTGCCGGGCAGGGTACGGCCGCGATCGAACTGCTCGAAGAGGCGCCGGAACTGGACGCGCTGGTCGCCTGCCTGGGCGGCGGCGGGCTGCTGGGCGGGTGCGCCGTGGCGGCCAAGGCCATGCGGCCGGGGATTCGCGTGTTCGGCGCCGAGCCGGAGCTGGCCAATGATTTCTGGATGTCGCTGCAGCAGGGTAAGCCCGTGGCGATTCCCCCGCCGCCGACCATCGCCGACGGGCTGCGGACGCTGTGCCCGGGCAAGCTGACGTTTCCCATTGTGCAGCAGCACGTCGAGGCGGTGGTGCTGATCTCGGAAGACGAGATCAAGGCGGCCGTGCGGTTTCTGCTCGAACGGCTGAAGATTGTCGTCGAGCCGAGCGGCGCGGTGGGCGTGGCCGCCGCGCTGTTCGGGAAGCTGCCCGCGGAGGTGAAATCCGTCGGGGTGGTGATTTCGGGCGGCAACGTGGATCTCGACCAGTTGGCCGCCCTCTGCGCGTAAGCTAGCGCTGGTTGGCTTTAAGAATCTTCTTGCGAAGACGGATGGACTTGGGGGTGACCTCAACATATTCGTCTTCCTTGACGAATTCGATGGCCTGTTCGAGGTTGAGGATCTTCGGCGGCACGAGGCGGATGGCATCGTCGGCCGAAGAGGCGCGCATGTTGGTGAGCTTCTTCTCCTTGACGATGTTGACGTCGAGGTCGTGATTGCGGGAGTTTTCCCCGATAATCATGCCTTCGTAGACCTCGGTGGCCGGTTCAATGAAGATGACGCCGCGCTCCTGGATGTTGTTGATGGAGTAGCCGGTGGCCTTACCCGCGCGGTCCGAGATGAGCGAGCCGGTGGGGCGCATGGCGATCTCACCCTGCCATTCGATGTAGCCATGGAAGAGCGAGTTCATGATGGCGGTGCCGCGGGTTTCCGTCAGCATTTCGCTGCGGATGCCGATGAGGCCGCGCGAGGGGACTTCGAATTCGAGACGCACGCGGCCGGAGCCGTGGTTGATCATCTTCGTCATCTTGCCCTTGCGCATGCCCATCTTTTCCATGACGACGCCGACAAACTGTTCCGGGCAGTCGATGACGAGCAGTTCGAGCGGTTCGTGCAGGACGCCGTCGATCTTCTTCGTGATGATTTCGGGCTTGCCGACCATCAGTTCGAAGCCTTCGCGGCGCATCATTTCGATGAGGATGGCGAGTTGGAGTTCGCCGCGGCCCATCACGCGGAAGGTATCGGGACCGCCCGCCTCTTCAATGCGGATGGAGACGTTGGTGAGCAGCTCTTTATCGAAGCGGTCGCGGAGGTTGCGCGAGGTGACGAACTGACCTTCCTTGCCGACGAAGGGCGAGGTGTTGATCATGAACATCATGGCGATGGTCGGTTCGTCGATCTGAATGCGGGGCAGGGGCTGGGGGGTTTCGGCGCTCGAAACGGTTTCACCGATCGTGATGCCTTCCACACCGGCGATGGCGAGAATGGAGCCGGGCGTGGCCACGGTTTCATCGACGCGCTTGAGCCCTTCAAACGAGTACATCTTCGTGATGCGGGTCTTCTGAATTGAGCCGTCGAGCTTGCAGATGGAGACCTCGTCGCCCATGCGCAGGGTGCCGCTGAAGACGCGGCCGATGGCGAGGCGGCCGAGATAGTCGCTGTAGTCGAGGTTGGCGACCATCAGCTGCAGCGTGCTTGCGGGGTCGCCCTTGGGCGCGGGGATGCGGCTGATGATGGTTTCAAACAGCGGCTGCAGGTCGACAGGCGCCACGGCGAGATCGAGCGTGTCGACGCCGAGTTTGCCGTTGGTGTAGACGATGGGGAAATCGAGCTGATCTTCGGAGGCGTCGAGGTC